>JAEWEK010000021.1 GCA_023389425.1 Pseudomonadota bacterium | reverse complement strand
GGCCAGCACCGCAATCCAGCTGATCGCCGCCTGCATGCCCAGGCCTTGCGCAATGGCGCCAATCGCGGGCGGGCCCATCAGGCTGCCGCTGTATGCCATGCTCGCCACGCCGGCCAGCGCCGCCGGTCCTTGTGCGCCCGCCGCCGAAAATACGAAAGGAAACACCAGCGACAGACCAAGACCGGCCACCGCAAAGCCACCCAGCGCCAGCAGCGCATTCGGCGACAGCACGGCAAAGAACAGGCCGGCCGCCGCGGCTGCCGCGCCGCCGCTGACCAGCTGCCTGGCGCCATAACGCGCCTTGAGACGGTCGCCCGCCATGCGCGAGGTCAGCATCGTCACCGAGAACGCCGACAGCGCAAGCGGCGCCATGCCATCGGTAGCATGAAAGTGCTCGCGCAGGAACACGCCGCTCCAGTCCGCGATGCTGCCTTCAGCCATCGAGCCGAGGAAGCCGATCGCGCCCAGCAGCGCCAGCGGACCGCGCGGCAGCGCGAACCTCTTTTTCTCCACCAGCTCGCCGGCATCGCCGGTATCGAGTATCTGGCAAGCGGTCCACAGCAGCAGCGCAAGCGGACCGGCCAGCATCAGGAAGTGGGTGCCGGGAGCGATGTGCAGGCTGGCCATCATGCTGCCCAAAGTTGCGCCCGCCAGGCCGCCGGCGCAGCCCAGGCCATGCAGCTTCGACAATTCCGACTTGCCCGTCTGCTTCTCGCGCTTGGTCGCGGCCGAGTTGACCGCAACATCGAAGGTGGACGCCGTGATGCCGAGCACCAGCACCGACAACATCAGGCGCGGCACCGTGGACGCCATGCCGATCGATACCAGGTCAGCCAGCAAGGCCAGGCCGGAAGCCAGCAGCGTCTTGCGGGCGCCGTAATTGCCCATCAGCCAGGAGGACACCGGGTAAGAGACGACGGCGCCCAGGCCGCCACACAGCAACACCATGGACAAGGCGGCATGCGACACGTGTACGCCGGCCGCAAGGGCCGGAATGCGGCCTGCCCACGAACCCATGATGAGGCCGAACAAGGTGAACAGCAGCGGCAGGGCGAGGCCCTGTGCGTAGGCATGGTTGAGCGAAACGGGCAGGCTCGAGGTAGGGGAAGGAGCGTGATTGTGCATTGATCCAATAGCGGTTGAAGACGCCGGGCCGGCGTTTTTGCTGAAGTCGAGGCTCGGGTTCACGCAAGTGAGCGCTGGGACAGCAACTCTTCAGTATTGCCGGCTTCGTTCAGTAAAAAACTGCCAACCTGGCCTAAAAAGCGAAACGCCAACCGAAGTGGTTGGCGTCAGGAATCATTTACGGACGGAATTTTAGACCCGATTTCGCCGCCTGTGTTTTTCCGCTCGGTAAAAATTTTCCTGTGTTGCGATGCTGGCAGCGCCGCTGTCGGATGAGGCAGGCAAGCGCGCACGATAATGGATAAATTGCGAGCAATTGCGCCAGCTCACCTCATCGCCGTCCCGCCTGCGGTAGCGTTCAATTTTCCGCCCGGAACTTTCGGCCCCGCTCCCCACGGGCGCCCACGAGGAGACTGCCATGGCCAACTCCAACCACATTCGCCTGCGGGCGCTGCGGCTCGCTGTCCTCCCTGCCCTGTTGCTGGGCGGTGCAGCCCTGGCCTTCCCCTACCCCTACCTGGTCGGTACCAACAAGGACCGCCGCGCGCAGGCCGAGGTGACCGTCGAATGCCAGCGCGTGCGCTACCAGCGGGTTCCCGCGCAAGACATGCCGCGCCTCCCCGCATCCCCCCGCTGCGATGCCCGCGCCCTCTACGACCGAACCTTGTCCATGAAGTCCCCCGCCGAGGCCGACTGGCAGGCGGTGCGCGACTGTGCCTTCAGCACCAACAACAATTCCGTCCTGATGATGCTCTACGCAAACGGGGAAGGCGTAGCGCCCAACCTCGGCCTGGCGATGCGCTTCGCGTGCAGCAGCCCGGGCAGCGCCGCGGAAATGCAGTCCCGGCTGAAGCACCTGGTCCAGCGCGGCGCGCGCGAGCGTCTCGACCGCTGCGA
The DNA here is from genome assembly GCA_023389425.1 of Pseudomonadota bacterium. Lineage (GTDB taxonomy): Bacteria > Pseudomonadota > Gammaproteobacteria > Burkholderiales > Burkholderiaceae_D > Telluria. The sequence goes on along the minus strand of JAEWEK010000021.1, from coordinate 6,649 downwards.
CGACGCACCAGGCACGGCCCCTTGCGCCGGCGTCCGCGAACGCCGTGCCGCCATGAAAGCGCACGGGGACGAGTTCGCTTCATTGTCCCGTGGCTGGACGCCAAAGGAGCAGGTCGGCTTCGACATGGCCTTGCAGGCTGTCCGCTATTTCGCCCAGCACCGTCGCGATAACGAAACGGATACGTCGAGTGTCGCGCATGCACGCATCCAGGCCGAAGTCGAAGCAGCCGAGCTCGAACGCTTTGGACGCGACGTCGGAGACTTCCAGGAAGGCAAACTGCCCGGCTTCTCCGAGACGGAATTTTCAAAAATGGAAGAAAAGATGAACGCCACCTACCGCCAGTTCATGCAGGCCGCGCCCGCGCCAGACTCCTACCTCGGCAACATCCGCAAATCCGGCGTCGAAAAGACGCAACAAGCCTGGCTGGCCTACCGCGACGCGATGGAACTGTTCACCTCGATCAAATACCCCGCGATGCCCTCATCCGGCGTGCGCGCGCTGCTCACCAGCCGCCGCCTGCAGCAGCTTAGCGAGCTCGACAACGCAATCCTCGGCAAATAGACGCCGGCACGCTTGCGTTGCGCGCCACCCCGTGTGCGCAATTCCCTATAATCGACCAGTCCCGGCCGCGGACCGGCTTGTCCCGGACCATTTCACGGGCGCCGCCGGAACCTGCCTTCCCTGATGAGGTCCAAGCAATCAAAGGAGAACGATCATGCCCTACGTCGATGGTTTCGTTGTACCGGTTTCAAAGAACAAGCTTGACGCCTACAAGGACATGTCGCGCAAATGCGGCGCGATCTGGCGCGAACACGGCGCGCAGGAATATCGCGAATGCGTGGCGGACGACGTCAAGCCCGGCAAGCTCACCTCCTTCCCGCAAAGCGTCATGCTGCAGGAAGACGAAGTGGTCGTGTTCTCCTGGATCATCTACGAATCGCGCGCCAAACGCGACGAGTGCAACGACAAGGTGATGAAAGACCCGCGCATGGCCGAGTTCATGCAGCCCGAGAACATGCCCTTCGACGGCAAACGCCTGATCTACGGCGGTTTCGAAATGTTCCTCGACATGTAAACACGCGTCGACCAGGCGGCCGGGACTCCCGGACGGGCTGGCAGAGCCGATGGTAAAATTTCCAATTCCCACGTGCAAAGCGTGGGACCGGATTTCCTCACCCTCTGCATTTGAATCGGTCCTGTCATGTCCCCTTTCCGCCCGCTCGCCCTTTTGTTTGGCCTCGTCGTTTCGACTGCCCATGCGGCCCCGCCCGCCCACGCTGACCTGCTGATCCGCCATGCGCGCGTGGTCGACGTGGCCCACGCCCGCATCCTCGACGACCAGGCCGTCGCCGTGCGCGGCCAGGACATCGTCGCCAGCGGCCCCGACGCCGCTGTCGCCGCCGCCTGGCATGCCGCCCGCAGCAGCGATGCCGGCGGCCGCTACCTGCTGCCCGGCCTGTGGGACATGCACGTCCACTTCGGCGGCGGTCCCGAGCTGATCGAAGAAAACAAGGCGCTGCTGCCGCTGTACATCGCCAACGGCATCACCACCATCCGCGACGCCTCGGGCGACCTGCCGGAGCAAGTGCTGTCCTTGCGCGCCGACATCGCCGCCGGCCGCCTGTTTGGCCCGCAACTGTTCACCTCGGGCGCGAAGATCGAAGGCATCAAGCCGGTCTGGAAAGGCACCATCGAAGTGGGCAGCCGCAGCGACGTCGACGCCGCCCTGGACCGCCTGCAGAACCGCGACAGGGTCGACTTCGTCAAGATCACCGACAGCACGCTCCAGCCGGAGCTGTTCCTATACGCCGTGTCCGAGGCGAAGAAGCGCCACATGCGCACCTCCGGCCACATCCCGATGGCGCTGACCGTACACCAGGCCGTCGAAGCAGGCATCAGCTCGATCGAACACCTCGACTACGCCTTCAACGCCGGCGTGCGCGACGGCGACAAGATCGCCGCCGACTTCGGCGCCGGCCGCATCAGCCGCGCCGAAGCCAGCGCCCGCCTCTACAAAGGCTTCGACCCCGAAGTGGCAATGGCCTCGTACCGTGAACTGGCGCAACGCGGCGTGTACGTGACGCCGACCCTGAACGGCAGCCGCATCCTTGCCAACCTCGACAACGAGAATCACGACCAGGATCCCAACCTTGCCTACGTCGGCCCGGGCCTGCGCAAGACCTACGAGTGGCGCGTCGAGCGCGCGGCCAAGGCCACGCCCGAGCAGATCGCGGCACGCCACGCCCATTTCGACCAGGTCGCGGCCGTGCTGCCGATGCTGCAGAAGGCTGGCGTCACCATCATGGCCGGCACCGACGCGGGCTTCCTGAATTCCTACAACTACCCCGCCTTCGCCCTGCACGATGAGCTGGCCCTGTTCGTCAAGCTCGGCCTGACCCCGGCGCAGGCGCTGTCCACCGCTACCCGTTCGGGTCCGGCATGGTTCGGCAAGCTCGACCGCTACGGCGCCGTCGAAACCGGCAAGGCCGCCGACCTGCTGCTGGTCGACCACAACCCGCTGGAAAACATCGGCGCCCTGCGCGAAATCCGCGCCGTGGTGGTCCGCGGCCAGCTGCAAGACCGCGCCGCGCTGGACGCCATGCTGGAGCAAACCCGCGCCAAGGTCGCCGCCTGGAACGCAGCGGCCGCGCAAAAGCCCTGATTGGGCGCAGCTGCCGAGGTACGCGCCACGGTGAAGACAGCGTCGTCGATGCCCCCCCGTTGGCGAGGTTCTGGCGTCAATACCGATTAAAGAAAAAACCCGTGCCTCTTTCGAGGACACGGGCTTATCGGTACAAACAGCCGGCAGGTCTTAGAACGGGATGTCGTCATCCATATCCGAGAAATTCGGCGCCGGACGCTGCTGTTGCTGCGGTGCCGGACGCTGCTGCTGTTGCTGCGCAGGCGCCTGGCGCTGCGGCGGAGCCGAACGCTGCGGCGGCGCGTCGTAGCCGCCTTCGTCCATGCCCATGTCGCCGCCGCCCATGCCCTGGCGGCCGCCCAGCATTTGCATGTTCTCGGCGATGATGTCGGTGGCGTAACGCTCGATGCCGTCCTTGTCAGTGTATTTACGGGTCTGCAGGCGCCCTTCGACGTAAACCGACGAGCCCTTCTTGAGGTACTGGCCGACGATCTCGGCCAGGCGGCCGAAGAAGGAGATGCGGTGCCACTCGGTCAGTTCTTTCTGTTCACCGGTGTTGCGGTCCTTGGAGCGGTACGAAGTTGCCACCGCGATGTTGGCGATGGCGTCGCCGCTCGGCATGTAGCGGATTTCCGGGTCGCGGCCCAGGTTGCCGACGATGATGACCTTGTTCACGGATGCCATTGTGTTCTCCTCGGTTGTATCCCTGACTCTGCACTTGACTAAGCGTCAGGGTGGTTAATGTAGCGCGCTATTATTGCCTGCACGGCCATGCCGCGCAAATGGTTTTTGTCGCGCGCGGCACAGGCCCGGCGTCAGATCCACGCAGCCAAATTTGGTGCAAAAAATACATCAATTTCTTGCGCCCGACCAAACCCGCAGTGCGCGCCTATTTTTTTTCACCCCTCCTGATGCTTCTGCCATTGGAAAGCCCGGGCCGCGCACCATCTTGAACGGACTCGCAAAATGACGAGCGAGAAAAAAACCAGCTATAGTAATGGGTTCTCCGTCCTGGCCCGCTCATCGAAAGCCTGCAAATATCAATGGAAGAAATTCGCATTCGCGGTGCGCGCACGCACAACCTGAAGAACATCAATCTCGACCTGCCGCGCAATAAGCTGATCGTGATTACCGGCCTGTCGGGCTCGGGCAAATCCTCGCTCGCCTTCGACACCCTGTATGCCGAAGGCCAGCGCCGCTACGTCGAGTCGCTGTCGGCCTACGCGCGCCAGTTCCTGCAGCTCATGGAGAAGCCCGACGTCGATCTGATCGAGGGCCTGTCGCCGGCGATCTCGATCGAGCAGAAAGCCACCTCGCACAACCCGCGCTCGACCGTCGGCACCGTCACCGAAATCCACGACTACCTGCGCCTGCTGTACGCGCGCGTCGGCACGCCCTACTGCCCGGACCACCCGGAACAGCCGCTGGCCGCGCAGACCGTGTCGCAGATGGTCGACGCCGTGCTGGCCATGCCCGACGCGACCAAGCTGATGATCCTGGCGCCGGTGGTGGCCAACCGCAAGGGCGAGCACAGCGACCTGTTCGCCGACATGCAGGCCCAGGGCTTCGTGCGCTTCCGCGTCCAGAGCGGCGTCAACGACGCCCGCATCTACGAAGTGGACGAGCTGCCCAAGCTGAAGAAGACCGAAAAACACACGATCGACGTCGTCATCGACCGCGTCAAGGTCAACCCGGAGATCAAGCAGCGCCTGGCCGAAAGCTTCGAGACCGCGCTGCGCCTGGCCGACGGCCGCGCCATCGCGCTCGAGATGGACAGCGCGAAGGAGCACATCTTCTCGAACAAATTCGCGTGCAACGTCTGCGGCTATTCGCTGCAGGAACTGGAGCCGCGCCTGTTCTCCTTCAACAACCCGATGGGCGCCTGCCAGGAATGCGATGGCCTGGGCCACATCGAGTTCTTCGACCCCAGGCGCATCGTCGCCTTCCCCAACCTGTCGCTCGCATCGGGCGCGGTGAAGGGCTGGGACCGGCGCAACCAGTTCTACTTCCAGATGCTGCAAAGCCTGGCCACGCACTACGGCTTCGACCTCGACGATCCGTTCGAGCAGCTGCCAAAGCAGGCGCAGGAAGTGATCCTGTTCGGCTCCGGGAAGACCGCCGTGCCCTTCGCCTATGTGAACGAGCGTGGCCGCACCGTGGTGCGCGAGCACACCTTCGAAGGCGTGGTGAACAACCTGCAGCGCCGCTACCGCGAGACCGATTCGATGGCGGTGAAGGAGGAGCTGGCCAAGTTCATCAACGAGAAGGAATGCCCGTCCTGCGCCGGCGCGCGCCTGCGCACCGAAGCGCGCTACGTGAAGATCGGCCAGGGCGCGCAGCAGCGCGCGATCTACGAAGTGTCCGACAAGCCCCTGCGCGACTGCCTCGAATACTTCGACACGCTCGAACTCACCGGCGCCAAGAAGGACATCGCCGAGCGCGTCATCAAGGAGATCGTGTCGCGCCTGAAGTTCCTGAATAACGTCGGCCTGGATTACCTGTCGCTCGACCGCAGTGCCGACACCCTGTCCGGCGGCGAGGCGCAGCGCATCCGGCTCGCTTCGCAGATCGGCTCCGGCCTGACCGGCGTGATGTACGTGCTGGACGAGCCCTCGATCGGCCTGCACCAGCGCGACAACGACCGCCTGATCGCCACGCTCAAGCACCTGCGCGACATCGGCAACAGCGTGCTGGTGGTGGAGCACGACGAGGACGCGATCCGCACCGCCGACTACGTGGTCGACATGGGTCCGGGCGCGGGAGTGCACGGCGGCGAGGTGATCGCCGAAGGCACCATCAAGGACATCATGAAGAACAAGAAGTCGCTGACCGCGGCTTACCTGTCCGGGGCACGCAGGATCGAGGTGCCGAAGAAGCGCAGCAAGGCCGATCCGAACCGCCAACTGGCGATCACCGGCGCCACCGGCAACAACCTGAAGAACGTCAGCCTGACGCTGCCGGTGGGCCTGCTCACCTGCGTCACCGGCGTGTCCGGCTCGGGCAAGTCGACGCTGGTGAACGACACACTGTACCCGGCCCTGTCGCGCCACCTGTACGGTTCGCAGACCGAGCCGGCGCCGCACGAATCGATCGCCGGCCTCGAACACTTCGACAAGGTGATCTCGGTCGACCAGGCGCCGATCGGCCGCACGCCGCGCTCCAACCCGGCCACCTACACCGGCGTGTTCACGCCGATCCGCGACCTGTTCTCGACGGTGCCGACGGCGAAGGAACGCGGCTACTCGGCCGGCCGCTTCTCGTTCAACGTCAAGGGCGGCCGCTGCGAAGCCTGCCAGGGCGACGGCGTCATCAAGGTCGAGATGCACTTCCTGCCGGACGTGTACGTGCCCTGCGACGTCTGCCACGGCAAGCGCTACAACCGCGAGACGCTCGAGGTCCAGTACAAGGGCAAGAACATCACCGAAGTGCTGGACATGACGGTGGAGGATGCGCACGAGTTCTTCAAGGCGGTGCCGGTCATCGCGCGCAAGCTGCAGACGCTGCTGGACGTGGGCCTCGGCTACATCAAGCTGGGCCAGAGCGCGACCACGCTGTCCGGCGGCGAGGCGCAGCGCGTCAAGCTGTCGCTCGAGCTGAGCAAGCGCGACACCGGCCGCACGCTGTACATCCTCGACGAGCCCACCACCGGCCTGCACTTCGCCGACATCGACCTGCTGCTGAAGGTGATCCACCGCCTGCGCGACCAGGGCAATACCCTGGTCATCATCGAGCACAACCTCGACGTCATCAAGACCGCGGACTGGATCGTCGACCTCGGCCCCGAGGGCGGCGCCGGCGGCGGCACCATCGTCGCCAGCGGCACGCCGGAGCAGGTGGCCGCGAACAAGGCCAGCGTCACCGGCAAGTACCTCAAGCCGCTGCTCAAGCAGTAAGCGGCGGCTGGACGAAAAAAGGCAGGCCCGCGCGGCCTGCCTTTTTTTCGTCCAGCCCGTCTTGATAAAGGAATGCTGCAATTTTGTCAACTATATGTGCAGGCAGTATCCGAT
>JAEWEK010000342.1 GCA_023389425.1 Pseudomonadota bacterium | reverse complement strand
GGCCACGCCGCCGCCCCAATCCAATCCGCGCGCCCCGGCCGTCAACCGCGACGCGTCGCCGCCCGCCGCGCCGGGCCGTTGAGGAGATGCCATGAAGTCGCTGCGCCTGAACACGATCGCCGCACTCGTCCTGCTGTCCGCCAGCGGGCTCGCCGCCGCCAGCCTGCCGCCGCCCACGCCGGCCCAGGCCGCCGCTGCCGCCGCCAAGAAAGCCGCCGCCGATGCCCAGGCCGCCAAGGACAAGGAGGAACTGGCGGCCACGATGGATGCGATCACCGCGCGCTGGCGTTCGCGTGCGGGCCAGCAAGGCTGGCACACCAATCCACCGGTCGCCATTGCCGCCGCGCCCAAGCCGCCAGCCGGCGTGACGGCCGCCCCGGCCGGTACCACACCGCCCGCGGCCGCCGCCCCGCCCGCACCGTCGGCATCGCCTCCGCCAATGCCGATCAAGAGCGAGAAAGCGGGAACGGCGCCGCCGAGCACCGACGTAAAAAAGAAGCCCTGATAACAGCACACCTGGAGAGACCGACGTGAAAATGGCAAGCATGCCGATCGCCGTGATGATGCAGCGGCGCGCGCTCCAACACCGCTGGGCCAATGATGCCTGGGCGGCCGTGGGCGTCGTGCCCAACCGCGGCAATCTTCCGCCCTTGCACGTGCTCAGCGAAAGCGCCGAGCGCGACTACTACCTCGTCTCCGGCCTCAGCCTCGAGCTGTACACCGACGAGAACGAGGGCTACTACGAAAACGCGATGGCGCCGGAATCCAAGGTGTTCATCCTGTGGCGCATGGAAGGCGGCCGCGCGATGCCGGTGCGCGCCTCGGTCAGCTACCTCGAAGGCACGCGCATGTTCGATTCCGGCGAAACCGCCGACGGCGTGCTGATGCCGGCCGAGATCCACGCCTGGCTGTCGGCCTACCTGAACGAGCACTACCAGCCGCGCCCGCGCCGCGGCCGCGAACACGGATAGGCCGCGCCATGAGCGACGAAGGCTTCCTGCGCCGCTGGTCGCGGCTCAAGTCGCGGGGCGACGCGGCCACGCGCGACGGCGCGCCGGCCGGGGCATCGATGCAGTTCGCGCCAGACAGCGAGGTCGTCGACCTGGCGCCGCCGCCGGCCGAGGCCGAGCCGCAAGCGCCGGTGGCGCCGCTCCGCCAGCCTACGCTCGACGACGCCGCCGCGCTCGGTCCGGACTCCGATTTTTCCGCCTTCGTGGGCAGGGGCGTGGATAAGGCCGTCCGCCGCCTCGCCATGAAAAAGCTGTTCTCCGACCCGCACTTCAACGTCATGGACGGCCTCGACGTCTACATCGGCGACTTCAACAAACCGGACCCGATACCGGCCGCGATGATGGCCTCGCTGAACCACGCCAGGAGTGTCTTCGCCCACATGCTCGACGATAAATACGCCGATGCGCCGGTCGCGGACCGCGCCGAACCCGGCCAAACCGAACCACCACAACAAGGCGACGCATGAACGTACGCTTCATCGAACCTGCCGCACCCGATCCGCTGGATGAGCAGCGCAACGCGCTCGCCCGCGGCGCCGCGCTCGCCGCGATGCGCGAACTGCCCGAACCGGACGAGGTGCCCACCGTCGTCTATCACTCGAAGGGCAAGGTGCTGGTCGTCGGCGGCACGGCGCACGCGCTCGCACGCGCCGACCGGCTTGCGCAGGCGCTGCCGGTCACGCTGCTGCTCACCGATGCCGATCCCGCGGACCTTCCGCAACGCGACTACCCCGTGTACGCCCCGCGCGCGGTCGCCGTCGCCGGCTGGCTGGGCGCCTTTGAAGCGCGCTGGCAGGCCGCGGGGCTGGAGCCGCTGCAGGCGAGCTTCGACCTCGTGCTCGATTTCTCCGCCAGTCCCCTGATCGCGACGCACCAGCATCCCCACGGCTATTACGCGCCCGGCGCCGACGAGGCCGCTTGCGACGTCGCCCTGGCCGAACTGCTGGAAATGACGGGCGACTTCGAAAAGCCCAAATACTTCAGCTACAAGGAGAAACTGTGCGCCCACAGCCGCAATGAGCGCACCGGCTGCAATGCCTGCATCGACATCTGCTCGGCGCGCGCCATCTCGGGCGCCGGCGAACGGGTCAAGGTCAATCCCTTCCTGTGCGCCGGCTGCGGCGCCTGCACCACCGTTTGCCCGACCGGCGCGATCCGCTATGCCTATCCGAGCGCGCCGTACAATGGTTCGCGCATCAAGGCCGCGCTGCGCGCCTACCGCGAAGCCGGCGGCGAACAGGCCTTGCTGCTCCTGCACAGCCAGGACCACGGCGCCGCCTTGCTCGAGCAGGCCAGTGCCGACGGCCTGCAACTGCCGGCGCGCGCGATCCCGCTCACGCTGCACCATGCAGCCTCCACCGGCATCGACTTGTGGCTGTCGGCGCTGGCCTACGGCGCCTCCGGCGTCACCGTGCTGCTGACCGGGGAGGAGGCGCCGCAATACGCCGCCGCGCTCGACCAGCAGATGACGATCGCACAAGCCGTGATGGACGCCCTTGGCTACGCCGGCCCGCATTTCCAGCTGGCGCGTGCCGCCACATCGGCCGACCTGGCCTCGGCCCTGCGCCACGCCCCGCGCGGCACGACGGCCGAGCAAGCGGCGCTGTTCAACGTCGCGGCCGAAAAGCGCAACACCCTTGATTACGCGCTCGACCATCTGTTCCGCAACGCGCCAACGCAGCCGCACACGGTGCCGCTGCCGGCCGGCAGCCCCTTCGGCGCCATCGCCGTCGACCGCCAGAAATGCAGCCTGTGCATGGCCTGCGTCGGCGCCTGCCCGGCGGGCGCGCTGATGGGCGGCCAGAACCTGCCGCAGCTGCGCTTCGTCGAACAGAATTGCGTGCAGTGCGGCCTGTGCGCCGACACCTGCCCGGAAGACGCCATCACCCTGGTCCCGCAGCTGTCCTTTGCGGAATCGCGCAGGCAGCCCGCGGTGCTCGCCGAAACCCAGCCATTCAACTGTATCCGTTGCGGCACGCCTTTCGGCACATTGCAGATGATCGAGAACATGCTTGGCAAGCTGTCCAGCCATCCCGCCTTCGTGGGCCATCTCGACCGCATCCGCATGTGCGGCGACTGCCGCGTGCGCGACATGATGCAGCCGGGCGGCGAGCTGTCGGTCGAACTGCGGCGCCCGAAGTAAGTACGGTGTAAGCCTCGCTCGCCATGATGCGTCACGCACTGTACGATAGCGTACAAGGCCGAGGCGCATCGACGCCCCGTCCTGCATAAGCGGAGGAGACACCGACATGACGCCATACCAGCGCTTCCAGCAGGCGCGCGACTTCCTGCAGCGCCACCGAGCCGACTACGACACCGCCGCGCGCGACTACCGGGCGCCGCAGCTCGATACCTTCAACTGGGCCCTCGATTTCTTCGACACCGAAGCGAAGGACAAGCACCATACCGCGCTCTGGGTCGTGGCCGAAGACGGCAGCGAGCAGAAGGTCTCCTTTGCCGACATGTCCTCGCGTTCGCACCAGGTCGCGCAGTACCTGCACGACTGCGGCGTGCGCCGCGGCGACCGCGTGCTGCTGATGCTGCCCAACCGCGTCGAACTGTGGGAGGTCATGCTGGCCGGGATCAAGCTCGGCGCCGTGCTGGTGCCGACCACGATGCTGGTCTCTCCGGCCGACCTGCAGGACCGCCTCGACCGCGGCAATATCCGCCACGTGATCGCGCAGGCATCCGAGGCGCCCAAGTACGAAGGCCTGCAAGGCAGCTTCACCCGTATCGCCGTCGGCGGCAGGCCGGAGGGCTGGCGCGATTTCGACGACAGCCGCCTTGTCACCACCGTCTTCACGCCGCAAGGCGAGACCCGCGCCGACGACCCGCTGCTGCTGTACTTCACCTCCGGCACCACGGCCAAGCCCAAGCTGGTCATGCACAGCCACCAGAGCTACCCGGTTGGCCACCTGTCGACCATGTACTGGATCGGCCTGCAGCGCGGCGACGTCCACTGGAACATCAGCTCGTCCGGCTGGGCCAAGCATGCGTGGAGCTGCTTCTTCGCGCCGTGGAACGCAGGCGCCACCATCTTCGTCTACAACTACGAGCGCTTCAACGCCAAGGCGGTGCTGGACACCATCCAGCGCTGCGGCGTGACCTCGCTGTGCGCGCCGCCGACCGTATGGCGCATGATGATCCAGGAAGACCTCACGCAATGGAAGCCGCCGCTGCGCGAACTGGTCGGCGCCGGCGAGCCGCTGAACCCGGAGGTCATCGAACAGGTCGAGCGCGCGTGGGGCATCCGTATTCGCGACGGTTTCGGCCAGTCCGAATCGAGCGCGCAGATCGGCAATTCGCCGGGCCAGCGGGTCAAGCCGGGGTCGATGGGGCGTCCGCTGCCCGGATTCAGCATTGCGCTGCTCGACATCGACGACCAGCCCGCGCAGGAAGGCGAAATCTGCGTCGCGCTCGAACCGCGTCCGCTCGGCCTGATGCTCGGCTATGAAGGCGACGACGCCAAGATGGCCGAGGTCATGCGCGCCGGTTTTTATCACACCGGCGACACCGCCACCGTCGATCAAGACGGCTATTACTTCTACGTCGGCCGCAACGACGACGTGTTCAAGTCATCCGATTACCGCATCAGTCCCTTCGAACTCGAAAGCGTGCTGGTCGAGCATGACGACGTGCTGGAGGCGGCGATCGTCCCAAGTCCCGACCCGGTGCGGCTGTCGGTGCCCAAGGCCTTCATCACGCTGCGCGCCGGCGTCGAGCCAGGGCCGGCCATGGCGCGCGCCATCTTCGCCTTCGCACGCGAGCGGCTGGCGCCGTACAAGCGGATCCGCCGCATCGAATTCCGCGAGCTGCCCAAGACCATCTCGGGCAAGATCCGCCGCGTTGAACTGCGCAAGCAGGAAGCCGCCGGCGCCACCGGTACCGAATTCCGTGAAGAAGATTTCAGCTGAGGAGGAGGGCACATGACCACGATTTCGCCACGCATCGCGCCGTGTCTCTGGTTCGCCGGTCAAGGCGAAGAAGCGGCGCGCTACTACACGGGTATCTTCCCCAATTCCCGCATCGTCGCAACGTCCCGCTATCCGGAGACCGGACGCGAGACGCACGGCCAAGCGCCCGGTTCCGTGCTGACGGTCGTGTTCGAGCTGGACGGACAGTCCTTCACGGCACTGAACGGCCCGCCGATCTTCCAGTTCACCGAGGCCGTGTCGCTGCAGGTGTATTGCGATACGCAGGAGGAGATCGATTATTACTGGGACCGCTTGGGAGCGGGCGGCGACGAGGCGGCGCGGCAGTGCGGCTGGTTGAAGGACCGTTACGGCTTGTCATGGCAGATCGTGCCGCGTGCGATGGAGCAGTGGGTGACCGATCCGGATTCGGCCAGGGTGGGCCGGATCTTCGCGGTGATGATGAAGATGAAGAAGCTCGACCTGGCCGAGTTGGAGCGGGCGTACACCAGCACATAACCGTCGTCCCCGCGCAGGCGGGGACCCATGCTGAGCGTACTGGCCTGCGGGGCAATCCTTCGGCCATCCAGGCGTTCTTTGGGTTCCCGCCTGCGCGGGAACGACGGTGATATGTTCATGCCTGAAGATGCAAGCGCGCCGCCTCTCGCACAAATCCCGCAATCTCTTCCTTGAGTTCCTTCGGCTCCGCCACGTAGGAGCGATGCGCCTCCGCCTGCAGCATCCTCACCAGCTGCAATGAATACATCACGGTCGCCTGCAACTCGAGGCTTCCGTCCGCCCGCTTGACGATGCGCTGGTCCGCCGCCATCGGCGTCTCCCGATAACTGTCGCACAGCGCCACCCCGTCCGCGGTATCCGCAAACCGCAGCTTGAGCAGCACCGGGCCCTTGTCGAAGAACTGCAGCTGCCCGTTCCCCAGCGCCGCCTCCAGGCTCGGCAGGCCGCGCGCCACCGGCTCCTGCTTTCTGCGCGCCACGCGCCGGATGCGGTCGATGCGGAAGGTCTGCACCGGGCCGGGCGACCGCTTGTGCGTGTTCTCGTCCTTCACCGCCAACAGGTAAAAGAACAGCCCCTGCTTGACCAGCCCCACGGGGTGCAGCCGGTACGCCGTCTCCGCGCTGCTGCGCACCGGCCGGTAGCCGAGGTCCAGCTGCTCGCCGTGCAGCAGCGCCTCGTTAATCTCGTGCAGGTGCGGCATGTTCAGTTCGGGCGGCCTTAGCGCCGGCCCATCGGCGATCACGCGCACCCGGTCGCGGAACTGCGCCTGCCGCTGGTTCGCATGCAGGGACAGCACCCGGTTCGACACCTTCAGGTAGTGCATGAGCGACTCGTAGGCGGAAGCCGGCATGAAGAATTTCAGCTCCTGCTCCACCAGCGACAGCAGCAGCGCATCCTCGTTCGACAGCGTCCGGAACAGCAGCGCCTTGCTGTTGGCCGTGTGGCTCCAGCGCGGCACGCGGCCGTCGTCCTCGTCCAGCCCATGCTGCAGGTCGACTCCGATCGAGCGCCAAACCGAGCCGATGGCGTCGATCGCCTCCAGGTCGCGCTCGACCGTGCGGCGGCCGCAATCGAATCCGCTCGCGTTCAGGTAGTCCGTCAGTTCGCCCACCGTGCGCCCGCCCGCAGCCGTGTGCCCGACCGGCAGCCGGTCGAGCAGGGCGATGCGCCGTGCCAGCGTCTGTTCGCTGGCCTGTTTGCCTTTGTCGCTCATGAATTGTATGCGTCATATATTGTCGCATACCGAGCATACCATGGCTTCATCGGACAAACACACGAGGAGATGAAGATGAGCCAGCACACCGTTACCGACGTTCGCCGTTCCCTGCTGCGCGGCGCCTTTGCGCTGTTCGGGCTTGCCGCCAGCGGTGCCGCCGACGCGCGGCTGTCGCCACGCCGCCGCAGCCGCGACGAGCAGTTGTACGAGCAGGCCCTGGCGCTGGTGCAGGCCCATTTCGACCGGCACAGCGACGTGATCGCCGGCCCGGTCTCGCTGCTGCAGCGCGAATACCGGCTCGACTATGCGCAGGCGCTCGACCTCGCGGACAAGCTTGAGCAGGCGCAGGTGTGGACCGTGTTCCGCGATGCCGGCGGCATGCGCTGCGCGCGCCGCCAGATCCGCATCTGAACAGCGGGCGCATAGCGTGCGCGGTGCCGCGCTTGAAAACCTCGATAATACGCAGGAGTTCAACTACGCCGATCGCACCAAGTGTTCATGTCCACATCCGAAATGGCCGGCACGCGCAAAGCCCAGCCGGCATACGAAGTCCGCGCATCCGAGGTCCACGGCAACGGCGTCTTCGCGCGGCGCCCCATCCGCGCCGGCGAGCGCATCATCGAATACAAGGGCGAGCGCATCTCCTGGCCCGAGGCGATCGAACGCGCCGACGCGCGCGGCGGCCCGGTCAACCACACCTTCTATTTCAGCCTGCACGACGGCCGCGTCATCGACGGCGGCAGCCACGGCAACGATGCCCGCTTCATCAACCATGCCTGCTCGCCCAACTGCGAGGCGTACGAGGAAGACGGCCGCGTTTTCATCCATGCGCTATACGATATCGAGCCCGGCGAAGAACTGAACTACAATTACGCCTTGATATACGACGAGCGCCACACGCCGGCGTTGAAACGCCTGTTCGAATGCCGCTGCGGCACCGAGGGCTGCACCGGCACCATGCTCGCGCCCAAGCGCCGCCGGAAGAGAGCGACGTAACCCAAGCCACCGGAGCTCATGAAACACGTCGTCCGCAGCCTGCTCGAAACCGATCTTTACAAGTTCACGATGTGGCAGGCGCTGCTGCATCGCCATCCCAATGCGCACGGCGAATACGAGTTCAAGTGCCGCAACGAGCCGGAATACCCGCTGGCCGAGCTGAAGGAAGACGTCGAACGCGAGCTCGATCATCTCTGCTCGATGATGTTCACCGACGAGGAAGTGGCCTACCTGCGCGGTCTACGCTTCATCAAGAGCGACTTCGCCGACTTCCTCACCGTCTTCCGCTTCCAGCGCAAATTCATCAAGGTCGACACCGACGGGCCGCACCTGCGCATCAGCGCGGTCGGCCCGGTGGTGCACGTGATGGGCTTCGAGATCTACGTGCTCTATATCGTCAACGAGCTGTACTTCCGCCGCTTCGACCACGCCAAGGCGCTGGCCGAGGCGCGTGTTCGGCTAAAGGGAAAGGTCGACGAGCTGCGCGCCTTCGACCGCGAGCCGCACCGCGCCAATCCCTTCGAGTTCTTCGATTTCGGCGTGCGCCGCCGCTTCTCGGGGGAGTGGCACGACGAAGTTGTGCAGACCCTGGCGCGCGAAGTGCCGCGCTACTTCAAGGGCACCTCCAACGTGCACCTGGCGCGCAAATACAAGCTGGTGCCCATCGGGACCATGGCGCACGAGTACATGCAGGCCTTCCAGTCCTTCGGGGTGCGCCTGCGCGACTTCCAGAAGGCCGCGCTCGAGGACTGGGTGCAGGAATACCGCGGCGACCTCGGTACCGCGCTGACCGACGTGGTGGGCATGGACGCCTTCCTCGACGACTTCGACCTGTATTTCGCCAAGCTGTTCGACGGCCTGCGCCATGATTCGGGCGATCCGGTGCAGTGGGGCGAGAAGGCGTTGGCGCATTATGCAAGATTGCGCATAGACGCCCGGACCAAGCGGCTGGTGTTTTCGGACAGCCTGTCGGTGCCGTTGGCCTTGTCGCTGTACCGTCACTTCGCCGACCGCGTGATGACGGGCTTCGGCATCGGCACCAAGCTGACCAACGATACCGGCATTCCGCCGCTGAACATCGTGATGAAGCTGGTGCGCTGCAACGGGCAGGCTGTCGCCAAGCTGTCGGACACGCCGGGCAAATCCCAGTGTACGGACGAGACCTTCCTCGCGTATCTGCGGCAGGTGTTCAACCACTACGTTTGAAGGAAACCCACATGAATCGCCGTATCTGGTTCGCCGCCATCGCCTTTGCCGCCACCGCCTGCGCCCATGCCCAGGACAGCGGCCTCCAGGAAGCGAACGTCGCTCCCGCCGCCGTCGCCGCCGAGCGCTTTCTTGCGCTTGTCGATCAGGGCGACGTCGCCGCTTCGTATAACGAGATGTCCGCCGGCTCGCGCCAGATGGTCAGCCTGCAGCAGTGGGAAAGCGCAATGAAGTCCGTGCGCGCGCCGCTCGGCAAGGTGGAATCGCGCCGCATGGTCACCGCGGTCCCGACCCGCAACCTGCCGGGCGCGCCGGCGGGAGACTACGTCGTCATCCAATACAACACGCGCCTGAGCAAACTGCCGAACGACCAGATCGCGATCGAGACCGTGACCCCGATGCTGGACCGGGATGGCAACTGGCGCGTGTCGGGTTACTACGTCAAGCAGGTGCCGCACCGCGACCTGAAGGAATAACGATACCGTCGTTGCCGCATTTTTTCAGCAGTACCGCCAACGTTTGCGTTGCCGGCGTGCTGGGAAGATGGGGTTCCCGTCTTCGTGGGAACGACGGTCTTCGTGGCGGTGGCGACAGCGCTATTCATACCGCAGCGCATCGATTGGATCCAGCCGCGCCGCCTGGCTGGCCGGCACCACGCCGAACACGACGCCGACCGATCCCGAAAACAGCAGGGCCAGCACCACCGCCCACCACGGCACCACCGCCGGCGGAAAGTCGGGAATCATGGCGGCGATCGCCACGCCCAGCACGTAGCCGATCGCCAGTCCCAGCACCCCGCCCAGCACCGACAGCGTCACCGCCTCGATCAGGAACTGCATCAGGATGTCGCGGCTCCGCGCGCCGATGGCCTTGCAGATGCCGATCTCGCGGGTGCGCTCCTTCACCGACACCAGCATGATGTTCATGATGCCGATGCCGCCAACCAGCAGCGCGATGCCGACGATGCCGCCCATGACCAGCGTGACGGTGGTGCTGATCTTGTCGAAGGTCTTCGCGATCTGGTCCGCCGAATCGATCTCGAAATCGTCCTTGTCGTCGGGCTTGAGCCGGTGCGCGTTGCGCATTACCGAGCGCACGCGCTGGCGCGTTTCTTCCAGCCGGCTCAGGTCGCGCACCGCCAGCGTGATCTGCATCTGCGGGCGGGTGTTGTTGCCGATGATGCTCTGGCCGGTCTTGTACGGGATGATCATGTAGGTGTCCTGCGACATGCCGAACACCTCGCCGCGCTTCTCCATCACGCCGACGATCTTGAACCACTCGTTCGCGTACAGCACGAAGGAGCCGACCGGGTTCTCCGGCAGGTGCAGGTCGTCGATCAGTT
>JAEWEK010000250.1 GCA_023389425.1 Pseudomonadota bacterium | reverse complement strand
CGGCGGCGGCGAGCGCCGCTCCCGCCCCGGCGGCCCAGCCGGCGGCCGGCGGCGACGGCTACGTCTACTACCTGCAGGCCGGCGCCTTCCGCGAACTGGCCGACGCCGAAAACACCAAGGCCAAGCTCGCGCTGCTCGGCTTCGAAGCCACGATCAGCGACCGCACCGCCGATTCGGGCGTGCTGCACCGTGTACGCATGGGTCCCTACAACCAGGTGGAAGCCATGAACAAGGCGCGCGCCAAGCTGCTCGACAGCGGCGTGGATGTCGCGATCGTCCGCAACCAGAAATAAGGAGGTTCCGATGCGCCCGCTGCGCCGCCTGCTGTGTGCCACTGCCCTGCTCTGCTTCGCCGCGCCCCTGATGGCGTCGCCGGCCAGCCCGACGGCCGGCGTGGAATACCTGGTGCTGACGCCGCCGCAGCCGACCGACAGCGGCAACAAGGTCGAAGTCACCGAGTTCTTCGCCTACTACTGCCCGCACTGCTACGCCTTCGAGCCGGTGCTGGCAGCCTGGGTCAAGAAGCAGGGCGCCAACATCGTGTTCAAGCGCGTGCACGTCGCGCGCGACGAAAACGTGATGCCGCAGCAACGCCTGTTCTATACGCTGGAGGCGCTGGGCATGGTCGACCAGTACCACGACAAGGTGTTCGCCGCCATGCACCAGCAACGCCTGCCCTTGAACACCGACGAACAGGTGTTCGACTGGGCCGCCAGGGCCGGCCTGCCGCGCGCACGCTTCGTCGACACCTACCGCTCCTTCGGCGTGCAGGCCCGCATGGACCAGGCGGTCCGCAAGATGGAACTGTACGGGATCAGCCAGTGGCCGATGGTCGCCATCGGCGGGCGCTACCTGACCTCGCCCTATCACGCCCATCTCGGCGAAACCAGCAACGTGAGCGAAGCCGAACAACAGCAGGAAGCCCTGCAGGTGATGGACATCCTGGTGGCGAAGGCGAAAGCGGACAAGCGATGAAGCAGGCCGCCGGCAGCATGGACCGCGTGTTCATCACCGGCGCATCGAGCGGCATCGGCGCCGCCCTCGCCCGCCGCTACGCGCAGCAGGGCGCGGCGCTCGGCCTGGTGGCGCGCCGGCGCGAACTGCTCGAGGAGCTGGCCGCCAGCCTGCCGCATCCGCAGCGCCACCGCGTCTACGCCATCGACGTCACCGACCACGCCGCGCTGGCCGCCGCCGCGCAGGACTTCATCGCGGCCAATGGCGGCTGCGACATCGTGATCGCCAACGCCGGCATCTCGCACGGCACGCGCACCGAACATCCCGAAGACCTGCCCGTCTTCGAGGAGATCTTCGCGACCAATGTGTTCGCCACCTTCGCCACCTTCGCGCCCTTCATCGCCGCGATGAAAGCGCAAGCCGGCCCGCGCCGCCTGGTCGGCATCAGCAGCGTGGCCGGCGTGCGCGGCCTGCGCGGCCACGGCGCCTACAGCGCGTCGAAAGCGGCCGTGCGCACCTACTGCGAATCGCTGCGGCTCGAAATGAAACCCTACGGTATCCGGGTCGTGACCATCGCGCCCGGCTACGTCGAAACACC
Source organism: Pseudomonadota bacterium (assembly GCA_023389425.1). Classification (GTDB taxonomy): domain Bacteria; phylum Pseudomonadota; class Gammaproteobacteria; order Burkholderiales; family Burkholderiaceae_D; genus Telluria. The sequence goes on along the minus strand of JAEWEK010000250.1, from coordinate 2,793 downwards.
CATGACCAGTATTAACCGTTTCTCCATGCCTTTCCTGATGCCGGTCGAGCGCTTCGCCGACCGTGCCGTGCGCGCCATCGCCCGCGGCGACAGCATCCGTGTCCTGCCGTGGCAGATGGGCGTGGTCGCCCGCGTGCTGCGCGCCTTGCCCAACTTCGCGTATGACGCTCTGATGGCCCGCGCGCCGCAGAAACCGCGCAAGGCGGGGCCATGAACGCCGCCTCGATTGCCGCCCTGTCGAGCAGCGGCGTGGACGTCGAGGTGGTCGACGAAACCGGATCCACCAGCGCCGACCTGCTGGCGCGCGCCCCCGGCCTGAAGGCGCCGCTGCTGTTGATCGCCGAGCACCAGACCGCCGGCCGTGGCCGCGCCGGGCGCAGCTGGCTGTCCTCGGCCGGCAATTCGCTCACCTTTTCGCTGGCTTGGAAGTTCGACGCCGGCCCGCAGGCGCTATCCGGCCTGCCGCTGGCGCTGGGCGTCGCGGTCGCCGAAACGCTGGGCCGGCTGGGCCAGCAGGTGCGCCTGAAGTGGCCCAACGACGTGCTCAAGGACCGCGACAAGCTGGCTGGCATCCTGGTCGTAACCACGGCGGCCGAACGCGGCATCTGGGCCGTCATCGGCATCGGCCTGAACCTGGTGATGCCGGACCAGATGGAGCGCGACATCGGCCGCAGCGTGGCCGCCGTGCCCTGGCTGGCGCGCATGGACCGCGACGCTCTGGTGGCCGCCATGCTCGACGGCCTGGCCGGCGTCCTGCGCGAATTCGAACGCACCGGCTTCGCGGCCTTCGCCGGACGCTGGAACCTGCTGCACGCCTACCACGGCGACGTGGTGCGCATCCTCGACAACGGCATCGTGCTGCACGAGGGCGTCGCCGCCGGTGTCGACGACGCCGGCCGCCTGCTGCTGGACGGCGCCGACGGCCGCATCGCGATCGCCGCCGGCGACGTGTCGCTGCGGGTGAAGGAATGAAGCTGCTGCTGGTCGACGCCGGCAATACCCGCGTGAAGTGGGCGATCGCCGAGCACGACGCGCCGCTGGGCCACTGGCTGCTGCACGGCGCCGTCGCGCATCCCGACCTGGACGCGCTCGCCGGCGCCTGGCGGCCGCATGGCATCGCGCGCGCCATCGTCTCGAATGTGGCCGGATCCGGCTTGCGCGCGCGCCTGGAAGCGCTGCTGCCGCCGGGCCGGGTCGAGTGGTTCGCGTCGAGCGCGCAGCGCGCCGGCGTCGCCAACGGCTACCGCAATCCCGCGCAACTCGGATGCGACCGCTTCTCCGCCGCCATCGGCGCGCATGCGCTGGCGCCGGGCCAGGCCGTGGTCGTGGCCACCTGCGGCACCGCCACCACGGTCGATGCGGTCGGCAGCGACGGCGCCTTTATCGGCGGGATGATTTTGCCGGGGCTGGCGCTGATGGCCTCGTCCCTGGCGCGCAATACGGCGCAGCTGCCGCAGGCGGCGCCCGGTGCCGCCCTGCCGCCGCTGTTCGCCGACAACACCAACGACGCCATCGTGTCCGGCTGCCTGTCGGCGCAGGCCGGCGCGATCGAGCGCGCCGTCGCCGCGCACCGCGCCGGCGCATGCATCCTGTCCGGCGGCGCCGCGCCCTGGATTGCGAGCGCCCTCAATATTCCGCACCGGCTGGTCGATAATATGGTGCTGGTCGGCCTGCACGCCGCCGCCCTTGATGCCAACGAGATGGAGGCTTAGCACCGTGCTCAAATTCTTCTTCTGGATCCTGCTTGCGCTGAACGCCGTGCTGTTCGCCTATGGCCGCGGCTACCTTGGCAAGACCAACGGCGAGGAGCACGAGCCCGCGCGCGTGAAGAACCAGCTGGAGCCGCAGCGCGTGAAGCTGCTGGCGGCGGACGAGGCGCAGGCGGCGAGCGCATCTTCGGCCGCCGGCGAGGCGGCATCGGCCGCGGCATCCGCGCCGGCGCCGGTGGCGGCGGTGGCCTGCACCGAAGTGGGGCCGCTCTCGAGCGCTGACGCCCACCGCTTCGACACCCGGGTGGCACGCCTCGACCTGGGCAGCAAGCAGTCGCAATCGACCGTGCCGTATCAGGAAGTGACGAGCCGCCTGGTGTACATCCCCGGCCAGGGCAGCAAGGAAGCGGCGGACAAGAAGGCGGCGGAATTGCGCGCGCTGGGCGTGAGCAACTTCTTCATCATCAGCACCGATTCGCCTTACAAATGGGGGATCTCGCTGGGGCTGTTCAAATCGGAGAGCTCGGCGCAGGCGATGCTCGCGTCCTTGTCAAAGCAGGGTGTGCACAGCGCCCGCATCGCGCCGCGCGGGCCGATGGGGACGCGTACCGTCTACCAGTTCCGCGGGATCGACGCCGGGACCAAGGCCAAGATCGTGGAGATCGCGGACCGGTACGACAGCGCGGACGTCAAGGCTTGCAAATAGGCTGAAGGCAGTTCAAGCAAAATGGGGTTTCCGCTGTCGCGGGAACGACGATCTCGCGGTGGCGCCGGCGATCTCTCAGCGCTGCACGATAATCGGCTTGATTCCAAGGTGCGACGGAATATCCCGCACCGCCTTCTGCGCCGCCGCGCGCGACTCGAACGGTCCGCGCAGCAGCCGGTTCACCGCGCCTGCCGCGATCACTTGCAGCGAATTGGACTCGAGCCCGGCCTGGATCAGCTTCGCGCTCATCTCCTGCGCCTTGCCCGGCAGCTTGTACGCGCCCAGCTGCAGGTAGTATCCGCTTTTCGCTTGTGCCCTCACCGCGACCGGGCCGTCGTCCGCCATGCGGTCCTCCAGCATCAACGCGCTGATGTCGGC
>JAEWEK010000225.1 GCA_023389425.1 Pseudomonadota bacterium | reverse complement strand
CAGCCGATCAAGCCGGCGCCGATGATGGCCACGCGCGCCGCCGGCCCGGCCAGCGCCAGGCGCTCGCGCAGCAGCGTGTAATCGTGCAGGTCGTTGACCGACATGACGTCGTCCGCGCCGTCGCCGGCCAGCGGCAGGCGCAGCGGGTCGGCGCCGAGCGCGAGCACCAGCTTGCCGTAGGCGAAGCGGCCCTGGTCGGTGTCGATCGCATGCGCGGCGCGGTCGATGGCGGTGACCCAGGTGTTGGCCAGCACCGTGATGTCGAGCGTGCGCGCCATCTCTGCCGAGCCGGCCTGCACCAGCGCCTGCGGCTCCTTCCCCAGCGCCAGCGCATTCGACAGCGCCGGCTTGGCATAGGCGTGGGCCGCGTCGCCCGCGATCAGCATCAGCGGCGTGACCCTGTCCAGCTTGCGGAACTCGCGCGCCAGGCTGTAGGCGGCCATGCCGGCGCCGACGATGACGATCGGGGCCGTCATCTCAGATCTCGACCATCTCGAAATCGGCCTTGGCCACGCCGCAGTCCGGGCAGGACCAGTCTTCGGGAATGTCGTCCCAGCGCGTGCCGGCGGCGATGCCTTCGTCGGGCATGCCGGCCGCTTCCTCATAAATGAAACCGCAAACAATGCATTGATAGGTTTTCATAACTTTCCTTTATTGATCAGGTGGCGCCGGCTCAGGCGGCGTTCAGCTTGTCCAGCGCGGCCTGGTAGTGGTTGGCGTGGCGCTCCTCGACCTTGGCCAGCGCGGCGAAGCGCTTGGCGGCCAGTTCCAGCGTGCGCTTGAACTGCTCGGCGTGTTCCTTCGACTCGGCGATCTGCTCGTCGTACTCGGCCACGGCGGCGCTGTTGCCTTCTTCGACCGCCAGGTGGCGGAACTTCGGGTACATCTCGGTGTACTCGTAGGTCTCGCCCTCGATCGCGATTTCCAGCGCGCGGGCCGGGGTCAGCTTCGCCTTGGGGTAGAGCAGGTCGAGGTGGCCGAAGGCGTGCATGACTTCCTGGTCGGCGGTGGCTTCGAAGGCTTCGGCCACGTCGATGGCGCCGGCGGCGCGCGCCATGCGGGCGAAGTAGCGGTATTTGATGTGGGCCATCGATTCGCCGGCGAAGGCGGCTTCGAGGTTCTCGATGGTCACGGATTTGGGCTCGGCCATGGTGTTCTCCTGTTTGATCAATTTCGTTAATCGGTATGCGAAGAATGATAGATCCAGACAGATCAATTTAAGAAATTGATTGTTTTAATCGAATCGATCGATTTTGTTGATGATTGCTCTGCAGCTGGGACATTTAGTATCGACAGTAAGGAGAAATACGTAGGGAACCTTCACCGCCCAGCTCTGATAGAATCGACAGCCCCCACCGTCAGTTTTGGAAGGCTGTAGCATGGATTCATCAATGGACAAAAAAGAAGAACATCGTCAGCAACTTCGTGCTGCAGCACTGGTCTATCACGAGACTCCAACGCCGGGAAAAATCAGCGTCACGGCCACCAAGCAGCTGCTCAACCAGCGCGACCTGGCGCTGGCCTACTCGCCCGGCGTGGCCGCTCCCTGCGAAGAGATCGTCAAGGATCCGGCGGCTTCGTATAAATACACCTCGCGCGGCAACCTGGTCGCGGTCATCAGCAACGGCACCGCCGTGCTCGGCCTGGGCAATATCGGCCCGCTGGCGTCCAAGCCTGTGATGGAAGGCAAGGGCGTGCTGTTCAAGAAATTCGCCAACATCGACGTGTTCGACATCGAGATCAACGAGACCGATCCGGACAAGCTGGTCGACATCATCGCCTCGCTCGAGCCCACCTTCGGCGGCGTCAACCTCGAGGACATCAAGGCGCCCGAGTGCTTCTACATCGAGCGCAAGCTGCGCGAGAAGATGAAGATCCCGGTCTTCCACGACGACCAGCACGGCACCGCGATCATCGTCGGCGCCGCCATCCTCAACGGCCTGAAAGTGGTCGGCAAGGACATCAAGCAGTGCAAGCTGGTGGTGTCCGGCGCCGGCGCGGCCGCGCTGGCCTGCCTCGACCTGCTGGTCGACCTCGGCTTCCCGATCGAGAACATCTACGTCACCGACCTGGCCGGCGTGGTCTACAAGGGCCGCACCGAGCTGATGGACCCGGACAAGGAGCGCTTCGCCCAGGACACCGACAAGCGCTCGCTGGCCGAGATCATCCCGGACGCCGACATCTTCCTCGGCCTGTCCGCCGGCGGCGTGCTCAAGCCGGAGATGGTGGCCAGGATGGCGCCCAATCCGCTGATCCTGGCGCTGGCCAACCCGACCCCGGAAATCCTGCCGGAAGACGCCAAGGCGGTGCGCAGCGACGCCGTGATCGCGACCGGCCGTTCGGACTACCCGAACCAGGTCAACAACGTGCTGTGCTTCCCCTACATGTTCCGCGGCGCGCTCGATTGCGGCGCGACCACCATCACGCGCGAAATGGAAATCGCCGTGGTGCATGCGATCGCCGACCTCGCCCACGCCGAGCAGTCGGACGTGGTGGCCAGCGCCTACGGCATCTCCAACCTGTCCTTCGGCCCGGACTACCTGATCCCGTATCCCTTCGATCCGCGCCTGCTGACCCACATCGCGCCGGCCGTGGCCAAGGCCGCGATGGACGGCGGCGTGGCGTCGCGCCCGATCGCCGACCTGCAAGCCTACGCCCAGGGCCTGGCCCAGCTGGTCTACCGTTCCGGCAGTTTCATGAAACCGCTGTTCGCGATCGCCAAGAAGGCCCCGGCCGAACTGAAGCGCATCGTGTTCGCCGAGGGCGAGCAGGAGCGCATCCTGCGCGCGGTGCAGGTGGTGGTGGACGAGAACCTGGCGCGCCCGATCCTGGTCGGCCGTCCCAAGATCCTGGAGCAGCGCATCGAGCGCTTCGGCCTGCGCCTGAAGCAGGGCGTGCACTACGAGGTGATCAGCCCCGAGTACGACGAGCGCTACCGCGACTACTGGCAGACCTATTTCGAGATGACCTGCCGCAAGGGCGTGACCCAGGACTGGGCCAAGCTCGAGATGCGCCGCCGCCACACCCTGATCGGCGCCATGATGGTGCACAAGGGCGATGCGGACGGCCTGATCTGCGGCACCATCGGCGCCACCCACCTGCACCTGAATTTCATCGACCAGATCCTCGGCAAGCGCCCGGGCAGCAATGTGTACGCGGCGCTGAATTTCATCATCACCCCGGACCGCCAGGTGGCGCTGGTCGACACCCACGTCAACGAGAACCCGAACGCCGAGGAGATCGCCGAGATCACGGTGATGGCCGCGCAGGAGCTGGAAAAGCTGGGCATCCCGCCCAAGGTGGCGCTGCTGTCGCACTCCAACTTCGGCTCGTCCAACAGCGACTCGGCGCGCAAGATGCGCGCGGCGCTGGCGCTGGTGCAGCAGAAGTGGCCGGAACTGGAAGTGGATGGCGAAATGCACGGCGACACCGCGCTGGACAGCAAGACGCGCGCCCAGGTCATGCCGAATTCGGCGCTGAAGGGCGACGCCAACCTGCTGGTCATGCCGAACCTGGATTCGGCCAATATCGCCTACAACCTGCTCAAGACCGCAGCCGGCAACGGCATCGCGGTGGGACCGGTGCTGCTCGGCTGCGCGCGCCCGGCCCACATCCTGACGCCGTCCGCGACGGTGCGCCGCATCGTCAATATGACCGCGCTGTGCGTGGTGGACGCGGTCTGCGGACGCTGATCCCCGCCTGAGGAGCCGGCCGAACTGCCAAAGTTCGGCCGGCTTCGTTCATTCTTGACAGGGCTCAGCGGGCGCCCCGATCGTGCGCCCGCTCATCCGGAATGAGGTAACAATTCGTTTCGCTGCTGGGATACGCGCTCGTTAATATGCATACTTTTGCCGGAGTAATTGTTAGAAAATTTTCTCATTCTGTCACACTGTATTTTCGATAAAGGTGGCGAGCAACTGCTCTGTTACAATATTGTGTTGTCAGTAAACAGCGCCCCTCGGGCGTTCACCACCTAGAAACTGAACATGCAAACAAAAAAAAGAGCCCTGGTCACCGGCATCACCGGGCAGGACGGCGCTTATCTGGCCGAACTGCTGCTGGAAAAAGGGTATCAGGTAACCGGTACGTTCCGCCGATCCAGCTCGGTCAATTTTTGGCGCATTGAAGAACTCGGCATTGCCAATCATCCGGACCTGTCGCTGGTCGAGTACGACCTTACCGACCTGTCGTCCAGCGTGCGCCTGATCCAGAGCGCCGCTCCGGACGAGGTGTACAACCTGGCCGCGCAGAGCTTCGTCGGCGTGTCGTTCGAGCAGCCGATCGCCACCGCGTCCATCACCGGACTGGGCGCGGTCCACCTGCTGGAAGCGATCCGCATCGTCAACCCGGCGATCCGCTTCTACCAGGCCTCGACGTCGGAAATGTTCGGCAAGGTGCAGTCCATCCCGCAGGTCGAGGACACCCCGTTCTACCCGCGCAGCCCGTACGGCATCGCCAAGCTGTACGCGCACTGGATGACGGTCAATTACCGCGAGTCTTACGGCATCTTCGGTTCCTCGGGCATCCTGTTCAACCACGAGTCGCCGCTGCGCGGCCGTGAATTCGTCACCCGCAAGATCACCGACGGCGCCGCCAAGATCGTGCTGGGCAAGCTCGACGTGCTGGAGCTGGGCAACCTCGACGCCAAGCGCGACTGGGGCTATGCCCGCGAATACGTCGAAGGCATGTGGCGCATCCTGCAGGCCGAGCAGCCCGATACTTTCGTGCTGGCCACCAACCGCACCGAAACCGTGCGCGACTTCGTCAGTATGGCGTTCAAGGGCGCCGGTGTCACGGTAGAATGGACCGGCAGCGGCGAGCAGGAGCGTGGTTTGTGCGCCAAGTCCGGCAAGGAACTGGTGCGCGTGTCGCCCCGTTTCTATCGTCCGGCCGAGGTCGACCTGCTGATCGGCGATGCGTCCAAGGCCAAGCGCGAGCTGGGCTGGGAGCCGCAAGTCACCCTCGAGCAGCTGTGCCAGATGATGGTCGACGCCGACCTGCGCCGCAACAAGCTGGGTTTCTCCTACTGACAACATGAGCCCGATTGCCAACGAAGCAGTCCCGCGCGAAGGCGAGGGCAGGCGCGCGCTCATCACGGGCGTGCGCGGCTTCACCGGCTACTACCTGCAGCGCGAGCTGGAACAGGCCGGCTACGAGGTGTACGGCACCGTGCTGCCGGGCGAAGCGGCCGGCGGCCGCCTGGTCGCGATGGACTTGCTGGACCAGGCATCGGTGGAAGACGTGATCCGCCAGGTCCGCCCCGACGTGGTGGCCCACCTGGCCGGCATCGCCTTCGTCGGCCACGGCGACGCCGGCCAGATCTACCAGGTCAATGTGGTCGGCACCCGCAACCTGCTGGCGGCGCTGGCCTCCAGCCCCTACCGCCCGTCCTGCGTGCTGCTGGCCTCCTCGGCCAATGTCTACGGCAATGCCGATGTCGCCGTCATCGACGAGCACGTGATGCCGGCCCCGGCCAACGACTATGCGGTGAGCAAGCTGGCGATGGAATACATGGCACGGCTGTGGATGGACAAGCTGCCGATCGTCATCGCGCGGCCCTTCAACTACACCGGCCCCGGCCAGACCGAAAACTTCCTCCTGCCCAAGATCGTCGCCCATTTCCGCCAGGGCGCGCGCCAGATCGAGCTGGGCAACCTGGCCATCGCCCGCGATTTTTCCGACGTGCGCATGGTCGCGTCCTGCTACCGGCGCCTGCTGGCGGCGGCGCCGGCCGGCCAGACCTTCAACGTGTGCTCGGGCCGCTCGCATTCGCTGGCCAGCGTCATCGAAATGGTCGAGGACATGGCCGGCTACCGCATCGAGGTGCGGGTCAACCCGGCTTTCGTGCGCGCCAACGACGTGCTCACCCTGGTCGGCAGCAACGATCGCCTGACCCAGGCCATCGGCCCCACGCGGCCGGTTCCGCTGGCCGATACGCTGCGCTGGATGTACCAGGCGTGAGCGCCACGCTGACCGTCGGGCTCGGGACCAATATGGTGGAGCCGGGCCTCACGGGAGGCCGGCTGGACGGGATCGGCGTGTATACCCAGGCCCTGCTGCGCCACCTGCCGCGCGCCGGCTGCGCGGTGCAGGGCTATTCCTGGCCGCGTGCCTTCGATCGCCGGCGCGCCGGCGTCAGCGTCGGCAAGCGCATGCCGCAATCGTTCGAGGCAGCCTCGCTGGTCGACTTGTTCACGCCGGGCGCGCACCGCGTGCACATGCCGGCCGACATCTTCCACGTCACCGACTACCGCGTGGTGCGCATGGACTGCCCGGTGGTGGCCACGCTGCACGACGCGCTGCCGATCAAGTATCCCGAGTGGTGCAGCCCGCGCCTGCGCCAGGTGAAGAACTGGCTGCAGCGCAAGGCCGCGCGCAAGGCCGCGCACGTGATCGCGCTGTCGCATTTCGCCGTGGACGAACTGGTCGAATGCTTCGGCGTGGACGAGCGCCGGGTGTCGGTCGTGCCCTGCGGCGTCGACGACGAGTGGCTGGAGGCGCCGGATGCGGCGGCCGTGCAGGCCACGCTGGCCGCCCATCAATTAAAGCCGGGCTATTTCCTGTTCGTCGGTACCTTGCAGCCGCGCAAGAACGTCGAGCGCCTGCTGGAAGCATGGCTGAGCCTGCCGCGGGAGGCGCGCCACGAGCACCCGCTGGTGATCGTCGGCGCCCCTGGCTGGCGCTGCGAGGGACTGGTCGCGCGCATCCGTGCCGCCCAGTCCGGCGGCGAAGCGGTAGTATGGCTCGACCGCCTGACCGACGGCAGCGCGCTGCGCCACAT
>JAEWEK010000133.1 GCA_023389425.1 Pseudomonadota bacterium | reverse complement strand
GTGCAGCAGAGCGGCGAATGGCTGGCGCGCGACGGCAGCGTGCGCAAGGTGATCGGGTCCACCACCTGGCTGCGCCACGCGGACGGCACGGTGGAATACGTGGTCACCACCGGCATGGACGTGACCGAGCTGCACCAGGCCGAAGAGCGCCTGCGCTACCTGAACAATTTCGATCCCGAGACCGGCCTGTCCAACCAGCTGCTGCTGCGCGACCGCTTCGGCCGGATGCAGGCGCGCCTGCTGGAAGGGCGCCAGGTGCTGGGCTACCTGCTGCTCAGCGCGACGCGCCTGCACGTCATCAAGGCCAGTCTCGGGCTGGAGGCGGAACAGGCGCTGCTGCGCCAGGCCGCCGCCCGCCTCAACCAGCTGGCCGAAGGCGACCTGACCGTGGCCCGCGTCGGCGAGCGCACCTTCGCGATCGCGGTGCTGCGTTCGAACGAAAGCGAACTTGGCACGCTGGCGCGCCAGGTGCTGGAGGCGATGGACAATCCATTCGACTACAACGGCGCCCAGCTGCACCTCGATCCCTACATCGGCATCGCGCTGTGCCCGAACGACGGCGAGGATTACGACAGCATCGCCCAGGGGGCCGAAGCGGCGCTGCAGCGGGCCCAGGAACGGCGCGCCGAACGCTACGGCTTCTACCGCCCCGAGCTGAACGAGGGCATGTACGAGCGCTTCCGCTTCGAGAGCGCGCTGCGGCGCGCGATCGGGCGCGACGAGCTGGTGCTGCACTTCCAGCCCCAGGCCAGCCTGTCGACCGGCGCCATCGTCGGCTTCGAGGCGCTGTTGCGCTGGCGCCATCCGGAACTGGGCATGATCGGGCCCGGCCGCTTCATCGGCCTGGCCGAGGAAACCGGCTTGATCCTGCCGATCGGCGAGTGGGTGCTGCGCCGCGCCTGCGAGCAAAGCCGCGCGTGGCAGCGCGCCGGCCTGCGCGCGGTGCCGGTCTCGGTCAACCTGTCGGCGCGCCAGTTCTCGGAGCAGATCGTGGAGACGGTCGGCCGCATCCTCGACGACACCGGCCTCGATCCGCGCCTGCTGGAGCTGGAGCTGACCGAGAGCGCGTCGATGGAGGATCCGCAAAAGACCTTCGAGATCCTGCGCAAGCTGAAGGACATGGGCGTGCGGCTGGCGATCGACGACTTCGGCACCGGCTACTCCAACCTCAACTACCTGAAGCGCTTCCCGGTCGATCGCCTCAAGCTCGACCAGTCCTTCGTGCGCGACCTGATGACCGACGCCGACGACCTGGCCATCTCGCGCGCCGTGATCGCGATGGCGCACGGGCTGCGGCTGGACGTGATCGCGGAAGGCGTGGAAACCGACGGCCAGCTGGCGCTGCTGGCGGAAAACGGCTGCGACGAAATCCAGGGCTACCTGTTCGGGCGCCCGGTGGCGCCGGACGAGTGCGCGCGCATGCTGCGCGAGGAGCGTTCGCTGGCGCTGGACAAGCTGCTGCCGGCCGCGCGCCAGAAGGCGCGGGAGGAACTGACGCGGCAGGACTGACGCGCGCCTACCGTCGGCGCGCGCCAATTCCCGCTATACTGCGCGGACCATGCGCATTCAGCTTTTCTCGGACCTGCATCTCGAAAGCGATCCCGGTTTCCACCCCAAGGTCGCCGCCGGCACCGACGTCGTGGTGGTGGCCGGCGACGTCGGCTCCTACCAGCCCGGCTCGCGCCTGCACGACGCCGACTTCGGCCTGGCGCGCTTTGCGCCGTCGCAGCTGCCGCCCGGCTGCAGGGTGCTCTACCTGCCGGGGAATCACGAGTTCGATTCCTTCGAATACGACGAGGCATACGCCCGCCTGCGCGGCACCTGCGAGCGGTTCGGCATCACCTGGCTCGAGAACGAGGTCGTCGTCATCGGCGCCGTGCGCTTCGTCGGCAGCACCTTGTGGAGCGACTTCGACGCGCTTGCCAGCCGCGAGAACAATCCCGAGGCGCAGCTGCGCGCCCGCGGCAAGGCCTTCAAGGCCGCGAACTTCTACCTGAGCCGCAACACCACCCTGAGCGGCGGCATGCCGGTGCTGGCGGAAGAGATCCGCGAGATGTCGCTGCGCTGCCAGTCCTGGCTGCGCGCGGCGCTGGCCCGGCCTTTCGACGGCACCACCGTGGCCGTCACCCATTTCGCACCGAGCCTGCGCAGCGCCGACCCGCGCTATGGCCTGACGCCCGGCACGGCCGGCTTCTGCAATGCGCTGGACGAGCTGTTCCCGCTGGCCCAGGTGTGGATGCACGGCCACCTGCACTGCATGAACGACTACGTGGTGGAAGGCGTCGAGAACGGCCGCCCGTGGTCCTGCCGCGTGGTCGCCAATCCGCTCGGCTACGCACGCAAGGGCGAGCAGGAGGCCTTCCGCGAAGACCTCGTCATCACCCTCTGATTCACTCGATCGCCAGCTTCAGGTCGCGCCCGGCCGTGGCCACGTTGCCCGCATAGTCGGCCGCATAAATGCGCACGATGTAGTCGCCCGGCGCCATGCCGTCGATGCGCCATCCGCCCGCCACTGCCTTCCCGTCGTGCAGGGTGCTCGTTACGGCGTAGACGAAGCGCGTGGCCTTGCTGCCGTAGACCGTGATGCCGCTGGCCGGCGCATACACGATCTTGACCG
>JAEWEK010000013.1 GCA_023389425.1 Pseudomonadota bacterium | reverse complement strand
CGCCTACACCACGCTGGACCTGCGCTACGGCCTGCGCCTGACGCGCAAGCTCGAGCTGTCGCTGATCGGCCAGAACCTGTTCGACCGCAAGCACCCCGAGTTCGGCGCCTCCAGCGAAGTGGAGCGCAGGTTCGCCGTGAAGCTGGTCTGGAGCTACTGAGCTGGCCCCGCGCTCGCCCATCGCCCGCGCCCGGCGCCGCCTGCTGGCCGGCGCCGCGCTGTGCCTGGCGTTTGGCTGGGCCCAGGCCCAGACCTCGGCGCTGCGCCCGGCCGGACCGAGCGCGGAAAGCGTGAAGGCGGCCTACATCCTCAAGTTCCTCAACTACGTCGAATGGCCGGCATCGGCCTTCGGCGCCGAAGACGCGCCCTGCATGATAGGTGTCCAGGGCGACGACGCCGTGCTGGCCGAACTGCAGCGCCAGGGCGCCGGGCACCTGTTCAACCGCCATCCGCTGGCGGTGCGCAGGGTCGGTCCGAACGACACGCCATCCGGCCTGCACGTGCTGTTCATCGGCGAGCGCGCGCGCATCGCGCCGCTGCTGCGCGAACTGCGCGCGCCGGTGCTGGTCGTCACCGACTCCGACGGCGCGCTCGAGCTGGGCAGCATGATCAACTTCCGGCTGGTGGACGACCGCGTCCGGTTCGAGGTCGCGCTCGATCCGGTGCGTGCCGCCGGCCTGCAACTCAACAGCCGCTTGCTGAGCGTCGCAATCGCCGTCAATAAAGGAACCGCGCCATGATGAGCAAAGTGCGCCGCTCGATCTCCACCAAGTTCATGCTGGCGGTGCTGGCCACCACCTTCGTCGCGCTGCTGGCATCGGGCGCCGCGGTGCTGGTCCTGGACATCAAGACCTTCCGCGCCAGCGCCATCAACGACCTGACCACCCAGGCCGGGATCCTGGCCAAGGTCAGCATGCCGGCGCTGGAATTCGGCGACCGCGCCGTCGCCCGCGACAACCTGGCGCAGCTGCACACCCGCCCACGCATCGCCGCTGCCGCCCTGTACGCGGCCGACGGCACCCTGTTCGCCACCTACACCCGCGCCGGCGACGCCGCCTCCTTCGAGCCGCGCTCGCAGGAGGCCGGCTTCGCCACCGAGGGCGACCATATCGGCATGTACCGCCGCATCATGCGCGGCAACGAGGTGATCGGCACGGTCTATCTGAACGTCGATTATCCGCTGGCGCAGCGCGTGCAGCGCTACCTTGTGGTGCTGGCCGGGACCATGTTCTGCGGCCTGTTGGTGGCGCTGCTGGTGTCGGCCTGGCTGCAGTCGGCCGTCACGCGTCCGATCCTGTCGCTGACCGACGCCGTTCGGCAGGTGATTTTCCGGCGCGATTTCTCGGCGCGCGTCGAGAAGACCACCGAGGACGAAGTGGGCACCCTGGTCGACGCCTTCAACGCGATGCTGGCCGAGGTCGGCCAGCGCGCCGAGGCGCTGGAGCGCTCCAACGACGCGCTGCACGACGAGATGGCTCAGAAGACGGCGGCGCAGGAAGCGCTGTCGCAGCTGAACACCACACTGGAAGAACGCATCGCACAGCGCACCGCCGAACTGGGACGCGCCCACGAGCAGCTGCACCAGTCGCAAAAACTGGAGGCGGTGGGTCAGCTGACCGGCGGCGTGGCGCACGACTTCAACAACGTCCTGCAGGTCATCATGAGCAACCTGCAGATGCTGCAGATGACCCTGGCCGGCAACCAGGCCGCACAGCGCCGGCTGGAAGCAGCGGCCTTCGCGGCCGACCGCGGCGCCAAGCTGTCCTCGCAACTGCTGTCCTTCGCGCGGCGCCAGCCGCTGCAGCCGCTGGCGGTCAACCTGTCCTCGGTGCTGCGGCGCATGGACGACCTGCTGCGCCGCTCGCTGGGCGAGGCGGTCCACATCGAAACCGTGGTCTCCGGCGGCCTGTGGACCACGCTGGCCGACCCGCACCAGCTCGAGAACGTGATCCTGAACCTGGCCATCAATGCGCGCGACGCGATGAAGGGCAGCGGGCGCCTGACGCTGGAGCTGGGCAACGCGCTGCTGGACGACCAGTACGTGGCCAACGAGCGCGACGTCCCGGCCGGCCAGTACGTGATGCTGGCGATCTCGGACAACGGCTGCGGCATGCCGCCGGCGGTGCGCGAGCGCGCCTTCGAGCCCTTCTTCACCACCAAGCGCGAAGGCGAAGGCACGGGCCTGGGCCTGTCGATGGCCTACGGCTTCGTCAAGCAGAGCCAGGGCCACATCCGCATCTACAGCGAAGTGGGCGCCGGCACTACCATCAAGATCTACTTGCCGCGCTGCCATGAGCCGGAAGCGGAACTGGCCGAGACCGGCGCCGGGCGCGCGGTCGGCGGCATCGAGACCATCCTGGTGGTCGAGGACGACGCCGCGGTGCAGGCCACCACGGTCGACATCCTGTCGGGCCTGGGCTACCGCGTGCTGAAGGCCAACGATGGCGCCAGCGCGCTGACCATCCTGCAGAGCGGGATGCCGGTCGACCTGCTGTTCACCGACGTGGTGATGCCGGGCCCGGTGCGCAGCCCGGAGCTGGCGCGCAAGGCCAAGCAGCTGCTGCCGCGCATCGAGGTGCTGTACACCTCCGGCTACACCCAGAACGCGATCGTGCACGACGGCCGCCTCGACCCGGGCGTGGAACTGATCAGCAAGCCTTATCGGCGCGAGGACCTGGCGCGCAAAATCCGCGCGATGCTCGACCGCAGGGTTGGCGTAACAGGCGCAGCTGAAGCGCCGCAGGCAGCGCCGGCGCCAGCTGCGGCTGTGGCTGCGGGCGGCCTGCGCATCCTGATGGTGGAAGACAACGACGACTCGCGCGTGACCACCTGCGAACTCCTCGGCCTGCTGGGCTACCAGGTCAGCAGCGTGGCCAGCGCGGAGGCGGCACTGGCCCTGCCCGATCTGGCGTCGATGAACGTGCTGTTCACCGACATCAACCTGCCGGGCATGTCGGGCATCGAGCTGGCGCGCGAACTACGCGGCCAGCTGCCGGGGCTGCGCGTGGTGTTCGCGTCCGGCTATGGCGATTTATCGGGTGAGCCGCTTGGTTTTCCGGCGGCATTCCTGACCAAGCCATATGTGTTGGATGAGATGAAGGCTTTGCTGGCAAAGCTGGAGAAGGAGATTACGCCGGCGTCGGCGCAATAAGGCAGTTTGCCTGAGGGCAGTGAACATCCGCCTGTGCAATGCCGCCCGTGGCCCAGCAGCATGCGCACAATGTGCACAAGCGCACAGTAGACCCCGACAGTGGCTTGTAGCCTACTCATGCGCCGGTGCGAACCGCGCATGATCGGAGGGCATGTTTCATGGGTGTGCTCGAACAGTTTTCCTACGCACGGCAGGCCGTCGGCGCCCACACGCAGGGCGGCTACGAATTCCGATTCCAGCCGGACGGCAGCTACCGCTGGACCGGCGAGGCCGACAACTGCGTCATTCCCGACAGCGCCGAGTTCCAGCGGCGCGAGGAAGCCCTGCGCCGCAGCGAGGAGCGTTACCGCGCGCTGTTCAATTCGATCGAACAGGGTTTCGCGGTGATCGAAATGCTGGACGACGCCGACGGCCAACCCCACGATTTCCGCTTCCTCGAAGTCAATCCCGCAATGGGTCGCATCACACACCTGCACGATGTCGTGGGCAAGACATTGCGCGAGGTCGTGGACCAGCCCAACCTCGACTGGGTGGCGCAATTTGCCGAGGTGGCGCGCACGGGCGAAGCGCTGCAGCGCACCGACTATTCGCAGGCGCTCGACGCCTGGTTCGACGTGGCGGCGGCGCGCGTCGGACCGGCCGGCAAGGGCCAGGTCGCGCTGCTGTTCAGCGACGTGACCGAGCGCCGCCACCGCGACGAGGCGCTGCGCCAGCTGGCCGAAGACCTGGCCCGCGCCAACCTGCGCCAGCACGAATTCCTCGCTACCCTCGCCCACGAGCTGCGCAATCCGCTGGCGCCGATCCGCGCCAGCCTCGAACTGATGCGCCTGTCGCCGGACGGCGCCAACCTGGGCAAGGCGCGCGCGATCATGACGCGCCAGGTGGACCACCTGGTGCACCTGGTGGACGACCTGCTCGACCTGGCCCGCGTCACCTCCGGCAAGATCGAGCTGAAGCTGGCGCCGGTGCTGCTGCAGGACGTGCTGCAGGGCGCAACCGAGGCCGCGCTGCCCTTGATCCACGCGCGCCACCACGTATTCCGCCAGGAGGCCGGTTCCGAACCGATGTGGCTGGACGCCGACGCCAACCGCCTGGTGCAGGTGATTTCCAACCTGCTGACCAACGCCGCCAAGTACACGCCGGAACACGGCAGCATCAGCCTGAAAGTGACGCGCGAAGGCGGCCAGGCCCGCATCGAGGTCGCCGACAACGGCATCGGCATCGCGGCCGAGGCCCAGCAGCACGTGTTCGACATGTTCAGCCAGGCCGGCGCCGGCAGCGCGCTGGCGGGCGGCGGTTTGGGGATCGGACTGAACCTGGCCAGGCGCCTCGCCGAAAAGCATGGCGGCAGCTTGCGGCTGCACAGCGCCGGCGACGGCCAGGGGTCGACCTTCACCCTGCTGCTGCCGTTGCGCGCGCCGCCGCCGCATGCCATCGATGCGCCGGCGGTCGGCGCGGCGCCGCGCGCGATGCGGATACTGATCGTCGACGACAATGTCGACGCCGCCGACATGCTGGGCCAGATCCTGCAGCTCGAAGGGCACGACGTCCTGGTCGCCTACGACGCCCAGCACGCGCTGGCGCAGGCGGCCGCATTCCGGCCCGAGCTGGCGGTGCTGGACATTGGCCTGCCCGGCATGAGCGGACTGGCGCTGGCGCGCGCCCTGCGCCAGCAGGCGGGACTGGCCGGCCTGAAGCTGATCGCCCTGACCGGCTGGGGCACCGAGCAGGACCGGCGCGAGACGCGCGCGGCCGGCTTCGATGCGCACCTGACCAAGCCGGCCAGCATCGACGTGCTGGAGGCGCAGATCGCGCAGCTGGCGTCCTGAGCTGGCGCGCGGCGGCGCGACGGCGGCCGCCACGGTCCGCGTCCGCGGTTGCACACCGTCAACGACAATTTCGCCGGTAACGGTTTGGAACAATTTCGTTTCGTGCGCATGCTCGTCGCCTTTTACGATGAGCACATGAACTTCAGCTTTATGTCACCACAATTCGGCTACTGCACCGTGAGGCTGTGGGCTTCCGGTCGTTACGGTTTCGTGTTGCCGAAGAAAGTGGAAATCACCCGGCCCAGCGGCGAAGTGGCGACCTTCGAGTACCACAACCGCAATGCCGCGCGGAAGTATGAACTGAGCAACCGCTCGCTGGTGCGGATCGCCATCGCCCAGTTCCTGAACGGCGCCCACGACAGCGGCACCCGCCGTATCGAAGACGATGCCGCGCCCTACCTCGGCCCGCTGACCCAGATCCGCTCGCTGGTGCCGCCCTCGGCGCCGCTGCGGGTGCGGCCGGGCACGCGCTACGGCAGGAAGGCCGGGGCGTGAGCACCAATCCCCACAAGCAGCATTTCACGCCGGCGCAGGTGCGGATGATGATCGGCCGCGCCGAACGGCAGCTCGAGCAGATCGCCACCGCCGCCAAGCCGGCCGAGCGCAGCATCGGCGCGGCCTGGCGCTTCGTGTTCGACGACGCGGTGGTGTCGCTGATCCGGGTATTCCGCGAGCACGTCGACGGCGCCACCCCGGTCGCGACCCAGATCGCCCGCGAATACGCCCATGGCGTCGATGCGGCATCGCGCCGCGCCAGCATCGACTGCCTGCACCGCATCCAGCACCTCGTGCGCGAGGCGCGCATCCGCCACCTGGCCTGATTGCTTAACCCTGGTTAAGTGAGGGGAATGCGGCCCGGTCTATAATGGCGGCATGGGCAGGCATCGTAAAACTTGGGCAACACAGGCGTGGATCGCGATGTTCGCGATCATGCTGACCGTGTTCGCGCCGGCCCTGAACCACCTGCCCGCGGCCCAGGCCGCCGAACTCGGCGTGGAAGTCTGCACCAGCGAAGGCATGACCATGGTCATGGTCGACCTTGGCCACGACCACGACGCCCCTGCCGATGCCGGGCACGGCGGCAATGGCCACTGCGGCTACTGCGGCCTGCATGCCGGCTCGCACGCCGTCATCCCGCCCTCGCCGCTGGCGTCCACCCTGCCCGCGGCCGGCGCCGGTCCGATGCCGCGCCTGTTCTACCAATCCCCCCGCCTGCTGTTCGCCTGGACGGTCGCTCCCTCGCGCGCCCCGCCCGCACTCGGCTGACCCAGCCACATCGCGGCCGCCATCGCGCCGCCTGACGATCCCGAACCGTGTGCGGGCGACGCTGTCGCGCGCCTGCGGCCCGTATCCGACCATCGATCGTAATCATGAACAAGAACAGGAATTCCCACGCCGTCTTGCGGCTGCTGCCGCTCGCCACGGCGCTGCTGGCGGCCCTGCCGGCCCACGCCGCCGACGGCGACGACGTCCCGCCGACCGTGATCATCAGCGCCAGCCGCAGCATGACCCGGCTGCAGGAAATGCCGCTGCATACCACCGTCGTGTCGCGCGAAGACATCGACAAGTCGCCGGCGCAGACCCTCGACCAGTTGCTGCGCAACGTGCCCGGCATGAATTTCACGGCGCTGCCGGCCGCACTGTCGGACCCGACCGGCCAGCAGACCAAAATGCGCGGCCTCGGCAACGCCAAGGTACTGGTGCTGCTCGACGGCGTGCCGATCCACGATCCCTTCTTCCTGACCACGCAGTGGTTCAAGGTGCCGCTGTCGAGCATCGAACGCGTCGAGATCGTTCGCGGCGGCAGTTCCAGCCTGTGGGGCAATATGGCCGTGGCCGGCGTCGTCAACATCGTCACACGCCAGGCGCGCGACGATGCAGGCCAGCTGAGCGCGAGCGGCGGCAGCGATGGCACGGCGCGCCTGTCCGTCGGCAAGTCGTTCGCGGTGTCGAGCGTGCTGGGCCTGTCGCTGTTCGCCGACGCCTCGCACACGGATGGCTACCAGGCCACGCCCGGCGAGTGGCTGTACCGTTTCCCCCAGAAGCGCCCGACCGCGGCCGACAACCGCAACCTGCTGCTGAAGGCCGACCTCACGCTGTCGCCGCAGACCAAGGGCTATGTGCGCTTCGGCTACCACATCCAGGACCAGCAGATCGGCTACCTGTATGGCCGCAACCTGCAGAAAAGCCCGGACTTCGCGGCCCAGCTCGAACACGTTCTGCCGAACCGCGACCGGGTGCAGGCCAGCGCCTGGGCGCAGTACCTGCGTTTCGACAAGCTCAACGGCAACAGCTGCTACTACCAGGGCGGCACGAGCTGCCTGACCAGCACCAGCGCGGCGCTGACGCCGGACAAGGTGAACGCCAGCGTGGTCCAGTACTTCAGCCAGCAAGGCGCGCTGCGCTACCGCGAACAGGGCGCTTCCCTGCTGTACTCGCTGCACACCGGTTCTCCCGTGTACGAGCTGCAGGGCGGCCTCGACTATCGCCGCCTGTCGGCCAGCGACAGCGAATGGTTCTACAACACGCCGGTGTCGCCGGGCGCGCCGCAGGGCCGCTTCGACAGTTCCACCGCCGGCGCCGGCCGCCAGACTTTCACGGGCCTGTTCACGCAAGCTAAATACCTGCCCATCGACGCGCTCGACATCACGGTCAGCGCGCGCGTCGACCGCTACGACATCGGCCGGCGCAGCAACACCCGTACCCTGGCCAGCGGCGTGCAGACTGGCGGCGCGCTGCCGGACGCCTCGCGCACCGCCTTCGATCCCAGCGTATCGGCGCGCTATGCGCTGAGCGATGCGTGGTCGCTGCGCGCGGCCGCATACAAGGCATTCCGCGCGCCCGGCTTCAACAACCTGACGCGCACCTTCGGCACCGGCACCAGCACCACCATCGCCAATCCCGACCTCAAGCCGGAAGACCTGCGCGGCTGGGAAGCGGGCACCGACTGGCGCCGCGGCGGCCTCACGGCGAGCCTGGGCTACTTCATGTACAACATCCGCAACATGATCGCCACCTACACGGCCTCCGGCGCCGCTGCGCCGGCCCAGGTGCAGGCGATCTGCGGCGCCGCGGGCCTGCCGGGTTGCGGCGGCTCGGCCAAGTACTACACCAACGACCAGGACGGCCGCTCCTTCGGCATCGAGGCCGTGGCCAGCTGGCGCGTCAACGAACTGCTGGCCTTCGACGCCTGGTACACTCGCACCGACAGCGTCCTCACCCACCACGGCGCGGTGGTGACCGATCCGCTGCACGTGCAGCTGGTGGGCGTGCCGCGCCACGCGGCGCTGCTGTCGGCCACGTGGAGGCCGGACCGCCGCTGGCGCAGCTACGCGGAGCTGCGCTACACCGGCCCGATGCTGCTCGACACCACCAGCAACAACGCCACCACGCGCTTCGGCCAGGGCGGCACCGTGATCGCCAACGCCAGCGTCGACTACGTGCTGAACCAGCGCAGCAATCTGTTCCTCGGCGTGAGCAACCTGGCTGGCCGCCGCTACGGCGAGTCGGCATACGCCGTCGGCCAGCCGTACAATCAGGTTTTATCGGCGCCGCGCACCGTCAACGCCGGCGTCCGCGCACGCTTCTGAGGCCATCGCCATGACCATCCAACACAGCTTCCTCGCCCTCGCCCTGCTCGCCGGCAGCGGCGCGGCCTTGGCCCAGGGCCATCATCACCCCGGCCGCGACGCCAGCCTCGGCACCTCGGCCGCGGTGGACCCGCAGGGCCGCCTGTGGATCGCCCGCACGGAGCCGGCCTCGCAGGGGGCGTACGTCGTGCTGCAATCGACTACCGACATGGGCAAGACCTGGTCGGCGCCGCAGCGCGTGCAGCAGGAGCCCGAGACCATCGAGGCCGCCGGCGAAAGCGCACCGAAGATCGCCTTCGGCCCCGCGGGGCAGGTCTACGTCAGCTATACCCATCCGCTCGGCAAGCCCTACACCGGCGCGATCCGCTTCGCGCGCTCGCTCGACGGCGGCAAGAGCTTTTCGGCGCCGGCCACGGTGCACGCCGACCGCGCGATCGCCACCCACCGCTTCGATTCGCTGATCGTCGACCGCAGCGGGCGGGTGTACGTGAGCTGGATCGACAAGCGCGACGCCGAGGCGGCACGCGCGCGCAAGCAGCCCTACGCCGGCGCCGCGGTCTACTACGCGGGGTCGGACGACGCCGGTGCCAGCTTCAAGGGCGACTACAAACTGGCCGACCACAGCTGCGAATGCTGCCGCATCGCGCTCGCGCTGGACCCGGCCGGCACGCCGGTCGCGCTGTACCGCGCCGTGTACGGCAAGAACGTGCGCGACCATGCCATCGCCCCGCTCAGCGCCGACGGCAAGCCGGCCGAGCCGGTGCGCGCCACCTTCGACGACTGGCACATCGACGCCTGCCCGCACCACGGCCCCGGCCTCGCCTTCGCCGCCGACGGCACCCGCCACCAGGTGTGGTTCGACGTGACTCGCGCGCAGGGTGGCGTGTTCTACGCCAGCGCCCCGCCCTCCGGCAAACCGGGCAAGCCGGTGCGGCTGGGTTCGGACCAGGCCGAGCACGCCGACGTGGCCGTCGATGGCGCCCACATCGCCATCGTCTGGAAGCAGTTCGACGGCGAAGCCACGGCCATCCTGCTGCGCCATTCCGCCGATGGCGGCAGGACCTGGCAAGAGAAAACGCTGGCGCGCACCGCCGCCAATTCCGATCACCCGCACTTGCTGCGCACACCGTCCGGCATCGTGCTGGTCTGGCGCACGCAGGACGAGGGCGTGCGCGTCCTTCCTGCCATATGAGGACATATGATGAGCAGTAAATTCCTTGCCGCGCTGGCGCTGACCGCGCTCACGTCCGTCGCGGCCGCCGGCCCGATGCAGGCTTTCGCGCCGGGCACCATGCAGCAGATCGTCGATGGCCAAAAGGGGAAACCGTTCGTATTGGTACTCTGGTCGCTCGACTGCGAATTCTGCCTGACCAGCCTGGACGTGCTGTCGAAGGAAATGCGGCACCGTAAGAACCTGAATGTGGTGACGGTATCGACCGATCCGGTGAATGATCCGGAGACCGCGCCGGCGATGAACAAGCGCCTGGCCCGGCTTGGATTGGACAAGAATAACTGGGCGTTCGGCGACCTGCCGCCGGAACGCCTGCGCTATGTTATCGACCGCAGCTGGCACGGCGAAATGCCGCGCAGTTACTGGTTCAATGCGAAAG
Organism: Pseudomonadota bacterium; assembly: GCA_023389425.1. Classification (GTDB taxonomy): domain Bacteria; phylum Pseudomonadota; class Gammaproteobacteria; order Burkholderiales; family Burkholderiaceae_D; genus Telluria. The sequence goes on along the minus strand of JAEWEK010000013.1, from coordinate 7,034 downwards.
GCGAACGGGTGGCATATTCGGGCGCGATTACCCCGGCGGTGATCGATAAATTCCTGGGTCGACAATAATCGCGCCGGGTTCCGGCAGTTCTGCTAGGATTTGCCGGAACATTTCCCGTCGCGCCGCGACTTTTCCACCAGGAGGCTGCCATGAAGCGTTTTATCGCACTGCTTGCAGGTTGTGTTCTTTCCTTCGGCGTTTATGCACAAACCCCGCCGGCGGCCGATAGCGGCGCCAGCTGCGAAGCGAAGGCGATGGACAAGAATGGCAAGGCATTGGCGGGGGCCGCGAAGAAGGCCTTCATGAAGAAATGCGAGAAGGACCAGGCCATGGCCAGCTGCGAAGGAAAAGCCATCGATAAAAACGGCAAGGCGCTCGCCGGAGCGGCCAAGAAGTCGTTTATGAAGAAGTGCGAGGCGGCGGCTAAATAAAGACCCGCCGCGCTATAAAAGCGCCGTCGTTCCCGCGCAGGCGGGAATGACGCCTCATCTTATGGTAAAGAGCCGTCGTTCCCGCGCAGGCGGGAACCCCATTTTGTCCGCGTAACGATATCGCTAGCGCCAGGGGCTTGCGCCAAAATGGGATTCCCGCCGTCGCGGGAATGACGGCTCATCTTATGGCGACCAAGTTCCTGCCCTCAGTCGGCTATTGCGAAATAAAGGCGCGCCGCGCTATAAAGAGCCGTCGTTCCCGCGCAGGCGGGAACCCCATTTCGTGCGCGTAACGATATCGCTAGCGCCAGGGGCTTGCGCCAAAATGGGATTCCCGCTTTCGCGGGAATGACGGCTCATCTTATGCCCTCAGTCGGCTATTGCGCATTTTCCTAATCCGGCCGCTAATGCGCGCGTTATTTCCGCCGCCGGCACTGCCGCGCAGCCGCTCGCATTCTGTCCGCTCCACAAGGGCGTGAAATCGCTCAATCCCTCAGCTTCGGCTTTCGCGCGCAGCGGCGCGATCGCCGACGTCGCCAGCGGGAACTGCGGCACCAGTCCATTCATCGGCCCCAGCTCGCGGATCACCCGGTTGACGATGCCGCGCGCCGGTCGCCCGGAAAACAGGTTGGTGACTGCCGTGTGGCGCGCCTGCGGCGACATCAGCGCCGCCCGGTGCAGCGGGCCGATGGTCGATTCGGGGCAGCACAGGTAAGCCGTACCGACCTGCACGCCGGCAGCGCCCAGCGCCATCGCCGCCGCCACGCCCTCGGCATCGGCGATGCCACCGGCGGCGATCACCGGTACCCGCGCCACGGCCGCAATCTGCCGCAGCAAGGCGAAGCTGCCCACTTGCGTGCTCAGGTCGTCGCTCAGGAACATGCCGCGATGGCCGCCCGCTTCCAGCCCCTGCGCGATGATCGCGTCGACGCCGCGCTCCTGCAGCCACAGGGCTTCGTCCACGGTGGTGGCGGAAGAAATGATGCGCGCCCCCATGCCGCGCACCCGCTGCAGCAGCGCTTCCTCGGGCAGGCCGAAGTGGAAGCTGACCACCGGCGGCTTGAATTCGTCGAGGATGTCGGCCGCCTCGCTGGAAAACGGCAGGCGCCCCGGTCCAGTCGGAATGGCGTCGGGATCGATGCCGAATTCGGCGTAGTACGGCGTAAGCGCCTCGCGCCAGCGTGCCTCAACGCCCGGCTGCGGCGCAGGCGGCGTGTGGCAGAAGAAGTTGACGTTGAAGGGCTTGTCGGTGGCGGCGCGGATCGCGGCCAACTCCTTGCGCATCGCGTCCGGCGCCAACATCGCGCACGGCAGCGAGCCGAGGCCGCCCGCGTTCGACACGGCGATGGCCAGCGCACTGCCCTGCGCTCCCGCCATCGGCGCCTGGATGATCGGCAGCGCGGTTCCCAACAACGATTGCAGGCTCATGGCATCCCTCCGGTTCTGTCCACGCCTAGTGTAGCGTGCCCGGGCCATTCCTGCGGGACGGCGCCCTTCAGTCGGGCGGCAGTGCGATGTCGGCGCTGCCCGGGCATACCATGCGCGGGAACTCGCGCGAAACGTCGATGCAGCCGCCTTCGGCATACACGCCGCGGCCGTCGCGCGGGCGCGCCATGCGCTCGAGCACGCGCGCCAGTTCGAGCGGCGCGGCCATGGTCGCGCGCACCCGCGCCTCGACCGCTTCCTCGTCCATGCGCAGCTCGCCCTCGGCATCCCGCCAGGTGCCGTGGCGCCAGTGCCAGACCTCGACGCATTTGCGAACGAAACTGTATGGTTCGTTTCGCTTCCAGAAGTTGGCGAACACGCCGTTGCCGAGATAGATCACCCACGAGCCTTCGTAGCCGGACGCGTCGGCCGAGGCTTCGTCAGGATTGCGGAACCAGACGCGGTCGCCCGGCACGTACCAGCGCGGCGGCAGCGGTTCTTCCATCGAGCCGAACTCGGTCAGGAACACGTCGTGGTAGCGGCCGGACATGATGGCCTTGCGCTCCCACTGCCGCTGCAGCGCGGCCAGCAGCGGCGGGTTGACGCGTTCGAGTTCCTGTGCAATGCCGAGCAGGATCACGTATTCGGTGGCGCGGTAGCAGGAGAAGGCGTACAGCTGGCCGCCGTTGGCCTCGGGCTGGGTGGCCAGGCGCAGCGCCTCGATCAGGGGCTGGCCGGGCAGGATGGTGAAGCCGCGGTCTTCGTCGTAGGTCCAGTGCGATGCGGGACGCTCGGCGTGGCTGGTGCCGAAGGCGAGCTGGGTGCGGCGCGCGGCCAGCACGATGTTGCGGCGGATCGCCACGCTGGAGAGGAATTCGGCGAAGCCAGGAAAGCGCAGCGGCCGCGGCGCGGCGAGCATCGCCAGCACGATCTCGCGTTCGAGGTCGGTGACGCTGGCTTCGGTGTCCAGGCCCAGGTCGCGGCACAGGCACATGGTGTCGCCGTCGGCGGCGAAGCTGGCGCTCCAGTGCGGCGCCAGCGCGAAGCCGGCGCCGTCTTCGCCGGCCGCTTCGGACACCAGCTGGCGCAGCCCGAGCGCGTCGAGATGGTCCAGCATCTGCGGCCGTTCCAGTCGGCCGCCGCCGGTGAATTCAATGCCGCCGGCGCGGGCGATGAGCGCGGATTCTGCAAGGTTCATGTCGGTCGATGCTGTCTGCATGCGGCGGCCGGACCAATCCGTGCCGCGCCTTTATCGACGAGCAGAATACATGCGCGACTATGAAAGCCGAATGAACAGGCCTCGGCGGGACGACGTCAGTGGGGCAGTTCGGAATCAAGGGGCGGGAAGCGCACGCAGGCCACCAGTCCGCTGCCCTGCTCGCGCGCGCCGAGCGTGACGCGGGCGCCGTGGGCATCGGCGATGCTGCGCACGATCGACAGCCCGAGGCCGCTGCCCCAGCTGTCATTGCCTTCGCCGCGGTAGAAGCGGTCGAACACGCGCTCGCGGTCCATCGGCGCGATGCCGGGGCCGGTGTCGGACACCTGCAGCAGCGCCGTGCCGTCGGCCGCATCGACCGCGACGGCGACGTCGACGCGCCCGCCGGGCGGCGTGTAGCGCAGCGCGTTCTCGATCAGGTTGCCGAGCAGGATGCGCAGGTCGTCCGGATAGCCTTCGACCACGGCGTCGGCGCCGCCGGGCGCGACGCCGAGGTCGATGCCGCGGCCCTCGGCATGGACGAAGCGGTCGGCCACGCATTGCTGCGCCAGGTCGAGCAGGACGACGCGGGTGCGCGGGCGGTCGGCCGAGGCGCTTTCCTGGCGCGCGGAGGTGAGCAGCTGCTGCACCAGGTGGGTGGCGCGGTCGAGCCGTTCGTGCAGCTTGGTGAAGGACAGCGCGCGCGCCTCGTCGCCGCTGGCGCGTTCGGCCAGCGCCAGCTGCAGCTTGAGCGCGGTGAGCGGCGAGCGCAGTTCGTGCGCGGCGTCGGCGACGAAGGCGCGCTGGCCCGACAGCGCCTGGTCCAGCTTGCGCAGCAGCCCGTTCAGCGCGGCGACCACCGGCAGCAGCTCGGGCGGCTGGCCCTCCGGCGTCAGCGGTTCCAGCGCCACCGGCGAGCGGGCGCCGACCGCCTCGGCCAGGTTGCGCAGCGGGCGCAGGCTGTTCCCGACCACGAACCAGATCAGCAGGCCCAGCACCGGCGTCATCAGCACGAAGGGCAGCAGCGAGCGCAGCGCCAGGCCGGCGGCCAGCTCCTCGCGCGCCAGGATGGCCTGCGCCACCTGCACCCGTTCGCCGTCGCGCAGGGCGACGAACACGCGCCAGCGGCCGTCGTCGGTGTCGATCACGCCATAGCCGATGTCGGGCGCCGCCGGCAGGTGCTGGGCGGCCGAAGCGTACGAGAGCTTGCCGCCGCGGTTCCAGACCTGCACCACCATGTCGGTCTCGTCGCCGTGGGCGCGCGAGGGCGCGCCGCGGGTGGGCACGGTGGCCGCCAGCTGGCGCAGCTGCTCGTCGAACAGGCGCCCGGCTTCGTCGAGCATCTTGAAGTAGGTGCCGACGCCGGCCACCAGCGTGCAGAACAGCGCGCCGCCGAGCAGGCCGACCAGCAGCTGGCGCCGGATCGTCCTCATGCGTCCACGAGGTAGCCTACGCCGCGCACGTTGCGGATGAAATCGGCGCCGAGCTTCTTGCGCAGGCGGTGCACGTAGACGTCGACGGTATTGCTCTCGACTTCCTCGTTCCAGCCGTAGAGCTTCTGCTCCAGCTTCGACTTCGACATCACCTGTCCCGGCGGGTCCAGCAGCGCCGCCAGCAGCGCGAATTCGCGCACCGACAGCGGCAGCTTGTCGGCGCCGAGGTAGGCTTCGTGGGTCGACAGCTTCAGGCGCACGCCGCGATGCACGATGTCGGGCTGGGCGCGTCCGCTCTGGCGCCGCAGCAGGGCGCGCACGCGGGCGAACAATTCGTCCAGCTCGAAGGGCTTGACCAGGTAGTCGTCGGCGCCGCTGTCCAGGCCCTCGACCCGTTCGGCGGTGCTGTCGCGCGCGGTGATGATGAGGACGCGGGCGGCGCCGCCGTCGTTGCGGTAGCGCTGCAGCACCTCGAGGCCGCCGCGCTTGGGCAGGCCGAGGTCGAGCAGGACCAGGTCGTAGACGTCGTCGGCCAGCGCCAGCAGCGCGCTGTGGCCGTCGCGGACCCAGTCGACCGCATAGCGTTCGCTGCGCAGGCTTTCGGCGATGCTGTCGCCGATCATCGGGTCGTCTTCGATCAGCAGCAGGCGCATGGATGCTCCTCGGATGCTGGTGGGTGTCGTAATGCGGTCATGGAAATCATATGCATGTCGGGAAGCGCCGTCAGCTTAACGCAAGCGCGGCCGCTTTGCTTGGCGCGCTGCCGCGGCGCCACGGCCGCAGCACCGTGCGCACCGGATTGAGCTGGGTGCCGGTGTCGACGGCGCTGACCAGGCCGCGCCGCTTCAGGTGGCGCAGCGCCTCCTGCACCGCGGACTTGGACAGGCCGGTGCGCAGCGCGATCTCGTGCAGGCTGGCCGGCACCCGGTCGCGCCCCAGCGCCTCGGCGCGCCGCAGCAGGTGCAGATAGACCATGAAGGCGGCGGGCCGGCGGTCGTGGCCGACCAGGTCGGGCATCAGCACGTCCAGCACATAGGCGTCGACCGTGGCCTGTGGTGTAGTATTCATTACTATAGTGACGAAAAGTACGGCGTAACGCGATAGTGCCACGATAATGGCTGCTTCGACAATTACCATTTGGAGAGGTACGCATGATCAACCAGCTCAAATTCGCCGGCATCCCGGTAGCGGACCAGGAGCGCGCGCTCGCCTTCTACACCGAAAAACTGGGCTTCGAGGTCGCCACCGACCAGCCGATGGGACCGGGCAAGCGCTGGATCGAGCTGCGCATCGGCCGCTCCGGCACGCGGATGGTGCTGTTCACGCCGGACGGCCACGAAGACCGCGTCGGCACCTTCTTCAACGGCGCCTTCGCCTGCGACGACGTGGAAGCGACCTACCGCCAGATGAGCGCGCGCGGCGTGGAATTCGTCCGTCCGCCGAAGACCGAACCCTGGGGCACCAGCGCCATCTTCCGCGACTCGGAAGGCAACAGCTTCGTGCTGTCGTCCTCGTAAGTCAGGACGGCTGGCCGGCCAGGCCGCGGCGGCCCTGGCGCGACAGGATCACGTGCTCGATGGTGGCCATGGTCACCGGCTTGGTCAGGTGGACGTCGATGCCGGCCTCCTCGCTTTTCTGGCGGTCGGCATTGCTGCCCCAGCCGCTCAGCGCGGCCAGGAACATGTCGCGTTCGGGGAAGCGTGCGCGCACCGCGCGCGCCACGTCGTAGCCGCTGAGGTCCGGCAGGCCGATGTCGAGGAAGGCGAGATCGGCGCTGAATTTGTCGAGCACCTCGAGCGCGCCGGCGCCGGTGAAGGCCAGGCGCACGATGTGGCCGTGGGCCTCGAGCATGGCGCCGAGGGTGCTGGCGGCGTCCGCGTTATCGTCCAGCACCAGGATGCGCAGCGAGGCCTGCGCCGGCGCGCGCTCGCCCGGATCCTCGCCCCGCAGTGCGGCGGGCGCCGCGGCCACCGGCAGCCGCACCGAGAAGCTGCTGCCCTTGCCCGGACCGGCGCTGGAAACGGCGATGTCGCCGCCGTGCATTTCAACGATGCGGCGCGCCAGCGCCAGCCCGACGCCAAGGCCGCCGCGACGCTGGGCGCGCGCATCCTCGGCCTGGGCGAACATCGTGAACACCTGCGGCATGTTCTCGGGCGCGATGCCGACGCCGTTGTCGGTCACGCGGATCACCACCTCGTTCTTCTCGCGCACCACGGCGAGGTCGATGGCGCCGCCGTGCGGGGTGTACTTGGCGGCGTTGTGCAGCAGGTTGCTGACCACTTCGGTCAGGCGCACGCGGTCGACGTGCAGGAACAGCGGCTCGGGCGGCAGCTCGGCGTGGAAGCGGTGGCCGCCGCGTTCGATCTCGCCGCGCGACAGCTCGATCGCGGCGTCGACGATCTCGCGCACGCTGGCCGTTTCCGGCTCCAGTTCGAGCTTGCCGGAGCTGATGCGGGCGACGTCGAGCAGGTCGTCGATCAGGCGCACCACGTGGGCCATCTGGCGCTGCATGATCTGGTGGGTGCGCGCCAGCCGGGTGCTGCCGACGGC
>JAEWEK010000214.1 GCA_023389425.1 Pseudomonadota bacterium | reverse complement strand
ACGGCGACGTGTTCGGCGGCTGGATCATGGCCCAGGTCGACATCGCCGGCTCGCTGCCGGCCACCCGCCGCGCCAACGGCCGCGTTGCCACCATCGCGGTCAATTCCTTCCTGTTCAAGAATCCGGTGTTCGTGGGCGACCTGCTGTCGTTCTACGCCGATATCGTCAAGGTCGGCAACACGTCGATCACCGTATATGTGGAAGTGTACGCCGAGCGCAATCGCCTGCAGACCAATGTGGTGAAAGTCACCGAAGCCACCCTCACCTACGTCGCCACCGGGCCGGACCGCAAGCCACGCCAGCTGCCGCCGCTCGAGTCGCTGATCTCGCACTGACATCATGCAGGCGCAGCGCCGGCTGTTCCTGCTGCACGCGGCGCGGCTGTCGGCTGCGCTGGCGGTGCCGCTGGCCGGCCGGGCAGCGCCAGCAGCGGCGGGCAAGGATTATCCCTTCAGCCTCGGCGTCGCTTCCGGTTCGCCGCTGCCCGATGCGGTGATCCTGTGGACGCGGGTCCTCGTCAATCCGCTGGATGCGGCCTCGGTGCCGCCGGTCGCGCTCACCGTGCGCTGGGAAGTGGCGGAAGACGAAGGCTTCCGCCGCATCGCCGCCAAGGGCAGCGCCGTCGCCGCGCCCGAGCTGGCGCACAGCGTGCACGTGGACGCGCGCGGGCTCAGGCCGGGGCGCTGGTACTGGTATCGCTTCATGCTGGGCGACGCGGTCAGCCCGGCCGGGCGCACGCGCACCGCGCCGGCGCCGGACGCGATGCCGGACCGGCTGCGGCTCGCGGTCGCATCGTGCCAGCACTGGGAATTCGGCGCCTATGCGGCGCACCGTCACATCGTGGCGGAAGCGCCGGACCTCGTCGCCTTCGTCGGCGATTACATCTACGAATGGGGGCCGTACCAGCTGACGCATCCGGACAAGGCGCGGCGCGTGAACGAATCGTTCACGCTGGCCGATTACCGCGCCCGCTACGCGCAATACAAGAGCGATCCCGAGCTGCAGGCCGCGCACCTGGCCGCCCCGTGGATCGTGACCTGGGACGACCACGAGGTCAGCAACGACTACGCCGGGCTGCGCGACTATGCGCTGTCGCCAAGCTTCGCCGCGCGCCGCGCCGCGGCTTACCAGGCCTTCTACGAACACATGCCGCTGCGGCTGGCCGACGTGCGCCAGTTCGCCGACGTGCGCATGTACCAGCGCTACGACTGGGGCAGGCTGGCGCGTTTTCACGTGCTGGACGACCGCCAGAACCGCGCGGCCGAGGTGTGCCCGAAACCGGGGCATGGAGGATCGAACGTGGTCAATGGCCGCGCATGCCCGGAGCTGCGCGATCCCTCGCGCACGATGCTCGGGCGCGAGCAGGAAGACTGGCTGGCCGAAGGATTGACATCGTCGCGGGCACGCTGGAACGTGCTGACCCAGCAGACGCTGATGGCGGAGAACACCTACGCGCCGATCGTCACGCCGCAGGATGGGCGCTTCTGGACCGATGGCTGGGATGGCTATCCGGTGGCGCGGCGCAGGCTGATGGACACGCTGGCGGCCAGCGGCGCGGCCAATCCGCTGGTGCTGGGCGGGGATGTGCACTCGTTCTTCGCGACGGAGCTGAGGGCGGACTTCTACCAGCCGGTATCGGCGCGCAATCCGGTGCTGGCCACCGAGTTCGTCGGGACCTCGATCACGTCGAGTTCAAGGCCGCAGGCGAAGACGCTGGAATACCTGGGGCGCAATCCGCATATCAAGTACGGGCGGAGCGACAAGCGGGGGTATATGTTTGTCGAGCTGCAGCCTGATGCGGTGAATACGCGGTTCATGGGCCTGGATGACGTGCATGATGCGCAGTCCAGGATAGCGACGCTGGCGTCGTTCCACGTCGCGGATGGACGCCCGGGCCTCGACACCTAGCACCGTCGTTCCCGCGAAGGCGGGAATCCATGCTGAGCAGGGACGCACGCGGTCTATGGACCCCGGCCTTCGCCGGGGCGACGGCTTAGTGGGTGACGGTTGGCGCCGCTGCAGCGACAGGCTTCTCGTCGCGCAATTCGCGGCGAAGTATCTTGCCCACATTCGTCTTCGGCAGCGAATCCCTGAACTCGATGAACTTCGGCCGCTTGTACCCGGTCAGCTCCGCCCTGCACCACTGCATCAGAGCATCCGCCGTCAGGTTCGGATCCTTGCGCACCACGAACAGCTTCACGGCCTCGCCCGAGTGCTCGTCCGGCACGCCCACGCAAGCGACCTCGAACACGCCCGGATGTCCCGCGACGACCTCCTCCACCTCGTTCGGATACACGTTAAAGCCGGACACGATGATCATGTCCTTCTTGCGGTCGACTATCTTGGTGTAGCCCCGTTCGTCCATGATGCCGATGTCGCCGGTCTTGAAGAAGCCGTCGGCGGTCATGGACTTCGCGGTCTCGTCGTCGCGCTTCCAATATCCCGCCATCACCTGCGGCCCGCGCACCGCGATCTCGCCCGGCTGTCCGAACGGGACCACATTGCCGGCATCGTCGATGATCTCCACTTCGGTGGACGGCAGCGGCAGCCCGATCGTGCCGGTGAATTCCTTGATGTCGCAGCGGTTCGCCGTCACCACCGGCGAAGTCTCCGACAGGCCGTAGCCTTCGATGATCGGCGTGCCGGTCAGCGCCAGCCACTTGTCCGCCACCGCCTTCTGCACCGCCATTCCTCCGCCGTTGCAGACCATGTAGCTCGAGAAGTCGAGCTTCGCGAAGTCCGCATTGTTGAGCAGGCCGTTGTACAGCGTGTTCACGGCCGGGAAGATGTTGATGCGGTACTTCGACAGCTCCTTGACGAAGCCGGGAATGTCGCGCGGGTTCGGGATCAGTAGGTTCATGCCGCCGGTGCGCGGTCCCATCAGCGCGCAGATGGTGAGCGCGTAGATGTGGTACAGCGGCAGCGCGCACACGAACTGCAGCTGGCCCCTGGCCTGTTCCATGGTCGGCTTGAGCCAGGCTTCGTTCTGCAGCACGTTGGCGATCACGTTCCGGTGCAGCAGCACCGCGCCTTTCGACACGCCGGTGGTGCCTCCCGTGTACTGCAGGAAGGCGATGTCGTCGTGTCCCAGTTTGACCGGCGTGTGCTTCATGCGCGCGCCGTCGGCCAGCACCTTGTTGAAGGCGACCGCGCCTTCGAGCTCGAAGCGCGGCACCAGCTTCTTCACGTTGCGCACGACGAAATTGACGACCGTGCCCTTGAGCGTGCCGAGCAAGTCGCCCATGCTCGCCACCACCACGTGCTTGACGGTGGGCGTCTGCGCGATCACCTGCTCCAGCGTGTGCGCGAAGTTCTCCAGCACGACGATGGCTTCGGCGCCGGAATCGTTCAGCTGGTGCTGCAACTCGCGCGGCGTGTACAGCGGATTGACGTTGACGATGGTGCAGCCGGCACGCAGCACGGCGGCCATCGCCACCGGATACTGCAGCACGTTGGGCATCATCAGCGCCACGCGCGCGCCCTGCGACAGGCCGCGGCTCTGCAGCCAGGCCGCCATGTGCTGCGACATGCGGTCGAGGTCCGCGTAGCTGATGGTCTTGCCCATGCAGGCGTAGGCCGGGCGGTCGGCGTACTTGCGGAAGGATTCCTCCAGCAGGTGCGTCAGGGAGCGGTACTGGGTCCAGTCGATCTCCGCCGGCACGCCCTCCTGGTAGCCCTTCAGCCAAAATTTATCCATCTTCGCCCTCCCTGGTCAATCCAATAAAAAACCGCCCGTGCAGGGCGGCCTTGGCCCTGTGCCGGCTGCTTATGCGGCCTGCGTTTGCGCTTCTTCGCGCAGCGCGCGGCGCAGGATCTTGCCGACGTTCGTCTTCGGCAGCTCGTCGCGGAACTCGATGTATTTCGGCTTCTTGTAGCCGGTGAGCTGCTGTTTGCAGTACTCCATCACCTGCTCCGCCGTCAGGTGCGGATCGCGCCGCACGACGAATACCTTGACCGCCTCGCCCGAATGCTCGTCCGGCACGCCGACCACGGCGCATTCGAGCACGCCCGGGTGCGCGGCGATCACGCCTTCCAGTTCGTTCGGGTAGACGTTGAAGCCGGATACGAGAATCATGTCCTTTTTGCGGTCGACGATCTTGACGTATCCGTTCTCGTCCATCACTCCGACGTCGCCGGACTTGAAGTAGCCGTTGGCGGTCATCACCTTCGCGGTTTCGTCCGGGCGGTTCCAGTAGCCGGTCATGACCTGCGGGCCGCGGATCGCGATCTCGCCGGGCTGTCCGAGCGGGACTTCATTGTCGTCATCGTCGAGGATGGCGATGTCGGTGGACGGCACCGGCAGGCCGATGGTGCCGGTGTAGACCGGCAGGTCGCAGCGGTTGGCGGTGGCCACCGGCGAAGTCTCGGACAGGCCGTAGCCTTCGGTGATGTGGGTTCCCGTCACCTGCTGCCACTTGTCGTTGACGGCGCGCTGGACCGCCATGCCGCCGCCCATGCACATGCGCAGCCCGGAGAAGTCGACCTGCTGGAAGTCGGCGTTGCCGAGCAGCGCGTTGTACAGCGTGTTCACGGCCGGGAACAGGTTGACCTGGTATTTGCGCAGCTCCTTGACGAAGCCCGGGATGTCGCGCGGGTTCGGAATGAGCAGGTTGAGCGAGCCGGAACGCATGCCCCACAGGCCGCAGACCGTCAGCGCGAAGATGTGGTACAGCGGCAGCGCGCACACGATCACCGGCTGCTCCAGCACCGGCTCGCGCGTCATCGAGGGCGCGGCCCAGGATTCCATTTGCAGCACGTTGGCCACCACGTTGCGGTGGGTGAGCGTGGCGCCTTTCGACACTCCGGTGGTGCCGCCGGTGTACTGCAGGAAGGCGACGTCGCCGGCCGACAGCTGCGGCGCGGTGAACTGCATGCGCGCGGCCTGGCTGATGGCGTCCTTGAAGCGCACCATGTTCGGGATCGCGAAGTCAGGCACCAGCTTCTTCACGCTGCGCACGACGAAGTCGACCAGCATGCCCTTCACGCCGCCCAGCATCTCGCCCATGCTGGCCACGACCACGTGGCGCAGCGGCGTCTTGCCGAGCACCTGCTGCACGGTGTGCGCGAAGTTCTCGAGCACGATGATGGCTTCGGCGCCGGAGTCCTTGATCTGGTGTTCGAGTTCGCGCGCCGTGTACAGCGGGTTGACGTTGACGACCACGTAACCGGCGCGCAGCACGGCGGCGATCGCGATCGGGTACTGCAGCACGTTCGGCATCATGATCGCAACCCGCGCGCCCTTGGGCATGCCGCGGCTTTGCAGCCACGCCGCCATGCGCCTCGAATGCGCGTCGAGCTGGGCGAAGGTCATGGCCTTGTCCATGCAGGCGAAGGCGTCGCGGCTGGCGTATTTGCTGAACGCTTCGTCCAGCAGCTCGACCAGAGATCCGTACTGGTCGGGATTGATCTCGGCGGGTACTCCGGGCGGGTATGACTTGAGCCACAGTTTGTCCATCGGGCGCCTCTGTCTCGAATAGTTATCGTAGGGGCCGTTGCGCAGGGCCCGGCAAAAAAGGCACCGGCACGAGAGTGCGGATGCCTTGCTGCTTTTGCCATTCTCTTCAGTGATGCTATCGGGCGCCGGGCGGGGACGCAAGCGCTTTTGCGGGGTTTGGAGCCTATCCTCTACCGGGAAGCGTCGATGGTGCGCTGCAGCGCGGGCAGGGTCGGGAGTTCGGCGCCGGCGGCCAGCTTCTTGAGCACGCGGTGGCGCTCGCCGCGGTCGAGGGCGGCGATGCGCTTGACCTCGCGGTAGAAGGCCGGGAAGCCGCGCTCGCGCTCCAGCAAGGCGCGGAAGGCGGGCACGAAGTCGTTGTAGGTCGCGATCGAGGCCAGGTGGGCGTTCGACAGCGGCGAGGCGAAGAAGCGGTCGTAGCCGGCGTAGCCGCCCCAGCTCACCTTCAACCCTTGGTAATCGTCCTTCAGGCGCGCGAACAGCGCGGCCTTGGCCTGGCGCTTGGCCTCGTCCGGGATGGCGGACTTGTAGGTCTGGTCAAGCTCCTTGCGGTACTTGAGCAGCAGCGCGAGGAAGTCCTTCTTGCGCTCGCTGTACTTGTCGTACGCTGCGCGCATGTCCGGGTTGCCGAAGTCGGTGAGCCAGCGCTCGACGCCGGCCTGCTCCACCGTGCTGGCGAACGATTCGTTGAACTGCGAATCGCCCGGCACGTACACGATCTGGTGTGCCAGTTCGTGGAAGATCAGGCGCGCCAGTTCGCCGTCGGGGTAGTTGATGAAGGTGGAGACCAGCGGGTCGCTGAACCAGCCCAGCGTGGAATAGGCCGGCACGCCGCCGACCTCGACGTCGTCGCCCTGCGCGCGCAGCTGGCGCGCATAGTCCTCGGCGGCGTCCTTGTCGTAGTAGCCGCGGTAGTTGACGCAGCCGGCGATGGGGAAGCACCACTCCAGCGGCTTGAGCGACAGCTCGGGCGTGGCGACCACGTTCCACAGCACGAAGGGCCGGTGCAGCGCGGCGTAGTTCTTGTAGCTCTTGTTGTCCGGGAGCGCCATCTCCTTCACCGCATACACGCGGATCTGGCGCGCCACCTCGAGCCGGTGGCGCAGCTTGGGATTGGTCGCGGGATCGGCCAGCCAGTCGTCGATCGGCCTGGCATCCGACAGCAGTGCGAACTGGCCTTGCGCGGCCTGGGTGTAATAGCTGAGCGTGGAGCAGCCGGCCAGCATGCCCGCGGCCGCGCCCGCAGCGAGCAGGCTGCGGATCGTCCGGGTGAAACTGAAGCTTGTCATGTCCGTCAGGGTGCGGCTTTTTCGACCTGCACCAGTAAGTCGTAGAAGGTTGGCGCGCGGCCCATGTCGGTCAGGCGCTGGCTGGTCACTTCGTTGGCGTTCTTGCCGTCGCTGGCGAATTTCTTCCACCAGATCGACAGGCCGACCACGAGGCCGGCGCGCGCCTTGTCCGTCACGCGGGCTTTGGCGGTGAAGGAGCCGCGATCGTTGAAGATCCGGACCATATCACCGTGGTAAATTCCGCGAGCAGCAGCATCACCCGGATGAATATCCAGGTGCGGTTCGCCTTCGGTGGCGCGCAGGCTCTGCACGTTGACGAAGGTCGAGTTGAGGAAATTGCGGGCTGGCGGCGAAATCATCGCCAGCGGGTATTTCTTGGCCAGTTCCGGATTCGACGCCACCGATTCGTAAGGCGGGATATAGGTCGGCAGCGGGTCGAGGCCGTCGGCTTCCATCTGGCCCGAATAGAACTCGCACTTGCCGGACGGGGTCGGGAAGCCGCCTTCGGCAAAGGGCGCGTCCGGCATGTTCAGCTTTTGCCAGCCGCGGCGCTTGAGCGATTCCCAGTCGAAGTGAACTGCGCGCGGGTGATTCTTGTCGAACGCTTGCGCCGCGAGTTGTTCGTCGGTCTCGTAAAAGCACGGATCGTCGTAGCCCATGCGCTGCGCGAGCAGGCGGAAAATCTCGGCGTTGGACTTGGCTTCGCCCAGCGGCGCGATGGCGGCGTTGTTGGCCATCATGTACAGGTGGCCGTAAGCCCAGTGCGCGTCTACATGTTCCAGCTGGGTGGTGGCGGGCAGCACGATGTCGGCGTAGTCGACGGTGTCGGTGGCAAAGTGTTCCAGCACCACGGTGAACAGGTCGTCGCGGGCAAAGCCCTGCTGCACTTTGGGCGACTCGGGCGCCACCGCGAGCGGGTTCGAGTTGTAGATGATGACGGCTTCGACCTTCGGGCCAAAGTCGGGCGACGCGTCGCGCAGCAAGTCGTCGCCGATGGTCACCATATTGATGGTGCGCGGCGTGCGGCCGGCCAGCAGGTCGGCCCGGTACAGCGCGACCTTGTTGGATGGGAAGGAGCCGGAGGTCGACAGCTGCACGCCGCCGGCCGCATGGCGCCAGGCGCCGATCAGCGCCGGCAGGCAGGCGATGTTGCGCACCGCCATGCCGCCGCCGCGTACGCGCTGCAGGCCGTAATTGAGGCGGATCGCGACCGCTTCGTCGCGGCGTGCGGTCTGGCCGTATTCGCGGGCCAGGTTCACCACTTCTTCGACCGTGATGCCGCAGGTGGCGGCGGTGCGCTCCGGCGTCCACTCGGCCGCGCGTTGCTTCAGTTGTTCGAAGCCCAGCGTGTGCCGGGCGATGTAGTCGTGGTCGAGCAGGTCTTCGGCGATCAGCACGTGCATCATGCCCAGCGCGAGCGCGGCATCCGTGCCGGGCAGCAGGGCAATGTGCTGGTGACACTTTTCCGCGGTCAGCGAGCGGTAGGGATCGATCGCGATCAGCTTGGCGCCGCGGCGCTTGGCTTCCTGCGCCCGGGTCCAGAAATGCAGGTTGGAGGCGATCGGGTTGCCGCCCCAGATCAGGATCAGCTTGGCGTCCTGGAACTGCTCGAGGTCGGTGCCCATCGAGGCGCCGACGGTGTACCTGTAGCCGGTGCCGCCGGCCGCCGCGCAGATGGTGCGCTCCAGCAGCGAGGCGCCCAGCTTGTTGAAGAAGCGCATCGACATCGACTCGCCCTGCACCAGGCCCATGGTGCCGCAATAGCTGTACGGGAGAATGCCCTGCGGATCGCGGGCGGCGATGTTGCCGAGGCGCGCGGCGATCTCATCGAGCGCCTCGTCCCAGCTGATGCGCTCAAACTTGCCCTCGCCCTTTTTCCCCACGCGGCGCATCGGATGCAGGATGCGGTCCGGATGGTAGGTCCGCTCGACGTAGCGCGAGACCTTGGTGCACAGCACGCCCTGCGTCGTTGGATGCTCCGGATCGCCCTTCACCTCCGTCGCCACGCCGTCCTCGACCGTGACCAGCAGGGCACAGGTATCTGGGCAATCATGGGGGCAGGCGGCGCGGACGTGGGTAACTGGCATGAGGCGGCAGGGGAAAAGCTTCGTGAAACCAATACTTTATACGATTCCAGACTCGATTGTGAGTCCGCTGGAACAGACCGGATGAGAAGGCTTACAATAGTTTTTCAAATGGCATGACAGAGCCGTAATGAATTTGGAGACGTATATGAACCTGGTCGAACCTATCGTCGCGTTTCAAAGCGAACTGCAGCAGATCCGGCGCGACATCCACGCGCATCCGGAACTCTGCTATGAGGAACAACGCACCGCCGACGTGGTCGCCGCGCGGCTGACCGAATGGGGTATTCCCGTGGTGCGCGGCCTGGGCGTGACGGGCGTGGTCGGCATCATCAAGAACGGCGATTCGCCGCGCGCGATCGGCCTGCGCGCCGACATGGATGCGCTGCCGATGCAGGAGTTGAACAGCTTCGATCACGCCTCTCGCCACGCGGGCAAGATGCATGCATGTGGCCATGATGGCCACACGGCGATGCTGCTGGGCGCGGCCCACCATCTGTCGCGTCATCGCAACTTCGACGGCACGGTGTACGTGATCTTCCAGCCGGCCGAGGAAGGCGGCGGCGGCGCGCGGCGCATGATGGAGGATGGGCTGTTCGACAAGTGTCCGATGGAAGCGGTGTACGGCATGCACAACTGGCCGGGGCTGCCCGTCGGGCAGTTCGGCGTGGTGGCGGGGCCGATGATGGCGTCGTCGAACGAATTCCGCGTCGTCGTCAAAGGCAAGGGGGCGCATGCGGCCCAGCCGAACCGGGGCGTCGATCCGATCATGATCGCGGTTCAGATCGCACAGGCATGGCAGACCATCATTTCGCGCGAGAAGAATCCGCTGGATACGGCGGTGCTGTCGATCACGCAGATCCATTCGGGCAGCGCGACCAATGTGATTCCGGACGAGGCGGTGCTGATCGGCACCGTGCGCACGTTCACGACTGCGGTGCTGGACCTGATCGAAGATCGCATGAAGGGCCTGGCCGAGGGCGTGGCGGCGGCGTTCAACGCCAGCGTCGATTTCCACTTCGGGCGCAATTATCCGCCGCTGGTCAATCATGCAAGGGAAACGGCGTTCGCGGTCGAGGCGATGAAGGCGGTGGTGGGTGAGGCCAAGGTGGATGCCAATGTCGAGCCGTCGATGGGCGCGGAAGATTTTGCGTTCATGCTGCAGGCCAAGCCGGGGTGCTATGTCTTCCTCGGGAATGGCGAGGGCGACCACCGCGCGGCAGGGCATGGGCTGGGGCCGTGCCAGTTGCATAA
>JAEWEK010000412.1 GCA_023389425.1 Pseudomonadota bacterium | reverse complement strand
GCTGGGGCGTGCTCAGCGCATATTCGGTCGGCTGGATCACGTGGCGCGTCTCGAACATGAAGGCCATGGTGTCGGCCACCTTGTTCGGCTGGCTGGTGTCGGCGTTGCTGGCCTTGTCGAACGTGGCGGCGTCCGGGCCGTGGCCGCTCATGCAGTTGTGCAAGCTGGCGCCGCCGGGGACGAAGCCTTCGGCCTTGGCGTCATAGGCGCCATGGATCAGGCCCATGAATTCGCTGGCGATATTGCGGTGGAACCAGGGTGGGCGGAAAGTGTCTTCGCCGACCAGCCAGCGCGGCGGGAAAATGACGAAGTCGAGCGTATCGACGCCCGGCGTGTCGGACGGCGCCTGCAGTACCAGGAAGATCGACGGATCCGGGTGGTCGAAGCTGATCGAGCCGATGGTGTTGAAGTGGCGCAGGTCGTATTTGTAGGGCACGTAGTTGCCGTGCCAGGCGACCACGTCCAGCGGCGAATGGCCGATCGGCGCGCGCCACAGCTGGCCGCAGAATTTGGCGACCAGCTCGAAGTCGCCTTCCAGGTCCTCGTAGCGGGCCAGCGGCGACAGGAAGTCGCGCGGGTTGGCCAGGCCGTTGCTGCCGATCGGGCCGAGGTCCGGCAGGCGCAGCAGGGCGCCGAAGTTTTCGCAGATGTAGCCGCGGGCCTCGCCGTCCGGCAGCGCCACGGAGAAGCGCATGCCGCGCGGGATCACGGCGATTTCCTGCGGCTCGATCTCCAGCAGGCCCAGTTCGGTCGCGATCGCCAGGCGGCCGAGCTGGGGCACGATCAGCAGTTCGCCGTCGGCCGAGTAGAAATAGCGGCCGGCCATGTCCTTGTTGGCGGCATACAGGTGGATGGCGCAGCCGCTCATCGCTTCCGGCGAGCCATTGCCTGCCATCGTCACCCAGCCGTCGATGAAATCGGTGGGCTTGACGGGCATGGGCAGCGGGTCCCAGCGCATCTGGCCAGGCGGCACCGGGCCCTGGTCGAAATGGCTGACCATGCGCCCGTTGGCCATCGGCGCGAAGGCGCCATGCATCGCTCCGGGGCGGATGCGGTACATCCAGCTGCGGCGGTTGTGGCAGCGCGGCGCGGTGAAGGCGGTGCCGGAGATTTGCTCGGCATACAGGCCGTAGGGCACGCGCTGGGGCGAGTTGCGATGCTGGGGCAGGGCGCCGGGCAATGCCTCGGTCGCGAATTCGTTGCCGAAGCCGGATTGGTAGCCGTCGATGGACATGGGGCCTCCTGTGTTCGATCCCGCCACTCTACGGCAATCGAGAATATTTTACGAGGTGAATACAAGAATGTAGACTATTGATGGAATAAATAGAAGAAAGACGCGCCATGATCGAACCGCACTCCATCGACCTCAACCTGCTGGCCGTGTTCCAGGAGGTGTATCGCGAGCGCCAGATCCTGGCCGCGGCCAAGCGGCTGGGACTGACCCAATCGGCGGTGAGCAATGCGCTGGCTCGGCTGCGGCGCACCTTCGGCGACGAGCTGTTCGTGCGCACGGCGCATGGCATGCAGCCTACTCCGTTCGCCGAGCAGGTGGCGGGGCCGCTGGGCGTGGCGATGGCGCAGGTGACGCTGGCGCTGAACCAGCGCAGCCAGTTCGATCCGGCCACCAGCGACCGCCGCTTCGTGCTGGCGATGACCGACGTCGGCGAGGTGCATTTCATGCCGACGCTGGTCGCGCGCTGCCGCGCCGTGGCGCCACGCGTTCAACTGAGTTCGGTGCGGGCGGGGACGGTGGCACTCAAGGAGGAACTGGAAAGCGGACGCGTGGACATGGCGATCGGACCATTCGAGGGTATCTCGGAGGCGCTATACCAGCGGATGCTGTTCCGCCAGCCTTATGTGAGCATGTTTCGTTCGACGCATCCGCTGGCTAAGGGGAAGGTGACGCTGGAACGCTTCGTCAAGGCCGAGCACCTGCTGGTGGACGCGACCGACAGCCCCTATGACCGCATCAACCAGCTGCTGGAGCAGGCCGGCATCGGCAAGGGGACGCGCTTTCGGGTGCCGCATTTCACGGCGGTGCCTTACATCGTCAGCGCCAACGACCTGGTGGTGACGGTGCCGCAGAAGCTGGCCGAGCGCGCGGCCAAGCCGTTTGGACTCAAGTGGATCGCGCCACCGCTGACCCTGCCGCAGCTGCAGACCAATCTGTTCTGGCACCGGCGCTTCAACGAGGACCCGGGCAGCCATTGGCTGCGTGCGCTGGTGGCGGATACCTTTGGCGAGTGATCCGATATTGCTGGGATGATCAATCCGTGTCAGGATGGGGCATTATCAATCTCGGATCGGTCATGAGCATTGACATTGAACTCCAGGCCAACTCATGAAACGACTCTCGCGCCAACTCGCGCTGACAATGCTGTGCCTGCTCGGCGCGCAGCGCGCCTGGGCCTGCTACGCGGCGCCGTCGTCCCAAACCGTCGGCGTCGACGAACTGATCGCCAGTGCGAGCACGATCGCGGTAGCCAAAGTCGTGCGCGCGACGCCGGCAGCCGATGGGCGAATTAACTATGAGTTCGTGCTGCAGAGGCGACTTGCCGGGCCGGTTGCGCAAACATTCTCCTTGACGGCGAGTGAAGCGAGCGCGCTGGCGAGCGATACCAGCTTCGACTATCACAAGGAGCCGGCATTCTGGGCGCACGGTGGCGGACGGTTGATGAATCACATGGACTGCAAACTGTATCCTGCATTTGTCGTCGGCGACAGCTATCTGTTGTTCGGCAGTTTCCCCGCCACCCGGCGCAGCGCGGAGAAGGTCGAAAGTGGCGACGACAAGTGGCTGCGCTACGTTGAGGCGGCGCTCGAGCAGCGGCGCAAGGACTGAGCGGAGGCCGGCGTGCTGTTGGCGTTTGCGATCCTGCTGATTTACCAGTGCGTTGGCGAAGGCATCGCCTTCCTGACGGGCTGGCCGATTCCCGGTCCGGTGATCGGCATGCTGTTGCTGTTTGCATCCCTCCTGGTGTTCCCGCGGCTGCATAATGTGCTGGAGCAGACGGCAACCGAGCTGCTGCGCCACCTGTCGCTGCTGTTCGTGCCGGCCGGCGTGGGGATCATCGTGGCGGGGGCGTTTGGGCGTGGCCAGTGGCTTGCGATCGCGGTCGCGCTGGTGTGCAGCACCTTGCTGACGCTGGGGGTGACGGCGCTGGTCATGCAGGCGCTGGCGCGTCCCGTGCGGGAGCCGGACGATGTTTAACGGAATCGGCTCGTTCTGGGTCTACCTGTCGGCATCGCCCTTGCTGGGTCTGACGCTGACCTTGTGCGCCTATGTCTTCGCCCACGCCATTTTCACCCGCTGCAATTTCTCGCCGCTGGCCAATCCGGTGGCCATTGCCGTTGCCCTGATCGCGCTGGTGCTGACGGTGTCCGGCATGTCCTACGAACGCTACTTCGCCGGCGCCCAATTCGTTCACTTCTTGCTGGGGCCGGCGACGGTGGCGCTGGCTGTGCCGCTGGCACGACAGTTTCCCCGGATGCGCCGCTCGCTGCTGCCGATCTTATGTGCCTTGTTGTGCGGCTGCGCGACGGCCATCGTGTCCTCGGTGGCGATTGCGCGGCTGCTGGGTGCGTCGTCGCAACTGGCGCGCACGATGGGGCCGAAATCGGCGACCACGCCCATCGCGATGGCAGTGGCGGAGCGGCTGGGCGGATTGCCGGCGCTGACGGCCGTCGTCGTGATCCTGACCGGCATCTTCGGCGCCATCACCGGGCGCTTCCTGTTCAATGCGCTGGGCGTGCGTTCGATGGAGGCGCGCGGCTTCGCGTTGGGCGTGGCCTCGCACGGCATCGGCACGGCGCGGGCCTTCCAGGTGAACGCGGAGGCCGGCGCACATGCCGGACTGGGCATGGGCCTGAACGGCGCCTTGACCGCACTGCTGGCGCCTTGGCTGGTGCCGCTGGTGCTGCGCTGGCTGTGAACACTGCAGAGCGCGGGGCCGCCGCAAGCGGCGCTATCATGGACACGACAAGCAAGCGGAGGCAGCCATGCAAACTCGTCTGATCGGATTTCTTGCGCTCGCGCTAGTGTTGCTTGCCGGACCCGGAGACGCGCAGTCGCTACGGCCCGAGATCGCCACGCGTGCGGTCACCGAGGGGCCATTTCCCAAGCCGCAGCCGGTGTTTCCATGGGGCGTGAAGGTGCTGCCCGACCTGATCTACGGCCGCGCCGCAGCGCCGCATCCGCTGCTGCTCGACCTTTATCTGCCTGCCGGGAGCAATGTCACGCCGCGGCCGCTGGTGGTCTTCATCCACGGCGGCGACTGGAACAGCGGTTCGCGCCGCGCCAACGGCGCCTTCGTCAACTGGCCGCTGGCGCTGGCTTCGCTGGCCGCGCGCGGCTATGTCGTGGCGTCGATCGATTACCGGCTAGCGGCCGAGGCAACGTTTCCGGCGCAGATCATGGATGTGAAGGACGCGATCCGCTGGCTGCGCAGCAAGGCCGGCGTGTACGGCATCGACCGCGCCCGTGTCGCCGTGTGGGGCGCGGAGGCGGGCGGCCAATTGGCGGCGTTGACGGCGGTGAGCTGCGGCGCGGCCGGCTTCGAGCGGCAAACGAATGGGGCGCCGGTCAATACGGCGATCGGCGGCGCGGCGACCGCACCCTCGCCGGCGGACGAGTCGGCCTGCGTGCAGGCGGCCGTGTCCTGGTCCGGCGCCTACGACCTGCTGCGAATGGCGGACATGGCGGCGGCCAACAACTACCTCGGCTGCGCAGGCGCGGCGTGCAATCCGCAGCGCAGGCTTGCCAGTCCGGTGAGCTATGTGGACAAGACCGCACCGCCGATGCTGATCGTGCACGGCATGACGGACACCTTCATTCCCGTGTCGCAGGCCGCGCGCATGAACGCCGTGATGCAGGACGCGGGAGCCAGCGCGGAACTCGTGCTGGTACCCGATGTCGGCCAGGGCTTGATCGGCACAGACGAGGAGCGCACCCGCGACGCCTCGCAGCTGGCCTGGCAGCGCACTGTCGATTTCTTCGCCCGTACGCTGCTGCGGCCCTAGGAGTGCGCTGATTTGCGGTACTTGTTGACCGCGAAGATGGCGCCGGCCACGCCGAGGGCGACAGCGGCCGTGCTGCCCGCGAAGCCCACCACGGTGTCCTTGGCGATCTTGCCCGCTTCGGGCGTGAGCAGTTCCAGCCGGCGCCGGGTCATCTTGGCGCCCAGCTCCGACAGCGTGTCCTTGTCGAGCATCTGCTCGGCCTGGGGCAGCAGCACGGTCTCTTCGTCGGCGACGTGGTGGATGACGATGCGCATCAGGTCATGCAGGAGGCGGTCGTGGTCCGGGCTGTGGGCGTCGGCGCGGCGCAGCAGGGCGATGACCTTGCGCATTTCGTCGTGTTCCGGCTCGCTCTTGGTCATCACGCGCTCGTCGCTGGTGAGCTGGCGCATGACGGGATAGAACAATTCCTCCTCCAACTTGGCGTGGATGTCTACCGCAGTGCAAATGGTTTCCGCCAACGCCTTCTTGATGCTGGGCGGCTTGTCGCGCGTGTACTGGTGGAAGGTGACTATCACGTGGGAATGGTCGAAGCGGATCATGTCGGTGATGCTTGGGCTTAATTTGCTCAGGGAAAACATCTTGCTCTCCTGTTCTGGCGCGAAGCTTCATCCTAGCGCAGCGGTCCGGACGGGTCAGTAGGACGATGGCCTATGATGGTGTCGGCGGCTTGCGCGCACTGGTGAAGTGGGCGCTGAACCAGTCGCGGGCCTGGCGGGCCACATCGTCGAGTGCGCCCGCTTCCTGGAACAAATGCGTGGCGCCGGGAATGATCGACAGTTTCTTCTCGCACCGGAGGTCGGCAAAGGCGATCTGGTTCAGGCCGATGACCACGGTGTCGGCGCCGCCGACGATCAGCAGGGTGGGCGCGCGCACCTGCGACAGGGCTGCATGGCCGGCAAGGTCGGGCCGGCCGCCGCGCGACACGACGGCGGCGATATCGGCCCGCGCCGCCAGTTGCAGCGCCGCAGCCGCGCCGGTGCTGGCGCCGAACAGGCCGAGCGACAATCCGCGCGATGCGGGATGCCGGCTCAGCCAATGCGCGGCGTCGGCCAGGCGCTGGGTGAGCAGGACGATGTCGAAGCGGTTTTCGGCCTGGCGGTCTTCGTGCGGGGTGAGCAGGTCGAGCAGCAGGGTGCCGATGCCGGCGTCGCGCAGGATGCGGGCGACGTGGTTGTTGCGCGGGCTGAGGCGGCTGCTGCCGCTGCCGTGGGCGAACAGGACGGCGCCGACGGGACTGGCAGGCAGGTCGAGCATGCCTTCCATGGAGACGCCGGCGGAAGGGATGTTGACGAGTTCGGTGTAGGACATGGGGCGGCTC
>JAEWEK010000198.1 GCA_023389425.1 Pseudomonadota bacterium | reverse complement strand
ATGACCAGCAGGAGCGGCAGTCGCGAATTGACGCGTCGGGCCAGCCACAGGGCGGGCGCCAGCAGCGCCGGCAGCAGCAGGTAGAACTGGATCTGCATGGAAAGCGCCCAGAACTGCTGGAACGGGCTGGGCGGTGCGTGCAGATTCAGGTAACTCACGCCGCTGCGCATCAGGTACAGGTTTTCCAGGTGCAAGGCACTGAACAGCAGATCGTCGATGGCGGTCCGCCAAAGCGGCGCGGGCACGTACAGATAGCCGAACACCACCGTGCACAGCAGTACCAGATAGGCGGCAGGCGCCACTCGCTTGACCACCCCGGCAAAGAACTGGATCGGCCGCAGGCGTCGCTGGCTGGCCGCCTGGCGCAACAGTAATCCGCCCATCAGGTAGCCGGACATCACGAAGAACACATCCACCCCGCCGGACACTTTGTGCACCCAGAGGTGGAAGAACAGGATCAGCAGCGCGCCGATCGCACGTATGCCCTGCACGTCATCGCGGAAACGGTTGTCCAGATAGGGGCGCAACAGCGCCCGCTCCTGACGTGCGGAGAGTTCCTGGAAGCCGCGCCGAATGACGCCCTCCGTTGCGCTATTGGCCGATCCTCCCTGAGCCATGGTCTAGGCGTCGGCGATCAAGGCAGCGGCCGGATCGGCTCGGGCGTGGACGGCAGCCCGCCATCCGGCTCGTCGTCGAACGGCGGTACGGCGCCCTCGTCCGGCAGCGTCTCGGGCAACTCGGCACGGCCGCGCCGGTAGAGAATTTCCCGGCCGCCACCTTCACAGCTGCCCACCACCGTCCAGCCGACGGCGCCGCCCGGGTTGGTGATCTCCAGTTGGTATTCACGCACCCCGCGGGCCTCCAGCTTCGCGGCTATTTCCGCCTTCAGTTCCTCGCAAGGCTTGGACGCCGCCTGCAGCTCTGTGCCGAGCAGCAGCAGAACGAGGATCGGCAACAGTTTCATGCGCAGCCCTCAACTGTTGGCGATACGGAAGCCGACCTTGAGCGTCACCTGGAAATGCCCGACCGCGCCGTTGACGACGTGTCCGCGCGTACTGATCACTTCGAACCATTCGAGCATGCGCAGACTTTTGCTGGCTTCGGTCAGTGCGCTCTGGATGGCGTCTTCGATACTGGTGGGCGACGTGCCCACCAGTTCAACCAGCTTGTAGGTGTGATGGTCCGACATGGTTGCCGCTCTCCTGGTGGGGGCCTTGAACCCGTACGGTCATGGACAGCGGACCGCTGATAGAGTGCCCGGACAAGGGCCCGAATCAGCATAGGAAAGGTTAACGGTTACGCCAGTTTATGTGACGCGATTCACGCTCGCGCCAGCTCGGCGCGCAACCATTCGGCCAGCCGCTCGGCACGCCGATCCAGCCGGCGGCGCGGCACCCACAGCGCCAGCCGTGCCGGGGTTTCCACGAAACCCCACGGCGCCAGCAGGCGTCCGCTGGCCAGATCGTCGGCCACCAGTTGTTGCGGCGCAATGGCCACGCCGAGGCCGGCCAGCGCGGCCTCCAGCAGGTAATACAGATGCTCGAAGCCTTGACCGAGGCGCAGCTGCTGCGGCTCCAGTCCCTGGCTGCGCAGCCAGCCAGGCCAGGCCTGGGGACGCGAGACGGTGTGCAGCACCGCTTCATCCAGCAAGGCTGCCGGCGTGGCCTGGCGCAGCGCTGGCGCCCTGAGATGATGCGGACTGAGTACCGGCCCGATGCACTCGGCGGCCAGCTCGAACACGGCGACATCGGCCGGCCAGGGCGGCTCGGCAAACCACAGGGTGGCGTCCAGGCCGGCGCGGCGCGGGTCCAGCTCGCCTTCGCTGGCCGACAGCTGCAGACGTAACTCCGGCAGCTCGCGTTGCAGGCGATCCAGGCGTGGGATGAACCAGCGCGCCAGCAGGCTGCCCGGGCAGCCGAGCACAAAGGGCGCTTCACTGGTTTGACGCTGCAGCTCGGTGCACAGCGCGGCCACACGCTCAAAGGCCTCACCGGCGACAGCGCCCAGCCGTGCGCCGGCATCGGTGAGTTTTACGCCGCGCCCTTCTTTCTCCAATAGCACCACACCGAGCGTCTGCTCCAGATTGGCGATCTGCCGACTGATGGCGCCATGGGTGACACTCAGCTCCCCAGCCGCGCGCTTCAAGCTGCCGAGACGCGCCACGGCCTCAAAGGCACGCAAGGCATTGAGAGGAGGCAGCGAGCGGGACATAGGTGAGGTTTCCTGACGATTCGAGGCGATCTTATCGCTTTTTTCCGCGCCGGAGATTGGTTAAGGTCTGACCATCGCCGCAACGCCCTTCGATCCAGGAGCCTACCCCATGACCTCATTTCGCAACGGACCCGACGCCAAGGGCCTGTTCGGCAGCTTCGGCGGCCAGTACGTCGCCGAAACCCTGATGCCGCTGATCCACGAACTGGCCGCCGAATACGAGAAGGCCAAGCAGGATCCGGCGTTCCTCAAGGAACTGGCCTACTTCCAGCGCGACTACATCGGCCGCCCGAGCCCGCTGTACTTCGCCGAACGCCTCACCGAGTTCTGCGGCGGCGCGAAGATCTACCTCAAGCGCGAGGAGCTGAACCACACCGGCGCGCACAAGATCAACAACTGCATCGGCCAGATCCTGCTGGCCAGGCGCATGGGCAAGCAGCGCATCATCGCCGAGACCGGCGCCGGCATGCACGGCGTGGCCACCGCCACCGTGGCGGCGCGCTTCGGCCTGAAATGCGTGGTGTACATGGGCACCACCGACATCGACCGCCAGCAGGCCAACGTGTTCCGCATGCGCCTCTTGGGCGCCGAGGTGATTCCGGTCACCGCCGGCACCGGCACCCTCAAGGACGCCATGAACGAAGCCCTGCGCGACTGGGTAACCAACGTCCATGACACCTTCTACCTGATCGGCACCGCCGCCGGCCCGCACCCGTATCCAGCCATGGTGCGCGACTTCCAGGCGGTGATCGGCAAGGAAACCCGCGAGCAACTGCAGGAAAAGGAAGGCCGTCTGCCCGACAGCCTGATCGCCTGCATCGGCGGCGGTTCCAACGCCATCGGTCTGTTCCACCCGTTCCTGGACGATGAGGGTGTACAGATCATCGGCGTGGAAGCCGCCGGCCATGGCATCGACACCGGCAAGCACGCCGCCAGCATGAACGGTGGTACGCCGGGCGTGCTGCACGGCAACCGCACCTTCCTGCTGCAGGACGACGACGGGCAGATCATCGACGCCCACTCGATTTCCGCCGGCCTCGACTACCCCGGCGTCGGCCCCGAACACGCCTGGTTGCACGACATCGGCCGCGTCGAGTACGTGCCGATCAGCGACGACGAGGCGCTAAGCGCCTTCCACCAGTGCTGCCGCCTGGAAGGCATTATCCCGGCGCTGGAGTCGTCCCACGCCCTGGCGGAAATGTTCAAGCGCGCGCCCACGCTGCCCAAAGACCACCTGATGGTGGTCAACCTGTCCGGCCGCGGCGACAAGGACATGCAGACCGTGATGCACCACCTGAAGCTTGAGGAGACCCGCGCATGAGCCGCCTGCAGACCCGCTTCGCCGAACTGAAACAGCAGAATCGCGCCGCGCTGGTGACCTTCCTGACCGCCGGCGACCCGGACTACGCCACCGCCCTGCACATCCTCAAGGGTCTGCCGGACGCCGGCGCCGACGTGATCGAGCTGGGCATGCCGTTCACCGACCCGATGGCCGACGGCCCGGCGATCCAGTTGGCCAATATCCGCGCCCTGGGCAATGGCCAGAACCTGGCGAAAACCCTGCAGATGGTCCGCGAGTTCCGCGAGGACAACCAGACCACGCCGATCGTGCTGATGGGCTACTTCAACCCGATCCACCACTACGGCGTGCCGCGCTTCATCGAGGACGCCAAGGCCGCCGGCGTGGACGGTCTGATCGTGGTCGACCTGCCTCCGGAGCACAACGCCGACCTGTGTGACCCGGCCCAGGCCGCCGGCCTCGACTTCATCCGCCTGACCACGCCGACCACCGACGATGCGCGCCTGCCGGTGGTGCTCAACGGCAGCTCCGGCTTCGTCTACTACGTCTCCGTGGCCGGCGTCACCGGTGCCGGCTCGGCGAGCATGCAACAGGTCGACGAAGCCATCGCCCGCCTGCGTCGCCACACCGACCTGCCACTGTGCATCGGCTTCGGCATCCGCACCGCCGAACACGCCGCCGACGTGGCCCGTCGCGCCGACGGCGTGGTGGTCGGCTCGGCGCTGGTCGACCGCATAGCCAAGGCCGACACACCGAAGCAGGCCATCCATGACGTGCTGGCGCTGTGCAGCGAGCTGGCGGCCGGGGTGCGCGGAGCGCGCGGCTGACCGCCGGTTTCAGCGCAACGAAAAAGCCGCTGCGTCCGGGAGGACGCAGCGGCTTTTTCATGCCTGCCCTGCGCCGAAGCACAGGGTAGGTAAGGGT
>JAEWEK010000349.1 GCA_023389425.1 Pseudomonadota bacterium | reverse complement strand
GGATGTTCGAGATCTTCTTGTCGCACAGGAGGATGAACGGGTTCTCGTGGATCGCGACTTGCTTGTCCGGGTTGTTGATGAAGTACGGCGACAGGTAGCCGCGGTCGAACTGCATGCCCTCGACGATGTCCAGCTCGTCGGTCAGCGACTTGCCGTCTTCGACGGTGATGACGCCTTCCTTGCCGACTTTTTCCATCGCTTCAGCGATGCGCTCGCCAACGGACGAATCCGAGTTGGCCGAGATGGTGCCGACTTGCGCGATCTCTTTCGAGGTGGTGGTCGGCTTGGCGATGTTCTTCAGTTCTTCGACGGTGGCGGCGACGGCCTTGTCGATGCCGCGCTTCAGGTCCATCGGGTTCATGCCGGCGGCAACGTACTTCATGCCTTCGCGCACGATGGCCTGGGCCAGCACGGTCGCGGTGGTGGTGCCGTCACCGGCGTTGTCGCTGGTCTTGGAAGCGACTTCCTTGACCATCTGCGCGCCCATGTTCATCAGCTTGTCTTTGAGCTCGATCTCTTTCGCGACCGAGACGCCGTCCTTGGTGACGGTCGGGGCGCCGAAGGAGCGCTCCAGCACGACGTTGCGGCCTTTCGGGCCCAGGGTGACTTTGACGGCGTTGGCCAGGATGTTGACGCCTTCGACCATCTTGTTGCGGGCGATATCGCCAAACACGACTTCTTTAGCTGCCATTGTTATTTCTCCGTGATTTTCGTGGAATTTTGGACTGGATTAGTCGACCAGGACGGCCATGATGTCTTCTTCGCGCATCACCAGCAGTTCCTCGCCCTTGACCTTGACGGTCTGGCCCGAGTATTTGCCGAACAGGACGCGGTCGCCGACCTTCACTTCCAGCGGACGAACCTGGCCGTTTTCCTGCACTTTGCCGTTGCCGACGGCGAGGATTTCGCCCTGGTCCGGCTTTTCAGCGGCGGCGTCGGGGATGATCAGGCCGGACGCAGTTTTGGTTTCCTGGTCGAGACGCTTCACGATAACGCGATCGTGCAGAGGACGAAGGTTCATGCAAAACTCCTTTAAATTCAGTGGTTTGACTGGCGTTGGGCAGCTGTTAATTGGAAGCTGCCGGTCCGGAAAGTGTTGTTAGCACTCACCGCTAACGAGTGCTAATTATAGGGACGATAATTCAGCATTTCAAGGAGGGATGTTGCGGGTTTGAAGCTTATTTTTTGAGCGGGCTCAATACGGGCAAGACCGGGAGCCTACCACCGCTCGCCATTTTAGCCACGCACGATCGGCGCGGCGCTCGCCGTGGTGTACTATGTCGGGCTGCCTCCTCTCTTGTTGACGGACTTTCCTTTCCAGTCCTATAGTGTCGAATGATTTCCGAATTCCAAGACCTATCCGACAAAATCACTCGGCTTGCCGAGATGACGGAGTCCCTGCGTCGCGAGAATGCGCAACTGCGCCACTCCAACAAAGTGCTCAGCGAAGAAAACACCGCCTACCTGCAGCGCCTGGCCGAAGCCCAGCAGCGCGTCGAGGCGCTGCTCGCCCAGTTGCCCGCGCCGGAAGACGAAACCGCCACCGACGAAGCCGAGGCCACCGAATGATCCACCTGGATGTCAACATCATGGGCCAGCCGTATCGCCTGGCTTGCAAGGAAGGCGAGGAGACCACGCTGCGTGAAGCCGTGCACTATCTCGACGCCAAGATGAGCGCGCTGCGCGACTCCGGCAAAGTGAAAGGCACCGACCGCATCGCGGTGATGGCAGCGCTGAGCGTGGCTGCCGAATTCCTGTCGGTGAAGTCGCCGCAAGGCCCGCTGTCGGACATGTCGATCCTTGAAGTCAAGCAGAAACTCGAAGCGATGCACGGCGTGTTGGACAACGCGCTGACGCCGCAGGAAAATCTGTTTTGAAGGCCAAATTCGTTTGACATGACGGTTCAAGAGAGTAAACTGCGCCTGACCCTGCGGTGTTCGAACTTGCCATATACTCCTTGAACCATTCTGTTGCAAAGGTTGTGGGATATGTTCGATGGGCGTGAGCGTCGCTCGTTCGATGAACCCGAAATTGAACTGACTACGACCACCTGAGCCATCCGGTTCGGGATGCCGGCAAAAAACGGCACAGGCGGGGCACAATTCCTAAAGCGGTTGCGTTTCAAAAAGCGCAGCCGCTTTTTTATGCGCGCTGCAATGGCGCGCGATTCGGCCGAAGAAGAAAGCAAAACAATGCGCTATTGGTTGATGAAATCCGAACCGGACGAAGTCAGTTTCGACGACGTCCTCGCCTCGCCCAGGCAGACCACCCCGTGGTTTGGCGTGCGCAATTACCAGGCCCGCAATTTCATGCGCGACCAGATGCAGCCGGGCGATGGCGTCCTGTTTTATCACTCCAGTTGCGCGGTGCCGGGCGTGGCGGGCATCGCCGAAGTGGTGAGCGCGCCATATCCGGACGAATCGCAATTCGACCAGGCCAGCAAATACTTCGATCCGAAAGCCACGCGCGAACAGCCGCGCTGGACGTCGATCGACGTCAAGGGCGTGGAGCAGGGCCGCTATCTGCCGCTGACCGAGATGCGCGGCGTGCCCGCGCTCGAAGACATGGTCTTGCTGCGCAAGGGCAGCCGCCTGTCGATTTCGCCGGTCACGCCGGACGAGTGGAAAGCGGTGCTCAAGCTCGTGCGCGCGAAACGCTGATCAGGCCGCGACCGCGCGCCGGCCTTCCGGACGGTAGGCCCACACCAGCATGATGATGCCGGCGACGATCATCGGTATCGACAGGATCTGGCCGGACGACAGCGTCACGCCGGCAATGGTGGTCTGCCAATCCGGCACGCGGAAGTATTCGGTGAAGAAGCGCGCGCAGCCATACAGCAGCGTGTAGAGCGCGCCGACGGCGAGGCGTGGCCGCGGCTTGCGCGCGAACAGCCACACGATGACGAAGCACAGCACACCATCGACCAGCATCTGATAAAGCGGCGACGGATGCACGGGGTGCGGCAGCCAGATCGGATGGGCCGCGGTCGATTCCGGCGCCGGCCACCACATGGCCCACGGCAGCGAGGGATCGGCGGGACGGCCCGGCAGCTCGTGGTTGATGAAGTTGCCCAGGCGCCCGCAGGCATAGCCGATCGGCACCATCGGTGCGATGAAGTCGTACACGTCGAGCAGGTTGCGGCCGCGCTTGCGCGCCCACAGCGCCATCGCGACCAGCACGCCGATGAAGCCGCCGTGGTAGGACATGCCGCCGTTCCAGACCTTGAAGATCTCGAGCGGGTGCGAGAAGTAGAACGCCGGTTCGTAGAACAGCACTTCGCCCAGCCGGCCGCCGAGGATCACGCCGAGCATCCCGTAGAACAGCATGTCGTCGAGGTCTTCGGCTTTCCAGCCCTGCGCGGCCACGTGCGGCTGGTGCTTGATGCGCCAGCGGCCCAGCAGCAGGAACAGCGCGAAGGCCAGCACATACATCAACCCATACCAATGGACCTGGACGGGGCCGATCGAAAACGCGATCGGGTTCGGCTGCGGGTGGACCAGCATGATCAGTTCTTCCTCAGTAGTTCGATGAAGCCGCGCAGCACGGGCGAGGCATTGTCGCGGCGCCAGGCCAGGCCGGTCTCGACCAGCGGCGTGGGATCGGCCAGGGCGCGGTATTCGACGCCCGGACGCATCAGGTTCGACACCGATTGTGGCACAAGCGCGAGGCCCATGCCAGCCGACACCAGGCTGACGATGGTCTGCATCTGAATCGCTTCCTGGCCGATGTCGGGCGTGATGCCGGCGGCGCGGAAGCAGGACAGGATGGCGTCGTGCAGGGCCGGCGAGATCGGGCGCGGGAAGATCACCAGCGGCAGGCGCGGCACGTCCTGCAGGCGCACCGGTCCGGGCCTGGCGAGCAGGCCGGCGGGGGCGCACAGGATCAGCGGTTCTTCCAGCACCTTCAGGTAGTCGAGCTGATCGCGCGCCTTGTCGGGCAGGGGCGGGATCAAGAGGCCGGCGTCGACGCGCTGGTGCAGCAGGTCGTCGACCTGGACGTCGGAGGTGGCTTCCTGCAGCACCAGCTGCACCTGCGGATAGGCTTCGCGGTAGCGCAGCAGGAAGCTGGGCAGCACGCTGTAGTCGGCCGAGGTGACGAAGGCGAGGGCGATGCGGCCGGTTTCGCCGGCGGCGGCGCGGCGCACCAGCTCGGGCAGTTCGGTGGCTTGCGCAAGCATGCGGCGCGCTTCGGGCAGCAGGGCGGCGCCGGCGGCGGTCAGCGTCACGTGGCGGCGGCTGCGCAGGAACAACGGCGCGCCCAGCTGCTCCTCGAGCGCGGCGATGGCCTGCGACAGCGGCGGCTGGGTCATGTGCAGCTTCTCGGCGGCGTGGCCGAAATGCAGTTCCTCGGCGACGGTGGCGAAGTAGCGGAGCTGGCGGAGTTCGATGTTCATGGGAGGCTTGTGCCGCATCGCCATATGTCACCACTGCGCGTAAAGCCGTCGTCCCCGCGGAGGCGGGGACCCATGGAGCGCCTGAGCTGTCGAAAACATGCAGGAGCCTCGTGCCGCGCAAGCTCAGCATGGGTCCCCGCC
>JAEWEK010000289.1 GCA_023389425.1 Pseudomonadota bacterium | reverse complement strand
CCGGCTCCATGCCCGGCGCCTTGCGCGGCGCGACATCGAGCAGGGCGCGGCCGTTGGCGGCCACCCAGTTGCTGCGCAGCTCGGGCGGAATCGTCTGCAGCGTGACCGCTTGCGGATGCAGGGCCTTGCGCAGCGCCGCCAGCGCCAGCTTCAGCGTGCCCGCCAGCGCCTGCTCGGCCCGGTCGCGTGCCTTGGAATCGGCGCGGGCGAGGGCGGCCAGGCTGTCCGCCAGGCGCCGCGCCGGGGCCTCGCCGGCGCCGGGGTAGTCGAGCGCCGCGTTGCGCAGGCCGCGGGCGGCGTTGCGCAAGGCATTGACGCGGTCGATGTCGGCGGCGGGCGGCGCGGGCCGCTGCGCCAGCACCGGGCCGAGGCGCGCGGCCAGTTCGCCGATGATGCGCGACTTTTCCGGCTGCTGCTCCGGCACCAGGCTTTGCAGCGTAGTCACCCGTTCGACCTCGGGCAGGCGCGCCATCCGTTCACCCATCGCCACCGCCTGCGCCAGCGAAGGCGCCAGCACCTGCACATTGTCGATGCCGGCCTCTCCGGTGCCGGCCAGCGTGCGCAGCGCCCGCATCGATTCGCTGCCCGGGTCCTTCAGGTGCAGCGGATTGAAGTCGAAGCGCAGGTGCCACAGCAGCGGCACGCCGGCCGCCACCACGGCGATGGTGCCGATCAAGAGCACCGCGCGGTGGCGCTGGAACAGATGGTCGACCGGCGCCAGCAGGCGGTAGCCGGGCATCGACGAGGCGGCGTGCGGATGCGTCCTGGAGATCAGCGCCGGCAGGATCGTGAAGCACGATGGGAAGGCGACGAACAGGATGCCGACGCCGGCGATCTGCCCCAGTTCGGCCACCCCGCGGTAGGCCGTGGGAAGAAAGGCGAAGAAGCCGATGGCGGTGGCCACCGCCGCCAGCGATACCGGCAGCGAGATCGTGCGCGAGACGGCCAGCAGCGCCTGGTAGGTGTCGGCCAGTTCCAGCAGCCGCGCGCGAAAGCGCATGCCGAACTGGATGCCGAAGTCGACGCCGATCCCGACGAACAGCATGGCGAAGGCGACCGAGATGATGTTGAGCGCACCGACCATCAGGATGCCCAGGGCGGCCGTCAGCGCGAGCCCGCCCAGCATGGTGAGGAACACTGCTGCCACCAGCTTCATCGAATGCAGCGCCAGCCACAGGATCAGCAGCACGAAGGCGAAAGTGACGGTGGTGCCGAGCGCGGCGCCTTCCTGCACCGACGAGAACTCGTCATCGGCCAGCGGCACCGCCCCGGTGAGGGCGACGCTGGCGCCGTAGTGCTGGTACAGCTGCAGTTCGCTGGCGGCCGTGCGGATCGCGTCGGAGGAAGCGGCGCCCGGCTGCAGCAGGGTGTAGTCGAGATTCGGGATGACCACGACCAGGCTGTGCACCGGGCCGCCCGCGGCGCCGGTGTCCGCCAGCGCGCGCCATGACAGCGCGGCCGGGAGCCGTGCCAGCGCGGCGTCGACCGCGTCGGCGCTGCGATCGAGCACGGGCGCCATGTCGGCCAGCTTCACTTGCCCCGTCTGCAGCGGCGCCAGCAAGGTGACGGACAGCAGGTCGGCCAGGCCGCGCAGCGACGGGTCGTGCGCGAGCGCGTTCAATAGCGGGCGGGCGCCGGCCAGCTGCGCACTGAGCGTGTTCAATTGATCCTGCGGCAGGAATAGCAGGCCATTGCGGGCGAAGAATTCGCTGTCCGTGCCGAGGCTGACGGAACTGAACAGCCTGCGCTGGGTGCGCAATCGCTGCGCCAGTTCGCTTGCGGCCTGGCTGGCGAACTCCGGCGCCGGAGCGCGCACCACCACCAGCGTGGAGTCGGCGCGCTGCGGAAAGGCGGCCGTGATCGCCGCATCGCGCCGCACCCACGGCGCGCTGGGGTCGATCAGCGAAGCGACGTCGGAGTTGATGGCGAAATGGCGCGCCACGTAGGCCGCGCTCGCGGCGACCAGCAGCGTGAACAGGCAGATGACGACCCACGCGTGCCTGACCGAAAACCGGATCGTCCTGCAAATAATGGATGTCAGCATGGGAGTCGCGCTCGTCCAGCACAAGCTTGTTAGACCAGGGAAGCCCGCGCACGACTGCGCCCGCGCGCGCGCGGCGCACTCGCTATACTGGATCGCATGCCGCTCGCGGAGGGATTGTGATGAAACCTTGTCTCCTGGTACCGCTGGCCGTGCTGACGGCCGTGCCTTGCGCCGTTGCGCAACAGGCCGATAGCCGCAGCCCCGACCGGATGGTGAAGACGACGATCGACGGCGTGATGTCGGCGATCCACGCCGATGCCGCCGCGCGTGCGGGCGATGCCGGGCGCATCTACCAGATCGTCGAACAGAAGTTCCTGCCTTTCACCGACTTCATGCTGGCCACGCAATACGCGATGGGCAAGGAAGCCTGGGGCAAGGCCACGCCGGCCCAGCGCGATGCATTGTTCAAGCAGTTCCAGACGCTGCTGGCGCACACCTACGCGACCCAGCTGATGCAGGTCCGCGGCCAGGATACGCAGTTCAAGTTCCCGCCGACGGCGGCGCCGCCGGCCTCCGCCACCGATGCCGTCGTGCGCAGCGAGGTCGTCACCGGCGGCGACACCATGCCGATCGCCTACCGTGTGCACAAGACGGACGGCGGCTGGAAAATCTACGACATCAACATGTTGGGCGCGTGGATGATCGTGGTGTACCGCCAGCAGTTCGCGGCCCAGATCCAGCGCGGCGGCATCGACGGCCTGATCAAATTCCTGGCGGCGCATAACCAGGCCAGTGCGTAAGTTCAGGCCGTGCGCAGGCGGCGCGCTTCGAACCACTGCCACGACAGCAGGACCGGCACGCCGAACAGCAGTTCGCGCATGCGCTTGACCAGCGCGAGCGACAGCGCGACGTCGCCGCCGACGCCGGCCAGGTAGCCGAACAGGATCACGGCCGCTTCCTGCACGCCGACGCTGGCGGGCACGATGAAGCTGGCGTGGCGCGTGGCCTGGGTGAGGGCTTCGATGGCGATGGCGGCGCCGGCGCCGACCGGGTGGCCCAGCAGCCACAGCGCGTACCAGGTCTCGACCGCGCCGAGCAGGTAGCCGGGCAGCTGCCAGCCGAGCGCACGCAGGAGCCGGCGCGGCTGGACCAGCAGGCGGCCGATCTCGGCGTCGAGCCGGGCGCCGTCCAGCCGCAGCGCCCACCGATGCCCTGTGCCGGGCAGGTGCAGGGCGAGCCTGTGCAATTGGGTGAACAGCACGCCGCGGCGCAGCAGCCATGCCAGCAGCAGCGGCAGCGGCAATGTCAGCAGCGCGGCGGCGGCGATCGCCGCAAGCTGGGCCCGTCCGGCGGCGCGACTGGCCAACAGCAGAAGGCCGAGCGCCGTGAAGAGGCAGAGCACGGTGATGGTGACCAGCACCTCGAGCACGATGGTGGCGCCGATGCCGGCGGTGTCGGGCACGCGCAGGCGCAGCAGGCGCACGCCGACCACTTCGCCGCCGACTCCGGCCGAGGGCAGCAGCCGCGCCACCGCTTCGCGTACCGCGGCCACCCACAGCAGGAACAGCATGCCGGCACGGCGCTCGCGATCGACCGGCGCCAGCAGCACGCGCCAGGCCAGGGTGTCGAAGGCGAGCGGAATCACGTGCAGCGGGACCAGCAGGAGCAGCGGCCAGCCGGCGCGGCCGAGGGCGGAGGCGATCGCGGGCAGGCCTTCGTAGACGATCAGGGCGGTGAGGAGCAGCAGGCCCGCCACGCCGCCGATGAGGGCCAGCCGCTTCATCGCGGCGTGGTCAGGCCCGCAACGCCGCCGAGGCGCTTGCGCGCATCCACGCGGGTCTCATGAGTGCGACGCCCCGTGCGAGCGCAGGAAGTGGAAGAACTCGACGCCCTCGCGCAGGCGGCGGCGCGTCAGGTCCCAGCTGCCCAGCATCTCGCCGACGATCTCGGCGATCTTCGAGGGACGGAAGTAGAAGCTGCGGTAGAAGGCTTCGACGCCGTGGTAGATCTCGTCGCGCGACAGGTGCGGGTAGCTGATCGCCGCCAGCTGCACGCCGCTTTCGTTGACCAGGTTGATGGTCTTGTTGGGCGGGATCCACGCGTTCTCGACGGCCTGTTCGTACAGCCGCGTGCCGGGGTAGGGCGCGGCCAGCGAGACCTGGATCGTGTGCGGATTGATCTCCTTGGCGAAGGCGATGGACCTGGCGATGGTGTCGCGCGTCTCGCCCGGCAGGCCTAGGATGAAGGTGCCGTGCACGGTGATGCCGAGCTTGCGGCAGTCGGCGGCGAAACGGCGCGCGATGTCGGTGCGCAGGCCCTTCTTGATGTTGAGGAGGATCTGGTCGTCGCCGGATTCGTAGCCGACCAGCAGCAGGCGCAGGCCGTTGTCCTTCATGATCTTGAGTGTGGAGTAGGGTACGTTGGCCTTGGCGTTGCACGACCAGGTCACGCCCAGCTTGCCGAGGCCGCGCGCGATTTCCTCGGCGCGCGGACGGAAGTCGGTGAAGGTGTCGTCGTCGAACATGATTTCCTTCACCTCGGGCATGTGCCGCCGGATCCAGCGCACCTCGTCCAGCACGTTGTCGGGCGAGCGCACGCGGTAGCGGTGGCCGCCGACCGTCTGCGGCCACAGGCAGAAAGTGCAGCGCGAGCGGCAGCCGCGGCCCGTGTACAGCGACACGTAGGGATACTGGAGGTAGCCGACGAAGTAGTTGTGCAGCTTGAGGTCGCGCCGGTAGACGGGCGAAACGAAGGGCAGCGCGTCCATGTTCTCGATGATCGCGCGCGGCGGATTGTGGCGCACGCCGCCATCGGCGTGGCGGTAGCTGATGCCGTCTACTTCGCGCAGGGGCCGGCCTTCAGCAATGTCGCAGCAGGTGAAGTCGAATTCCTCGCGCGCGACGAAATCGATGGCGCCGCTGGCGCTTAGCGAGCCCTCGGCATCCACCGCGACCTTGGCGCCGACCATGCCGAGCATCGTCCTTGGCCGGCGCTCCTTGAGCAGTTCCGCGAAACGCGCGTCGGCCGGAAAGGACGGGGTGCTGGTGTGCAGGATGACCAGCTCGTAGTCCTGCGCGATGGCGAGCGCCTGCTCAACCGTCAGGCCGTCGGCGGGAGCGTCGAGCAGGCGGCTGCCCGGCACCAGCGCGGCCGGTTGTGCCAGCCAGGTGGGGTACCAGAACGAGCGGATCTCGCGCCTGGCCTGGTAGCGCGAACCGGCGCCGCCATCGAAGCCTTCGAACGAGGGTGCTTGCAGGAACAGGGTTTTCATGGGGATCGTCCTTGTGGTGCGTCGTTCACCGGAACCGACTGCTGGCGCCAGCGCGCGGCCGCGCCAGTGAAGGCGCTGGCCCAGACCAGCAGCAGCAGGCAGTCGCGCAAGGGCGCGTAGAGGGCCTGGCGCAGGTTTGGCGCGAGGCGGGCGGCAGCGCCGGCCAGCGCGACGGCCACGTTGGCGGCGCCAGGGGCGAGGGCGAGGCCGATGGCCAGCATCGGAACGGTGAAGGTGATGAAGCTGAAGGCGTAGCCGAGCGGGTTGATGGCGCGGATGGTCTGCATCCAGCGGCGCTCGTGCCGCCACAGTGCCGCGAGGCTGGCTTCGGTCACGTCGGTGCAGACCTCGACATCGGCCAGCACGGTGCGCAGGCCGCGTCCGCGCGTCAGGCGGGCCAGCCAGTAATCATCGGCGAGCCGGTTGCGCAGCGCGTGGAAGCCGCCAATGGCTGCCAGGGTCTCCGCCCGCAGCGCAAGCGATGCGCCGAAGCCGAAGTCGCTGCTGCCGCAGGCGCTGGCGACCCGGACCGAGGGCATGAACCAGCTGTCGATGAACTGCGCGCCGAGGCGGCTCCAGAAGCCGCCGAGCGCGCGGCCGCGGTACAGGCACGTGACGACGCCGGTGCGGGGATCGGCCAGCGGCGCGCACAGTTTTTCAAGGTAGTCGCGCGGCACGGCGATGTCGCTGTCGGCAATCACCAGCCACGGATGCCGCGCATGCGCCGCCATGTTCAGCAGGTTGCTGACCTTGTGGTTGGCGCCGTGGATACGCGCGTCGGCCACCAGCGCGATGTCGTGTGCGGGGTATCGCCGCATCAGCTCACGCACGATGTCGGCGGCGGGATCGTCGCGGTCGCGCACGCCGAAGACGATCTGGCAGGCGGGCCAGGCCTGGTCGCACAGCGTCGCGAGGTTGTCGAGCAGGCGCGGCTCCATGCCGCACAGCGGCTTGAGCACGGACACCGGCCGCATCGCCGATGGCGCCCCGCCGCGCCAGACGCGCGCGCGGCACAGCAGAGCGGCCAGCGCGTAAGCCGTCGCCGCGAACACGATCAGGTAACCGGCAACCATGATGCTCACCCGGCCCGGCGGCCGCGAATCTCCGCCAGCTTGATCGCGACGTGCCGCGCGTGGACGTATTGCGCCGGCCGCTGGCGGTCGAGCGGAATCTCCGGCGCCATCGCGCCGCTGGTGCGCACTCCGGCCAGCGCGACCTTGCCGGCCTTGAGCGGATGGCGCACCGTGTCCAGCACGGCGCTCGCCTCGTAGCCGCTGTGGACCATGCAGTTGGCGCATTTCTCGTAGTGGCCGGTGCCGTAGGCGTCCCAGTCGGTATCCTCCATCAGCTCGCGGAAGGTGCGCACATAGCCTTCGCCGAGCAGGTAGCACGGCCGCTGCCAGCCGAACACGGTACGGGTGGGATTGCCCCAGGGCGTGCAGCGATAGGCCTGGTTCCCCGCCAGGAAGTCGAGGAACAGGCCGGACTGGCTGAAGGTCCAGCGCCGGCCGCCGTCGCCGCGGCGCAGGATTTCGCGGAACAGCAGCTTGGTGAGACCGCGCGTGAGGAAGTGCTGCTGCTCGGGCGCGCGTTCGTAGGCATAGCCGGGCGAGACGGTGATGCCGTCCACGCCCAGCGCCTTGACGTCGTCGAAGAAACGCGCGACCTGGGCGGGATCGGCATCGTTGAACAGCGTGCAGTTGATGTTGACGCGAAAAGCGCGCGCCTTGGCGGCCCGGATCGCGGCCACCGCGCGGTCGTAGACGCCGCCCCGGCACACGGAACGGTCGTGCGCATCGCGGTCGCCGTCGAGGTGCACCGACCAGATGAAGTAGGGACTGGGGCGGTACTGGTCCAGCTTCTTCTCCATCAGCAGCGCATTGGTGCACAGGTAGGCGAACTTGCGGCGCGCGAGGATGCCGCGCACGATCTCCGGCATGTCCTTGTGCAGCAGCGGCTCGCCGCCGGCGATGGACACGACCGGCGCGCCGCACTCGTCGACCGCGCCGAGGCAGTCGGCGACGGACAGGCGCTGGTCGAGGATCTCGTCCGGATAGTCGATCTTGCCGCAGCCCGCGCAGGCGAGGTTGCAGCGAAACAGCGGCTCGAGCATCAGCGCCAGCGGATAGCGCCGGCGGCCTGCCAGGTGCTGGCGCAGGATGTAGGCGCCGACCAGTGTTTTTTGCAGCAGCGGGATGGCCATCATCACTCCGGCTGATGTGCGGCCGCGTCGGCCAGTTCTGGCGGGAGGCGGAATTCGATGTGTTCCTCCTGGCCTTCCATGGTGCTGACATCCACCGGCGCGATGGCGCGCAACGCTTCGATGACGTGTTCGACCATCGCCTCGGGCGCCGACGCGCCGGCCGTGATGCCGACCGTGCGTGCGCCGCGCAGCCAGGCGGGATCGAGCGCGCTGCCGTCGGCCAGCAGGTGGCTGGGGATGCCGCTTTCGGTGCCGATCTCGCGCAACCGGTTTGAATTGGAGCTGTTGGTGGCGCCGACGATCAGCAGCACATCCACCTGGCGGCACAGCGCGCGCACGGCGCGCTGGCGGTTCTGGGTGGCGTAGCAGATGTCGCGCACGTCGGGGCCGACGAGGTCGCGGAAGCGCCGCCGCAGCACGGCGATGACGTCGCGCGTGTCGTCGACGCTGAGCGTGGTTTGGGTGACGTAGGCGAGCGGCGTGTCGGGCGGCAGGTCGAGCTGTTCGGCGTCCCGCGCGTCCTGCACCAGCAGCACGCGGCCGTCGATCTGGCCCATGGTGCCTTCGACCTCGGCATGGCCGGCGTGGCCGATCAGGACGACGACGCGGCCGGCGGCGGCATACTTGCGGCCCTGGATGTGGACCTTGGTGACGAGCGGACAGGTGGCGTTGAGCACGTGCAGCGCGCGGGCGCCGGCGTCGGCCTCGACCTGGCGCGCGACCCCGTGCGCGCTGAACAC
>JAEWEK010000248.1 GCA_023389425.1 Pseudomonadota bacterium | reverse complement strand
GGCGGGGACCCATAGAACGTGTAAGCAGTCGAACATCCAATGTGTCGACTACTCACGCTGTCCATGGGTCCCCGCCTGCGCGGGGACGACGTTTTTACGTTAAAGGTTTTTTTGCTTTTGCTTGCGGTCGGCGGAAACTCTCGATATACTTGAGTCCTCAAGTATATGTAAACAATCAGGAATCCCCATGAACACCGCCACCGACTTCTGCCTGCAACTCTCCCGCGTCACCACGGCCATGACGCGCCGCTTCGACGCCTGGCTCGGCAACCACCACGGCATCAGCTTCGCCGACTACCAAATGCTGCGCCACCTGGCGCGCGCGCCCGAAGGCCGGCTGCGGCGTGTCGACCTGGCCGAGCGCATGGGCCTGACCGCCTCCGGCGTCACCCGTTCCCTGATGCCGCTGGAAAAAATCGGCCTGGTCGGCCGCCAGAGCGATCCGCGCGACGCCCGCGTCGGCTACGCCATCATCACCACGACCGGCGCCGAGCTGGCCGCGACCGCCGACACCCTGGTCGAACACATGGCCGCCGAGATGATCGGCGACCCGCCCTTCGCCGACCTCCAGGCCCTCACCGATTTGCTCAGCCGCATCACCAGCCTCAACAAGCGCTGACCCACCATCATGAAGAACAACAAGCCCGCTCTCCTGAAAGACCCCAGTTTCCGCTGGCTCATCGGCGGCGGCGCCATCTCCGTGCTGGGCGACCAGTTCACGATGATTGCCCTGCCCTGGCTGGTGCTGCAGATGACCGGCGATGCCCTCACGCTGGGCCTGATCGTTGCCCTGATGGCGGTGCCGCGCGCCGTGCTGATCCTGTTCGGCGGCGCCGTCGTCGACCGCTATTCGCCGCGCTCGGTGCTGATGCTGACCAAGTACGCGAATACCGCGTTGCTCGGCCTGCTGGCGGTGCTGGTGCTGTCCGGCCACGCGAGCCTGCCGCTGGTGGCGCCGATTGCGCTGGCGATCGGCGTGGCCTCGGCCTTCAGCATCCCGTCAGGCACCTCGATCCTGCCGCACGTCCTTGCGCAGGAACACCTGGCAGCAGCCAACGGCATGATGATGGGAATGCGCCAACTGTCGCTGCTGGCCGGACCTCTGCTGGCGGCGCTGCTGTTCATGCTGGCCGGCGACGGCAGCGGCGGCATGGCCCACGCCAACGGCCTCGGTTACGCCTTCGCCTTCGACTGCTTCAGCTTCGCGTTTTCCGCGTGGACCTTGTCCAAGGTGCGCTTGCTTCCGCGGGCCCCCGCGCCGCGCCAGCCCATC
This sequence comes from Pseudomonadota bacterium, assembly GCA_023389425.1. Lineage (GTDB taxonomy): Bacteria > Pseudomonadota > Gammaproteobacteria > Burkholderiales > Burkholderiaceae_D > Telluria. The sequence goes on along the minus strand of JAEWEK010000248.1, from coordinate 6,710 downwards.
GTGCGCTCGGTGCTGGCCGGCCTGGCCCAGGTCTGGAACGACCGGATGATGCGCGCCTGCTTCATTTACTGGGCGGTATGCGCCTGCATCACCGGCAGCCTGATGCAGGTGGCCCTGCCGGTGCTGGCCGACAGCCGCTTGCACGGCGGCACCTCGCTCGGCCTGCTGCTCGGCGCGCACGGCACCGGCACCTTGCTCGGCATGGCCGCCACCACCATCAAGGGCGAGCTGCGGGTGCGCAACCTCGGTACCACGCTGCTGCTGGTCGACGCCGTGATCGCGGCCCTGATCCTGCCGCTGGCGCAGCTGGCCGCGACCTGGCAGATCGCGCTCGTCAACGCGGCGATCGGCATGCTGGCCGGCTTCATGCAGGTGGCCGTCATCACCTGGATCCAGCGCCGCGTGCCGCCGGTGATGCTGGGCCGCACGATGAGCATCTTCATGTTCATCGTGATGGGCCTGGCGCCGCTGTCGGCCGCACTCACCGGCTGGCTGATGCAGTACACCGGACTGCCCGGCATCTTCACCGGCTGCGGCCTGCTGCTGGCGGGCGCGGCCGCGCTGGCCTATGCGTTCACGCCGATGCGCGCGATGGCCGATGCCCCGGCCGCCCAGCAGGCCTGAGCCGGCAAGCGGGCGGCGGATGGTTTAACATGGCTGGTTACCATCCGCACACCCACCTGCCATGCCGAAGTTCGCAGCCAACCTGAGCACTCTCTTCCCCGAACTCGGCTTCCTGGACCGCTTTGCCGCGGCCCGGGATGCCGGCTTCGACGCGGTCGAATTCCTGTTCCCCTACGCTTTCGAGGCCGAGCAGATCACCCAGCGCCTGCAACGCTACCGCTTGCAACTGGTGCTGCACAACCTCCCGCCAGGCAACTGGAGCGCGGGCGAACGCGGCATGGCGTGTGACCCGCGCCGCGTCGGCGAGTTCCAGGACAGCGTCGGCCTCGCCCTTGAGTACGCACAGGAACTGGGCGTCAAGCGCCTGCACTGCATGGCCGGCATCGTGCCGCCCAACCTGCCGCACGAACGGGCGCGCGCGATCTATATCCAGAACCTGCGTTTCGCCGCGGCCGCGCTGATGCCGCACGGCATCGAGCTCCTGATCGAACCGATCAACAGCCGCGACATGCCGGGCTATTTCCTCAACCACAGCCAACAGGCGCGCGACATCATCGCCGAAGCGGGCGCGGCCAACCTGTTCCTGCAATACGACATCTATCACATGCAGCGCATGGAAGGCGAGCTGGCCGACACCCTGCGCGCCAACCTGCCGCTCATCCGCCACATCCAGCTGGCCGTCGTGCCGGGCCGCCACGAGCCGGGCACTGGCGAAATCAATTTCCCCTTCCTGTTCCGCCTGCTGGACGAGCTGGGCTACGAAGGCTGGATCGGCTGCGAATACTTCCCGCGCGGCGACACCGTGCAAGGGCTGCGCTGGCGCGATGAACTCGGCGTGCCGGCCGTGGCCCACGCCGGGAGCTAGACAAGCGCGGCGGGCGCGCGCACACTGCACTCCTTGCTCAAACAATAACAAGGAGACTTGCATGATCCAGGGACTGCGCACCGTCATCTATCCCGTCACCGACATCGCCGCGGGCAAGGACTGGTACGCCAGCGTGCTCGGCAGGGAACCGTACTTCAAGGAAGCGTTCTACGTCGGCTTCGAAGTCGGCGGTTTCGAACTCGGCCTGATCCCCGACGGCCAGCCGGGCACCGCCGGCGCCACCGCCTACTGGGGCACGGCCGACGCCAAGGCCGAAGTCGCGCGCCTGGTGCAGCTCGGCGCCACCGTCGAGAGCGACGTGATGGACGTCGGCGGCGGCATCCTCGTCGCCACCGTGCGCGATCCCTACGGCAACCTGTTCGGGATCATCCAGAATCCCCACTTCGACGCCGCCAAGGTTTGCTGATCTTGAGTTACTGCAAGATGCCGTAGAGATATTTTGCAAGAATGGGGCTTTCCGGTCCGCCCTTCCGTGCGGCCAGAAAGGACCCCATGAAGCTGCTGCGCCCCCTCAGTCTCGCCTTACTCTGCCTGAGCCTGCTTCTCGGTGGCTGCGCCACCAGCGGCGGCATGGTCAGCCTGGAGGAAGTGCGCGATTTCGCCAACGCTTCCGCCAAGCTCGGCGGCTACGCCGACCTGTCGCAGCGCTACCGCGACACCTACGACCGCGAACAGCCCTATCTGTCGCCGGCCGCCGACCGCCTGGCGCGCGACAACGACGCCAAGCGCCGCGCCGTGTACGAGGAATTCGTCAGCATCCAGAAGGCGGTGGTGCTGTACATGCAGACCCTGAGCCTGCTGGCGGGCGACGGCCGCTACGACCTGTCCGCCAACGTCGACGACCTCGGCCTCGGCCTGCAGGCCAATGCCGAGGCCGGCGTCGAGCAGAAGCACATCGCCGCCTACACCGGGTTGACGCGCCTGCTGACGCGCGTGGTCGCCTCGGGCTACCAGAACCGCAGCGTGGAAACCATGGTGCGCGACGGCGACGCCGACGTCCAGACCCTGCTCGAAGCGATGATCTCGATCACCCGCCTCTACTACAAGACCAACGAGAACGAGAAGAAGACCGTGCTCGGCATCTTCGACGTCGAACTGCCCTTCTCCAACCGCAACACCGACCGCATGCTGGTGACCCTGGCCAAGGTGCACTACATGAACAAGTCCGAGGAATACAAGCTGGTCGACAAGCGCTACGACATGGCCCTGCAGGGGCTGACCAAGGTCGCGCTCGGCCACCAGAAACTGCGCGAGAACCTCAACAATCTGTCGCGCGAGGAAGTGCGCAGCATGATCGCCAACTACGGGCGCGACCTGCGCAAGATCCGCGACAAGCTGAGCGGCGGCTGACCATAGGAGGCCCACCATGCACCCCGAAGACCTTACCCCGGCCGATGCCGGCAGCGGCGCCCTGTCCACGCCGGAGCAGGTGGCCCAGCTCGGCGACCAGCTGGGCGCCATCGCCGACGCCATGCATGAACGCATCATGCACGAGATCCACGCCTGGCAGGACGGCGCGGTACCGGCCCCGGCCCAGCAGGCCGCGCGCCAGTTGCTCGACGACGAGCAGGTGCTGCGCCAGCGCGCCAACGCCTTGTACCTGCAGGCAGCCACGCTGATCGTGAAGTCGCTGCCGCAATCCCAGCTGCACGTGATGCAGCTGACCGCGGCGGCGGCGGCAAAACTGAAGCACCTGGTGCAGTTGCGCGATGCGCTCGGCCTGATCGGCCGCGTGCTCGAGCTGTCGGGCGCGGCCTTGACGGGCAACCCGGTCATCATCATGCGCGCGCTGGAAGACATGCACCATGTGCTCGATGCGATCGAGCTGCATAATCCCAAGCCGGCGGCGGCCGCGGCGCCGTCCGTGGCCGCGCCCGGCGCGGCAGCCCCCGGGCCGGACGAGCCGCCGCCATCCCAGGCATAAGCGCCATTCGTGCGCTTATGTTCTTCCCCGTTCCAACGCGCTAAACTGGACCTGTCCAACGACACAACGCAATCGGGGAGTCCAGCCATGCCGTCCGTTCATCCCGCCCGCGCCGAGCTGCGCGGGTCCGCGCACACGCGGCCACACCCCAGCCATTCCTGACGGGAGGCACGCCATGAACGGTCTGGACGAGGGCCAAGTCGCGCTCCTCAAATCGATGTTGCAACAGCGCCTGGACGAACTGGCCGGCGTCGCACAGCCGCGCGTGTCCGGCGAGCATGACCTGCCCGTGTCCGAGGTCGAAACCTCCCCCGCCGACAAGGCCACCGTGCGCCTGCTCAACGACCTGGCGCTGGAAGCCGAAGGCCACGCCGCCGCCCAGATGCAGCAGTTGCGCCGCACGCTCGCCAAATTCGACGACGACAGCTACGGCCTGTGCGAGGAATGCGGCAACGACATCGGCTTCAAGCGGCTGCAGGCGCGGCCCGAGGCGCGCCTGTGCATCAGCTGCCAGACCCGCGCCGAAAAGCGCTAGGCGTGCGCCACCGCGGCCAGCCGCTCAGGCCATGTGCTGCCCGCCATTGATCGCGATATTGGCGCCGGTGACGAAGCCCGCTTCCGGCGAGGCCAGCCAGGCCACCAGCGCGGCCACTTCGTCCGGCTCGCCCAGCCGCCCCAAGGGAATTTGCGGCAGGATCTTGTCGCGCATGATGTCCGGCGGCACCTGCTCCGTCATCCGGGTGCGCAGGTAGCCCGGCGCCACCGTGTTGACGGTGATGCCGTGGCGCGCCATTTCCATGGCGAGCGCCTTGGTAAAGCCATGCATGCCGGCCTTGGCCGCGGCGTAATTGCACTGCCCGAAGGCGCCGCGCTGGCCGTTGACGGAGGAGATATTGACGATGCGTCCGGAACGCTGGGCCAGCATCGGCTCGATGGCTTGCCGGGTGATGTTGAATACGCTGTCGAGATTGGTGCGCATGACGGCTTGCCAGTCGTCATGACTCATCTTGAGCAGGCTGCGGTCGCGCGTGATGCCGGCGTTGTTGACCAGCACGTCGAGCCGGCCCATGTCCGCCAGCAGGCGCTGCATCATCCATTCGCAGTCGGCGTAATCGGCCACGTCGACCTTGTAGCCCTTGAAGTGGAAGCCGTCGTCGCGCCGGGCCGCCAGCCAGGCTTCCGGCGCCTGGTTGGCCGGCGAGAAAGTGACGGCCACGCGAAAGCCGTCGCGCTCCAGCCGGCGGCAGATGGCGCTGCCCAGCCCGCCCATGCCGCCCGTGACCAATGCTACCTTGTCGTCCATGACATCCCCCTTGTCCCCGCGCCGCGCGGATTGCGCGGCATCAAGGGACAAGTCTAGGAGCTGCCAGAAATGAAATGCTGAGCTGGCTCAAACGCGTGCGCCGGCCTCAGTGAATCGGGTCGGGCGTGCTGAGGGGATCGAAGTCGGCCCAGTCGCCATCGACGATATTGCCGCGCGCCCGTTCGATGTGGTGGGCGCCGAGTTCGCGCAGCAGCTCCACCGCCCGCGCCTCGCGCGCCGGATCGTCGAAAGCCACCGCCACCAGCATGCCGGCGATGCGCGGGGTCGGCACCGCCTGGCCCTTCTCGAGCTCGCCGGCCTCTTTCATCCGCGAGAAACTGAACAGGGAGCCGACATAGGCGCCCAGCAAGCCGCCGACGGTCGGCCCCAGGGGACCGGTCATCGGGATCGTGACCGCGCCGGCGATGGCGCCGACCACGGCGCCGCCGCCCGCCCCCTCGGCCAGGCCGATCGGGGTTTCCCGGGCGCCGGGCGACAGGTGGTGATCGCCGCCGATGGGGGTCAGGTCATGCTGCCCAGGCTGGTTGACGTAAAACTGGCTGACCCGGCTCTCGTCGAAGCCCGCCTCCACCAAGGCCAGGTGCGCGCGCTCGACATCGTCCTGCAGCTGGAAGTGACCCGCAATGATCGTGGACATGGCTTCCTCCCGTGGTGTAAGGGTACGCCCACAAGCATACGCCTGCTGCGCGAACCGGTCCGTACGCATGCGCACGCAGCTCACCGCCACTGTCCGTAGGCCACGCGCTCATGGAATGCTTCCTCCGCCAGGGGGCTGGGAAACCAGGCGCGCGGATCGACCCGGTAGTAGCCGACGAATTCCTCGAACAGCTCGGGATGGCGGGCCGCGACACGATAGGGTTGCTCGAAAAAGCTTTCGGTGGCGACGGCGAAGAATTCCGCCGGGCTATTGGCGCCGTAGTGGTCCAGCACCGAGTACTGGCCCTGCCAGGCTTCGGCGCGCAGCTGCTCGAAATGGCGGCCCAGCACCTGCGCCCAGCTGCGGTAGCGTTCGCGCGCTCCCAGCCACGGGGCGCCGTTGTTGCTGCCGGACTCGCTGTCGAGCTGGTGCGCGAATTCGTGCAGCACCACATTCTGCCCGGGCGCCACCTCGTTGCCGGCGCGCCGCACATGGTCCCACGACAGCACCACGCGGCCATCGCCCCACGATTCGCCCAGCAGGTCCTGGCGCTCCTCGGTGACGACGCCGGCCGCATCGACCTGGCGCCGCGGCACCAGGAAGGCGCCGGGATACACCAGCACCGTGTGCAGATTGCCGTAGACCTTGCTCGGGCGCCCCATCAGCAGCAGGCAGGCCTGGGCCGCGATGGTCACGCGCATCTCGTCGGTAAGTTCGAGCCCGTCGCAGCCGAGGAATTTTTTCTGCAGGAGAAACTGCTGGACCAGCCGGCGCAGCTCGGCCCGCTGCGCTTCCGGCATGCCGCGGTATTGCGCGACATTGCGCTCGATGATGGCGGCGTGCGCCGGGTCGAAAGGCCGGGCCAGCGCGCGCGCCAGCTTGTGGCGCGGCGCCCACCACAGCAGCGCGGCCGCGGCGGCCAGCAGGCCGACGGTGACGAGCGCCGTCATCGGCGGTTTCCCCTGCCGGCAGGCATCAAATTGGTCGACAACATCGGCACTCCTTTCCAGGTTCGGGCGCGCGGCGCCACTGGTCCGGAAGTGGGTGCTGTTGACCGGGTTTCAAGCCGGCGGGCAAAAAAAACGCCACCCGGAGGTGGCGGATCGGACGGCACAGCCGGGATGCGGGCGGCTCTCTACGCCCGCAAGGCTGCTCAGACGCGCTCTTTGGGGTTCTGGGCCGGGGCCGGGCCGAACAGGGCGGCCACCAGCGGGTCGCGCGCGACCGGGCTGCGGTTGACGCGGATCGCGTAGTGCGTGTCGTCGGCCAGGATGTGGAAGTGGCGGCCGGCGCCGGCCATGCTCTGCTCGCGCAG
>JAEWEK010000235.1 GCA_023389425.1 Pseudomonadota bacterium | reverse complement strand
GGCGGGGGCCCCATTCGACTCCCTCGGCTGAGCCGGGCAAATGGGGTTCCCGCCTGCGCGGGAACGACGGCATCTTTGCGGGACGCCGTGCTGGTTCGGTTCGATCAGGTACGTTCCAGGTCGATATCGATACCCAGCGAACGGATTTCCTTCACCAGCACGTTGAACGATTCCGGCATGCCGGCGTCGATCACGTGGTCGCCCTTGACCAGGTTCTCGTACACCTTGGTACGGCCATTCACGTCGTCCGACTTCACGGTCAGCATTTCCTGCAGCACGTAGGACGCGCCGTACGCTTCCAGTGCCCACACCTCCATCTCACCGAAGCGCTGGCCGCCGAACTGGGCCTTACCGCCCAGCGGCTGCTGCGTGACCAGCGAGTACGGGCCGGTCGAACGGGCGTGCATCTTGTCGTCGACCAGGTGGTGCAGCTTGAGCATGTGCATGTAGCCCACGGTGACCTTGCGCTCGAAGGCTTCGCCGGTGCGGCCGTCGTGCATCGTCACCTGGTTCTTCGACGGGGTCATGCCCAGGTGCTTGGCGATGTCGTCCGGGAAGGCCAGGTCCAGCATGCGGCGGATCTCTTCTTCGTGCGCACCGTCGAACACCGGGGTCGCGAACGGCACGCCGTTCTTCAGGTTGCTTGCCAGCGACAGGATCTCGTCGTCCGACAGGCTGTCCAGGTCTTCCGCCTTGCCGGTCTCGTTGTAGATCTTCTGCAGGAAGGCGCGCACTTCGTCCGCTTGCGCCTTGGCGCGCAGCAGCTCGCCGATGCGCAGGCCCAGGCCCTTGGCGGCCCAGCCGAGGTGGGTCTCGAGGATCTGGCCGACGTTCATACGCGACGGCACGCCCAGCGGGTTCAGCACGACGTCGGCCGGGGTACCGTCGGCCATGAACGGCATGTCTTCCACCGGCACGATGCGCGACACCACACCCTTGTTACCGTGGCGGCCCGCCATCTTGTCGCCCGACTGCAGGCGGCGCTTGACGGCCAGGTAGACCTTGACCATCTTCTGCACGCCCGGCTGCAGCTCGTCGCCTTGCGTGAGCTTCTTGCGCTTCTCTTCGAAGGCCAGGTCGAACTGGTGGCGCTTCTCGTTGATCGACTCCTTGATCGCTTCCAGTGCGTTGGCGGTCTCGTCGTCGCTCGGCCTGATGTCGAACCAGTGGAACTTGTCCAGGTCGGCCAGGTAGTCCTTGGTGATCGCCGCGCCCTTGGCCAGCTTCTTCGGACCGCCGTTGACGATCTTACCAACGAGCATGCGCTCGAGACGCTGGAAGGCGTCGCCTTCGACGATGCGCAGCTGGTCGTTCAGGTCCAGGCGGTAGCGCTTGAGCTCGTCGTCGATGATCTGCTGGGCGCGCTTGTCGCGCTGGATGCCTTCGCGGGTGAACACCTGGACGTCGATCACGGTGCCGACCATGCCCGAGGGCACGCGCAGCGAAGTGTCCTTCACGTCCGACGCCTTCTCGCCGAAGATCGCGCGCAGCAGCTTCTCTTCCGGGGTCAGCTGGGTCTCGCCCTTCGGGGTGACCTTACCGACCAGCACGTCGCCGGCCTGCACTTCGGCGCCGATGTAGACGATGCCCGACTCGTCCAGGCGAGCCAGCTGGTTCTCGGCCAGGTTCGAGATGTCGCGGGTGATTTCCTCAGGTCCGAGCTTGGTGTCGCGCGCCACGACCGACAGTTCCTCGATGTGGATCGAGGTGTAGCGGTCGTCCTTGACGACGTTTTCCGAGATCAGGATCGAGTCCTCGAAGTTCAGGCCGTTCCACGGCATGAACGCCACCAGCATGTTCTGGCCCAGTGCCAGTTCGCCCAGGTCGGTCGAGGCGCCATCGGCGATCACGTCGCCGGGGGCGACACGGTCGCCGACCTTGACGATCGGACGCTGGTTGATGTTGGTGTTCTGGTTGGAACGGGTGTACTTGATCAGGTTGTAGATGTCGACACCGATCTCGCCGGCCTGTGCTTCGTCGTCATTGACGCGAATCACGACACGGCCGGCGTCGACGTAGTCCACCACGCCGCCACGGGTCGCCTGCACGGTGGTGCCGGAGTCGACCGCCACGGTGCGCTCGATGCCGGTGCCGACGAAGGGCTTTTCCGGACGCAGGCAAGGCACGGCCTGGCGCTGCATGTTGGCGCCCATCAGTGCACGGTTGGCGTCGTCGTGCTCGAGGAAGGGGATCAGCGAGGCTGCCACCGACACGATCTGGCCCGGGGCCACGTCCATGTACTGGATGCGTTCCGGCGAGACCAGGATCGGGTCGCCGGCTTCACGTGCCGACACCAGCTCGTCGACCAGGGTGCCCTTCTCGTCCAGGGTCGCATTGGCCTGGGCGATGATGTAGCGGCCCTCTTCGATCGCCGACAGGTAGTCGATCTTGTCGGTCGCGACGCTGTTTTCCACGCGGCGGTACGGGGTTTCCAGGAAACCGTACTCGTTCAGGCGGGCGTGCAGTGCCAGCGAGTTGATCAGGCCGATGTTCGGGCCTTCAGGCGTTTCGATCGGGCACACGCGGCCGTAGTGGGTCGGGTGCACGTCGCGCACCTCGAAGCCCGCGCGTTCGCGGGTCAGGCCGCCCGGGCCCAGGGCCGAGACGCGGCGCTTGTGGGTGATTTCCGACAGCGGGTTGGTCTGGTCCATGAACTGCGACAGCTGCGAGGAACCGAAGAATTCGCGGATCGCGGCCGAGATCGGCTTGCTGTTGATCAGGTCGTGCGGCATCAGGTTGTCCGCTTCGGCCTGGCCGAGGCGTTCCTTGACGGCGCGCTCGCCGCGCACCAGGCCGGCGCGGAACTGGTTTTCGGCCAGCTCGCCCACGCAGCGCACGCGGCGGTTGCCGAGGTGGTCGATGTCGTCCACTTCGCCACGGCCGTTACGCAGTTCGACCAGGATCTTGATCACGGCCAGGATGTCTTCGTTCGACAGCGTCATCGCGCCGGTCAGCTCGTCGCGGCCGATGCGGCGGTTGAACTTCATGCGGCCGACGGCCGACAGGTCGTAGCGCTCCGGGCTGTAGAACAGGCCGTTGAACAGCGCTTCCACCGACTCTTCGGTCGGCGGTTCGCCCGGACGCATCATGCGGTAGATCGCGATGCGCGCGGCCATCTGGTCGGTGGTGTCGTCGGTGCGCAGGGTCGACGAGATGTAGGCGCCCTGGTCCAGGTCGTTGGTGTACAGGGTCTGGATCTCGTTGACGCCGGCATCGCGCAGCTTGCCCAGCAGCTCGTCGGTCAGCTCGTCGTTGGCGTTGGCGATGATCTCGCCGGTGTCCTGGTCGACGATGTTCTTGGCCAGCACGCGGCCCACCAGGTAGTCTTCCGGCACCGAGATGTGCTTGACGCCGGCCGCCTCGATGTCGCGCACGTGCTTGGCGTTGATGCGCTTGTCCTTGGTGACGATGGTCTTGCCGGTCTTCGGGTCGACGATGTCGAAGCGCGCGACTTCACCGCGCAGGCGCTCGGCCACGAATTCCATTTCGCCGCCTTCCTGGCGCAGCAGGAAGTTGTCGAACACGAAGAAGTTCGCCAGGATCTGTTCCGGCGTCATGCCGATGGCCTTCAGCAGGATCGTCACCGGCATCTTGCGGCGGCGGTCGACGCGGAAGAACAGGATGTCCTTCGGGTCGAACTCGAAGTCCAGCCACGAGCCGCGGTAAGGGATGATGCGGGCCGAGAACAGCAGCTTGCCCGAGGAGTGCGTCTTGCCGCGGTCGTGCTCGAAGAACACGCCCGGCGAACGGTGCAGCTGCGACACGATCACGCGCTCGGTGCCGTTGATGATGAAGGAACCGTTGGCGGTCATGAGCGGAATTTCGCCCATGTACACTTCTTGCTCTTTCATTTCCTTGACGACCGGCTTGGTCGGCGATTCCTTGTCCAGGATCACCAGGCGCACCTTGGCGCGCAGCGGCGAGGCGAAGGTCAGGCCGCGCTGCTGGCATTCCTTGACGTCGAAGGCGGGGTCGCCCAGCACATAGGACAGGAACTCGAGACGGGCGAAGCCGTTGTGCGACACGATCGGGAAGATCGAAGAGAAGGCCGACTGCAAGCCCTCGCTCTTGCGTTCGGACGGGGCGGCAGTCTCTTGCAAGAACTGCTCGTAGGACTCGAGCTGGGTAGCCAGAAGATAGGGAACGTTGTGAACGTTGGCGCGCTTCGCGAAGGACTTGCGAATGCGTTTCTTCTCAGTGAATGAGTAGTGCATGGACACTCCGTGAGTGACAGAAAGGATGAGAATTCAGGATTTGCCAGTGGCTTGCCGCCACAACCAAGTCCTCAAGTCTCGCACTGCCCGCCAATTAAAAAGACTGCGTGCTGCTTGTGTACTGCCACGACATTTCGCAACAAACCTGACCGTCATTCCCGCGCACGCGGGAATCCCATTTTGCGTGCGCCACTCCTCAGCTAAAATGGGGTTCCCGTCTGCGCGGGAACGACGTTCCGGGTATTGCTTATCGTTACCGCTGCAGTGAAACCACTACTTCTGCAGCAGGGACGACAAAAGAGCCAAAGCCGCACGCCCCACCTTCCGGCGGGGTTTCGCAGGCTTTGACTCCGGCGACCGGGCGATCCGGAGACCGCCCATCGCATACTGCTATTACTTGAGCTCGGCTTTCGCGCCAGCTTCTTCCAGCTTCTTCTTGCCGGCTTCAGCGTCTGCTTTCGGCAGGGCTTCCTTGACGGTCTTCGGTGCGCCGTCGACCAGGTCCTTGGCTTCCTTCAGGCCCAGGCCGGTGATTTCGCGGACGGCCTTGATGACGCCGACCTTGTTCGCGCCGACTTCAGCCAGCACCAGGTTGAACTCGGTCTGCTCTTCAGCAGCAGCAGCGCCGCCGCCGGCAGCACCGCCAGCTGCCGGGGCTGCCATTGCAGCTGCCGACACGCCGAATTTCTCTTCGAATGCCTTGACCAGGTCGTTCAGTTCCATGACCGACATTGCGCCAACTGCGTCCAGGAACTCTTCTTTGCTAATTGCCATTTGTAACTCCAGATTTTATTGAATGTAGTTCAGATGTGTACTTGAGAAAAAGACGGGAAGCCAATCAAGCGGCTTCGGTTTCGCCTTTTTGCGCTGCAACCGCAGCCAGAACACGTGCAAAGCCCGACACCGGTGCCTGCATGACGCCCAGCAGCTGGGCGATGAGGACTTCACGGCTCGGGATGCTTGCCAACGCCGACACGCCAGCTACGTCGAGCTGCTTGCCTGCGTAGTTACCAGCTTTCAGGACCAGCTTGTCGTTGGTTTTGGCAAAGTCAGCGATGACTTTTGCTGCTGCAACGGCGTCGTCCGAGATCGAGTAGATCAGCGGGCCGGTCATGGAATCTGCCAGCGGGGCAAATTGCGTGCCTTCCACAGCGCGACGTGCCAGGGTGTTCTTCAGAACACGCAGGTACACGCCCTGGGAGCGGGCTTTTGCACGGAGTTGCGTCAAGTGAGACACCTGAATGCCACGGTACTCGGCCACGACGATCGTTTGCGCAGTTGCTACTTTTGCGGAAACTTCGGCGACGACGGCCTTTTTGTCATTCAGATTAAGACCCACGGTCAACCTCCTAAAATGATGGTCGGCTGATGCCTTCCACCGGTTCGAACACGGCGTCCGAAGTTTAGAAGTCAAACTTACGCGGTGAGGCTACGCAGCATAACTACAAAACTTGTTCGGGTTCGCCATCTGCGTTGGGTGGCCTATTAACCTCCTGCCTGCCTGCTGCATTCAGCCCAACGGTCTTTGATAACCTGGCGGGAAAACCCCGCCAGCCCAAAGATGCGCCTTGCTTACACAAGGACTTAATACTTAAAAACCTGACACCTGGATCCCCGCCTGCGCGGGGAGTCGTCCTCGGCAGTGCCGGGGACGACGACGGCTTTCGCCGTCATCGCTTAAGCAGCAGCGGTGCTCAGGGTGGCGTGGTCGACACGGACGCCGGCGCCCATGGTCGACGAAATCGCCACCTTGCGCAGGTAGATGCCCTTCGACGTTGCCGGCTTGGCGCGGTTCAGGGCGTCGATCAGTGCCACCAGGTTCGACTTGAGCTGGTCGTCCGAGAACGACTTGCGGCCGATGGTCGCGTGCACGATACCTGCCTTGTCGGTGCGGTACTGGACCTGGCCGGCCTTGGCGTTCTTGACGGCGCCAGCGACGTCCGGGGTCACGGTGCCGACTTTCGGGTTCGGCATCAGGCCGCGCGGGCCCAGGATCTGGCCCAGGGTACCGACGATACGCATGGTGTCCGGCGAAGCGATCACGATGTCGAACGGCATGTCGCCGGCCTTGACGCGCTCTGCCAGGTCTTCCATGCCGACGATGTCGGCGCCGGCGGCTTTCGCCTGCTCAGCTTTTTCGCCCTGGGCGAACACGGCGACGCGCACGGTCTTGCCGGTACCTGCCGGCAGCACGACGGAGCCGCGGACAACCTGGTCCGACTTCTTCGGGTCCACGCCCAGCTGGACGGCGACGTCGATCGACTCGTTGAACTTGGCGGTTGCGAATTCCTTGATGATGCCGACGGCTTCGTCGAAGCCGAACACCTTGTTGCGGTCAACCTTGGCCTTCATGGCCTTGACGCGTTTGGACAGCTTAGCCATTAGATACCCTCCACCGTGATGCCCATCGAACGGGCCGAGCCAGCGATGACGCGCACAGCGGCGTCGACGTCGGCGGCGGTCAGGTCGGGCTGTTTGAGCTTCGCGATTTCTTCAGCCTGGGCGCGGGTCAGCGAGCCCACCTTGTCGGTGTGCGGCTTGGGCGAACCTTTGGTGACCGAAGCGAACTTCTTGATCAGGTAAGTTGCCGGCGGGGTCTTCATCTCGAAGGTGAAGGACTTGTCGGCGAAGGCGGTGATCACCACCGGAATCGGCATGCCAGGTTCCATGCCCTGGGTCTTGGCGTTGAACGCCTTGCAGAATTCCATGATGTTCAGGCCGCGCTGACCGAGCGCCGGGCCGATCGGGGGGGACGGGTTTGCTTTACCAGCCGGCACTTGCAGCTTGATAAAACCAACGATTTTCTTGGCCATGATGGCTCCTATGTTGGATCTGAGTAGTAGCGCCCCGCCGTGCTACCACTTGCGACGGGGCTCCTCTTACCGGATTCCGCCTGACTGCTGCGAACGCTCCGATTGGCGTTGTAAACATGGGATCCCCGCCTGCGCGGGGATGTAATCGGCAGTCGCCGATTACACTTTTTCGACTTGCCCGAACTCCAGCTCGACCGGGGTGGCGCGACCGAAGATGGTGACCGACACGCGCACTTTCGATTTCTCGTAGTTGACTTCCTCGACGTTGCCGTTGAAGTCGGTGAAGGGGCCGTCCTTGATGCGGACCTGCTCGCCCACTTCGTACAGCACCTTGGGCCGGGGCTTTTCCACGCCCTCCTGCACCTGCTGCATGATCTTGTCGATTTCGCGCGCCGGGATCGGGGTCGGCTTGTTGCTCTTGCCGCCGATGAAGCCGGTGACCTTGGGCGTGTTCTTCACCAGGTGCCAGGTCTCGTCGGTCATTTCCATCTCGACCAGCACGTAACCGGGGAAGAAGCGGCGCTCGGACACGGACTTCTGGCCATTCTTGACCTCGACCACTTCTTCGGTCGGGACCAGGATCTGGCCGAACTGTTCGGTCATGCCGCCACGGGCGATGCGCTCGTTGAGGGCGCGCATCACGCTCTTTTCCATGCCGGAGTAGACGTGGACGACGTACCAGCGCTTGTTGCTGACCGGAACGCTTACCCCGGCGCCCGCACCAGCGTCAGATGCCGGGACATCGCCCGGCACATTGTCTTGCACGTTTTCGCTCATTATTGTTTCCAGCCCAGTATGACGTCGTAAAGCACCACTTCAAGAATCTTGTCCGTGCCCCACAGGAAGATGGCCATGACCAGCACGAAGGCAAACACGATGCCGGTGATCTGGCGCGCTTCCTTATGGCTGGGCCATACGACCTTGCGCGTTTCGCGCACGGATTCCTTGGCGAAGCCGAGGAATTCGCGGCCGGTGACGGAGGTCCACAAAAGCAGAACGGCAATAACTAAACCAGCCAAGAGGGCGCCGGCGGCGACCAAGGCTGGTTTGTTCTGGCCCTTCAATACGAAGAAGGCCACGACGCCTGCAATCGTAGCAACCCCCGCCAGGACAACCTTCAGCTTGTCGCCCGGGTTGCCGACGGTCTGCACGGATTGATTAGACATACTAGTTTTACTTTCGGTGCCCTGCACCAGAATCGGTGGCAGGGGCGGAGGGCATCGAACCCCCAACCTTCGGTTTTGGAGACCGACGCTCTGCCAATTGAGCTACGCCCCTACGAAAACTTTTCAGTTGAATCGGCTATTGTATCACCAAGCACACACTTGGTGGAAGCCTTTGTTGACGGGGCGGGATCGTTGGATCCCGCCCCGGTGCTGCAGCCAGGAAGGCTTAGGCGATGATTTTGGCAACCACGCCGGCGCCGACGGTACGGCCGCCTTCGCGGATTGCGAAGCGCAGGCCTTCTTCCATCGCGATCGGGGCGATCAGCTTGACGGTGATCGACACGTTGTCGCCAGGCATGACCATTTCTTTGTCGGCCGGCAGCACGATCGAACCGGTCACGTCAGTCGTAC
>JAEWEK010000082.1 GCA_023389425.1 Pseudomonadota bacterium | reverse complement strand
AGTAGTTATGCTGAACATGTTGCAGGTTTGGATTTGTTGAGTCGGCAAACTCGGGTATACGCCCCAAATCCAATACCTGCAACCCCTCCCAGCTTAGTCAAGCAAATTATTCCGGACAGTAGTGCGCACAGGCGGGGACCCATAGACGGCGTGCAGGCCGCTCCGCCAATTGCAGGTCGTGCAACTGTTCAAATGTTCTATGGGTCCCCGCCTTCGCGGGGACGACGTATTTAAGGGTGCGGGAAGGGTAAAGCACCCGGCCTTAAGCTACTCCCTCACACCCCGCTTCCTGTACAATCGCGGATTGCCCTGAATTTTCCTCGCATTCCGCCATGCCTGAACTCCGCCGCAATCCCGCTCCCGCCCCCAGCACCGCCGCCAGCACGCCGGCCGACGCCAGCATCGCGATCCCGCCGGCGCCCCTGAACGCGACCGGCGCCGCGCCCAAAGTCGGCTTCGTATCGCTCGGCTGCCCCAAGGCGCTGGTCGACTCCGAGCAGATCCTGACCCAGCTCCGCGCCGAAGGCTACGAGACCGCCAATTCCTACAATGGCGCCGATCTCGTGATCGTCAACACTTGCGGCTTCATCGACGCCGCGGTGCAGGAGTCGCTCGACGCGATCGGCGAGGCGCTGGCCGAGAACGGCAAGGTGATCGTCACCGGCTGCCTCGGCGCGAAAAAGGATGCGTCGGGCGAGGACATCATCACCAAGGTGCATCCGAAGGTGCTGGCGGTGACCGGCCCGCACGCCGTGGCCGAAGTGATGGACAGCGTGCACACTCACCTGCCCAAGCCGCACGACCCATTCCTCGACCTGGTGCCCGATCACGGCATCAAGCTCACGCCCAAGCACTACGCCTACCTGAAAATTTCGGAAGGCTGCAACCACCGCTGCAGCTTCTGCATCATCCCGTCGATGCGCGGCGACCTGGTGTCGCGCCCGATCGGCGACCTGATGGTGGAGGCCGAAAACCTGTTCAAGGCCGGCGTCAAGGAACTGCTGGTGATCTCGCAGGACACCAGCGCCTACGGCGTCGACGTCAAGTTCCGCACCGGTTTCTGGAACGGACGCCCGGTCAAGACCCACATGACGCAGCTGGTGGAATCGCTCGGCCAGCTGGCCAGGCAGTACGGCGCATGGGTGCGCCTGCACTACGTTTACCCGTACCCGCACGTCGACCAGGTCATTCCGCTGATGGGCGATGGCCACGTGCTGCCTTACCTCGATATCCCGCTGCAGCACGCGCACCCCGACGTCCTGAAGCGCATGAAGCGCCCGGCCAGCGGCGAAAAGAACCTCGACCGCATCCTCGCCTGGCGCAAGATGAACCCGGACCTGACGATCCGCTCGACCTTCATCGCCGGCTTCCCGGGCGAGACCGAAGAGGAATTCGAATACTTGCTGGACTTCCTGAAGGAAGCGCAGATCGACCGACTCGGCTGCTTCGCCTACTCGCCGGTCGAAGGCGCGACCGCGAACGCGCTGGCCAATCCGGTGCCGGAAGAAGTACGCGAGGAGCGCCGCGCCCGCGTGATGCTGCTGCAGGAAGAGATCTCGGCCAAGCGCATGCAGGCCAAGGTCGGCAAGACCCTGCGTGTGCTGGTCGATGAAGTCGGCGCGCGCGAAGCCATCGGCCGTACGGCGGCGGACGCGCCGGAAATCGACGGCGTCGTGCATATCAAGCGCGCGCTCGCGCCGGGCAAGCAGAAGCCGGCGGTGGGCGAATTCATCGACGTGGTCGTGACCAGGGCCGACGCCCACGACCTGTGGGCCACGGTGGCGTAAGACCTCCAAAAATCGGGAGCGAACGATGGCGAAGAAGAACCTGCAGACCCAGTTGATCCACACCGATTACAAGGCGCCGCAAGGATTCGACGCCTTCCCGAGCGCGATTCACCATGCCTCCACGGTCCTGTTCAAGGACGTGGCGGCGATGCGCGGCGGCGACTGGAAGAACAAGAATTCCTACAACTACGGGCTGCACGGCACGCCGACCACCTTCACGCTCGAAGCGCGCCTGGCCGAGATAGAAGGCGGCACGCACTGCCTGCTGGCGCCGTCGGGCCTCGCCGCGATCTCGATGATCGACCTTGGCCTGCTCAAGAGCGGCGACGACGTGCTCCTTCCGGACAACGTCTACAACCCGAACCGCGAGCTTGGACGCTGGCTGTCGCAGGACTTCGGCATCACCGCGCGCCACTACGATCCGATGATCGGTGCCGGCATCGCGGAGCTGATGCAGCCGAATACGAAGCTGGTGTGGACCGAGTCGCCTGGTTCCGTCTCGATGGAAGTGCCGGACCTGCCGGCGATCTGCAAGGCCGCACATGAGGGCGGCGCGCTGGTCGCGCTGGATAACACCTGGTCCGCGGGGCTGGCGCTACGCGGCTTTGACCTCGGCGTCGATATCGTGATGCAGGCGCTGACCAAATACCAGTCGGGCGGATCGGACGTGCTGATGGGCGCCGTGATTACGCGCGACCAGGCACTGAACGACCGCATCGCGATGGCGCACATGCGTCTGGGGATGGGCGTGTCGGGCGATGATGCCTACCTGGTGATGCGCGGGCTGCCGACCATGAAGCTGCGCTTCGAGACCCATGACGCCAGCGCGCGCAAGGTGGCGGCGTGGCTCAAGGCTCGGCCGGAAATCACGCGCGTGCTGCATCCCGCTTTCGAAGACTGCCCGGGACACGAGTTCTGGAAGCGCGATTTCACCGGCGCGGGCGGACTGTTCTCGGTGCTGTTCGACCCGAAGTACACGGAGGCGCAGACGGATCGCTTCGTCGATTCTCTGGAGCTGTTCGGGCTGGGATACAGCTGGGGCGGGGCGAACAGCCTGGTGATGCCGTACCGGATCCAGTCGATGCGGCGCGACTGGACGGATCAGGGGATCCTGGTGCGCTTCAATATCGGTCTCGAAGATACCGACGACCTGATCGCGGATATCGAACAGGCGCTGGGCAAGCTTTAATCACTACCGGGACGACGGGTATACCGCGTGGTTCTACGCGGGCATCGGCCGATTGTTATTCAGGTCGACAAACCCGCGAATCAGCCGGTACGCCTTCCACAGCCACGCCACGATCCCGATCAGCCAGGCCAGCGGAATCCCGATGACGGTAAATATCAGCAGCACCGCCACCACCAGGCACACGATATAAATCCAGAACGAGCGGATCATCCACGTGTGGTGGCTATATACCAGCGTCCCCTCGGTGTAAGGCCGCTTCACATAGTTGAAAATCAGCGGCAAGAACGAAAGCATGCCGAGCGAAAAGAAGAAGGTGATGCCGTGCGCCAGGTAGAGCAGGCGGGCCGTTTGCTTCGCATCTTCCAGCCCTTCGTCCAGAACAAGTTGCTGTGCCATGGTCGCTCCTTAAGTTCTTGCCATCGCCTGCTGCGTCCACGCGACGATATTGCCGGTGTCCATCGCGCCGGGCTGCCGCGCCAGCTCGCGCCCGCCGCCGAACAGGGCCAGGGTCGGAATGCTGCGAATGCCGAAGCGCGCCGCCAGGTCCTGCGAAGCCTCGGTATCGACCTTCAATAAGCGCACCCGCGGCTCGAGCCGCTGCGCCGCCTGCGCGTAAGCCGGCGCCATCATCTTGCATGGCCCGCACCACGCGGCCCAGAAATCCACCAGCACCGGAATGTCGTTGCGGCTGATGTGCTTGTTGAAGCGCTCACTGTCAACGTCGGTAGGCATGCCGGTGAACAGTGCCCGGGAGCACTTGCCGCACACCGGATTGTCGCCGAGGCGCTCGGCGGCCACGCGGTTGACGGCATCGCAATGGGGACAGACGATGTGCAGCGGATCAGTCATGGTTCTTCCTCCAAAGCATGTTCTGTGCACATTGTATGTCGGCGCCAGCCATCCCGCCGCCCCGAACGTATCGCGCGCCCCCACTATTTCCTTCCAGATAAACTTTGTGTTCCTTATTGAAACATTCGAATGGTAGCGATGAACCAAGCCGTACCGTCCCGCCACGCTGAGCGATTGATCGGTTGCGCTGGCTGGAGCATTCCGAAAGAGGTCGCCGACCGCTTTCCTGCCGAGGGCTCGCACCTGCAGCGCTACGCCGCCGTTTTCCCGGTGGTCGAGATCAATTCCTCCTTCTACCGGCCGCACAAGGCGCAGACCTACGAGCGCTGGGCGGCCAGTGTGCCGGAGCATTTCCGCTTCTCCGTCAAACTGCCGCGCACGATCACGCACGACGCCAGGCTGGCCAACGTCGAAGCGCTCCTGGACAGCTTCGCGGCGGAGGTGGCGGGCCTGGGCCCGAAGCTGGGCTGCGTGCTGGCGCAGCTGCCACCCAAGCTGGCCTTCGATACCCGCGTCGCCGAGGCCTTCTTCGCCCAACTGCAGCAGCGCTTCAGCTGCATGCTCGCCTGCGAGGCGCGCCACCCCAGCTGGTTCGCTGCCGGCGCCACCGACCTGCTGCGCGAAGCTGCCATCACCCGGGTGGTCGCCGATCCCGCCGCCGGCCAGCCGGGCGCCCACGTCCCGACCACCGCGACCATCTATGCGCGCCTGCACGGCAGCCCGCGCGTCTACTACTCGTCGTACTCGGACGATTATCTGGCGAGCCTCGCGGCCGACATGGCTGTGCACAAGGCGGCGGGCCGCACTGTCTGGTGCATCTTCGATAACACGGCATCCGGCGCGGCGATGCCGAACGCGCTGGACGTGCAGCGCGCCGACGCCGGCGTCGCTGGTGCCATACTGCCGGCATGGTGATGGCGACCTTCCGCTTCTACGAAGAGCTCAACGATTTCCTGCCGCGCGAACGGCGCGCCCGCGAGTTCACGACCGCCTGCGCGCGCGACGCCACCACCAAGCACATGATCGAGGCGCTGGGCGTGCCACATACCGAAGTCGAGCTGGTGCTCGTCAACGGCGAGTCCAGCACATTCGAGCGCCTGATCGAAGAGGGCGACCGCATCGCCGTCTACCCGAAGTTCGAAACCTTCGACATCGCGCCACTGCTGCGCGTACGCGAGCGGCCGCTGCGCCTGCGCTTCGTGGCCGACGCCCACCTCGGCGGGCTGGCGCGCTTCCTGCGCATGGCCGGTTTCGATACCGTCTACCGCAACGACATCCACGACGACGAGATCGAGGAGCTGGCCGCGCGCGACGAGCGTGTCGTATTGACGCGCGACCGCGAACTGCTCAAGCGTCGCGGCATCACGCATGGTTGCTACGTCCACGCGATCAAGCCGGAAGAACAGCTGCGCGAGGTGTTCGGCCGGCTCGACCTGGCGGGTAGCGTGCGCCCATTCAGCCTGTGCCTGAACTGCAATCTGCCGCTGCGCGCCGTGGACAAGGCCGGCGTGGCGGACCAGCTGCCGCCCGCGGTGCGTGCCCAACATGAAGAATTCAATATCTGCGACTGCTGCGGCGGCGTGTTCTGGAAGGGCTCGCACTGGAAGCGGATGACGGACCTGCTGGCGCGGGTGGCGGATGTCGATCCTGGCCCTGTCCCCTAGGCGGCAGCTTATGTACAATCACTTCATGGTCAACGCGCGAGGGCAACCATTGACGCAGCTACCTTTCCCGATCCGAGTTGAATGCCCGCCAGGCGCATGCGTGTGCGGGCGCGACGAATTGCTGGCCGACCCGAACGGCGACTACCGGCCGCTGCGCATCACGCGGCAGGAAGAGCAGCGCCTGCTGGGGCGGATCGAACGCATCGCGACCTATGAAGACCTCAAGCACGTGCAGGAGCTGATCCGCTCCCACATCGGCGCCGAACTGCGCATCCATCCGGGACCGAACGAGGTGCGGACCGAACGCGGCATCATCATCGTGTTCGAGGAAAAGCCGGGGCTGTGCAAGAAGTTGCGGCAGAACGTGCCGGCGGCCGTGCGACGCTGCCTCGTCAGTAATCCCGAGATCACCTACCAGCTGCTCAATTCCTACGACTTGCTGGGATCGACCTGACCCGGGCTGCGCACCGTCCACGACAGGCCCACGGTATGCCAATCGGTTAGCGCCCGAGCGAACACGAACGCAGCCCTGACAGAAGGGCCCCACGGCGTTCTTGTACCTCAGCAATGACGAAGATCAACTTGCGACGACCGCTCGCATGGCACTGTTTCGTGTGCACATTTTCGCCACGGAAGAGATCTCATGAACGCCTCGAGCTTCGCCGGTCTAGCGCCGCTTCCCACACAATCGAATCGCCCGATCCGCTTGCGCTTGGCGTGCCGGAATTCAGTCAGCGAGGATGACCTGCTCATCAAGCAAGTCTCCGGACACGAAAGCATTTGCGGCGGCATCGACTATCGCTTGCTGTGCGTGTCCACGAACGTGGCAATTCCGCTGAAGGAGCTCATCGCACTTCCGGCCGAGCTTCAATTCGTTACTGACCGAGGGCAGTTGCGCGCAGTGTGCGGCATTGTCTCGCAAGCTGCCGCCGGACAGAGCGACGGCGGTCTGGCGACCTACCAGTTATGGGTGAGCGACGCGCTGACATTGATGGGACAGCGTGTGAATACCCGCATCTTTCGCAACTTGAACGAGATTGATATTTCGACCGAGATGGTTCGTGAGTGGCGGGCCCTCAACCCGATTCTGGGGCAGGTCTTCGATATGGACACCTCCAGCATATGCGGGTCCTATCCGTCCCGTGAATTCATCATGCAGCACAACGAGTCCGACGCTGCCTTTTTGCGTCGCCTTTGGAAACGAAGAGGCATCGGCTGGTTCATCCGGCCCGGCCAGCCAACGGACGCCTCCAGTTCAGTAACTGCCGGACATACGCTCGTTCTCTTCAACGATTCGCGCGTGCTTGCACAGAATGCTGCACGCACGGTTCGGTTTCATCGCGACGCAGGCACCGAGGCGCGCGACAGCATCATCAACTGGAATTCAGTACGTACCCTGAAGCCAGGCAGCGTTACTCGCCAAAGCTGGGATTACCAGCAGGGGCAGATGATGCTGACGCACAGGCCAACCATCATGCAACAGGGTAAATCCGGCAACCAGTTTGCATTCAGCCTGGACGATCATCTACTTGAACCACCGCATGTTGGAGATGACGACAGTGATTACCGCAGGCTCGGAGACCTGCGCATCCAGCGTCACGAATACGAATCGAAACGCTTTTCGGGCGAAGGCGGTGTGCGCGACTTCTGTGTCGGCGAATGGTTCCGGTTAGATGGACACCCCGACATCGACAAACATCGAGACGATGAACGAGAGTTCGTGCTCACAGAGCTGTCGGTCGTGGCGGAGAACAACCTCCCGATGGACGTCGATGAACGGGTGCAGCGGCTTTTCGCTGCCAACGGCTGGCAACAGGAGCCATTTCACACCGCGCTTAAACAAGCGAGTGACGCGCGCGACGTTAAATACACCAACCGGTTCTCCTGCACACGGCGCGGCATACCGATTGTTCCGGCTTACGATCCGTACAGCGACTTCCCGCGCGTGCGGCTGCAATCAGCGATCGTCGTTGGCCCTGCAGGCGAAGAAGTTCATTGCGATAAGCTTGGACGCATCAAGATCCGCTTTCCGGCGACGCGAGAGGCGGATCACCCTGGCGGTGCCGGCGCCAGTGGTACTGATCGCGATTCGGCGTGGGTACGTGTCGCCAGCCACTGGGCGAGCGACTGCTGGGGGAGTATCAACCTGCCGCGCGTGGGTGACGAGGTGCTGGTGGACTTCCTCGGCGGAGACCCCGAAAAGCCCATCGTCGTCGGCCGGGTGTATGGGGGAGCCGCACGCCCGCCAGCGTTTAGCCATAAGGGCGAACTGCCTGGAAACCGCTACCTTGCTGGAATCAAGAGCAAGGAAGTCAAAGGTTTCCGCTACAACCAACTGCGTCTCGATGACACGCCCGGGCAAATCAGCGCGCAGCTCGCCAGTGAGCACGCGCACAGTCAATTGAACCTGGGGTGGCTGACTCACCCGAGGAGCGGCGGGGAAAGCCAGGCGCGGGGCGAAGGCGCCGAACTGCGTAGCGATAAGTCAGTGGCGGTGCGTGCGGCGCGTCTGATTTTGTTGACGACCCAGGCGATGCTTGGTGCAGCGGGCAAACAGCTGGAACGCGAACCGCTTCAAGCCCTGCTCGAAGGCTCACAGGCATTGCTGAAGGAATTGGGGGAGTTCGCCGAACAGCATCAGGCGATGCCGGTCGATCTCGCGCCTCATCAGCAATTGGCGAAAGACCTGGAAAGCGCCGAAGGCGGCGCGGGTCAAAATTCCGCCGCGCTCATCGCGCAATATGCCGACGGCGGCTTTGTCAGCGCCACACCAAAATCGTCAATCAGCTACAGCGGACTGCAACAGAACATCCTGGCGCAGCAGCATATCCAGGCCGTTGCGGGGCAGCGCGTGAACATCAACGCGGGCAGGGGCATTTCCCTGTTTGCGCACCAAGACGGGATGAAGCACATTGCGCGTGCCGGCAGGCTGGATCTGCAAGCGCAGCAGGACAGTATCGGCATTGCGGCCAATCGCGACGTGACGATCAGCGCTAGCGAAGGCGACATAGTGATCGCGGCCAAGAACAGCCTTACGCTGCTCTGTGGCGGTGCGTACATCAAGATCGCAGACGGGAAGATCGAGCTTGGCTGCGCCGGCGATTTCACCGTCAAAGCGGCCAAGCACAAGTGGGATGGACCGGCAAGCCGGGAAGCGGATTTGCCATTCTTCCCCGCCGCCGACCATACCAACTGGCTGAAACTAGATCTGGATGGTTACCAGGGCGCGCCAATGGCCGGCGTGCCTTACACGCTGCATTTCGCCGATGGCCGCAGAAAGGATGGCACGCTCGATGGCAATGGAATGGCTGAAGAGCGAAACCTGCCGGACGCTGTCGAGAAGGTCGTCTATCACAACTCACCCTCGACCAAAGACGAAACGCGGCCGACCACGGATGACTTGTTATCCGAGCTCGATTCACTCGTCGCTAATGCGCAAAGCGTGGTGAAGGCGCGCTCCGACCAGGGAGGACGATAGTGGAAGCCGGAAACCAGACACTGGAGGCGCTGAATGCGGTCAACGGGCACGAAAAGCCAGACCATATCGGGGTTGGGGAATGGATCTGGGGTGCGCTCCAGGGAGACTTCAATGCGGAACGATCCGTGGGACAAATCGGCTTTGACATGGTGGTCTCGCTGATCCCGGTTGTCGACACCATCCTTGACGTGCGGGATCTGTGTGCGAATGTAAAGCAATACCGCAAAGACCCAGGCAATAAGGTCACGCTCTTCTTCATTGCGAGCACGGTTGTAGGCTTCGTGCCAGAAATCGGCACCGTCGTCAAAAGCGTACTGCGTATCGTCTGGGTCTATCTGAAACCCCTGGTCAAGCATGCGGACGACATCACCAATGCAGGTAAGCTCGTCGCCGCTGCACGCCGCGCATGTGACGATGCGCTCCCAAAAATCACCGAGTACTTGCAGCACAATCGGGTAATTCAGTGGGCGACCAAGGGCAAGTTACCCGATGTCTACAAGTTCGTCGCCACGACGATAGAAGACGCCACAAATAAGATCAGCCCAACAACGCTGACCCGGCTGGCGAACGAAAAGCTCGACGATCTAAAAGCCCTTCTGCAGAAGATTCGGCGCATCGTGCCGAGCACGATCCGCGAACATATCGATGACTTTGTAAAGCATATCGACAGCGAAGGCCGCGCCATGTGCCACGCGGCCGCGGAACTTGTCGAGCCTATGCGGACGGTGCTGAAGGTCGTAGCAAAAAGACTCGATGACCACGCGTGGCGGGTTGAGGTCTGTCGCACCAACCGAGGGTGGCTTGCGCCGATCTCGGAAACAGGAGCAGCAAGACTGATCAATGCGAAGCCGCCGAAGTGGGCGAAGAAGTTCAACGGAAAATTGAAGCATCCTCGTTTGCAACTGAAGGATGACGAAATCCGAGAGCTGATGCGTGAACACCCGAACCATCCGAAAATTGACAAGGAGACCGTTGAGACCTTCTCGAAGAGAGGTGGACTACGTGCCGACGCGATTAGAGGCCCAGACAAGCTGTACCGGATAATCGACCCATCGAACGAAGGCGCGGGGATGTATTGGATGACCGAGGCGGAGTTCAAAGCTCTCAGGGATCGAGATCATTGGCGTAGCCGGTTCGCCGTCAAACCAAAGTGGAATCAAAATGGTTGGTTTGTCGAGTATGAGATTAAAGCTGACGAGACACTGCTAGTCTGGCGCGGCGGTGCCGCCAGCCAGAAACTTGAGGGGACGACTTACTATTTGGTTGGTGGCGCTGAACAGATTGTTTTTTGTCCAACGAGGCGTGACAAGATGGTTGAAGCAATGCCGCGTGTCGATCGTGCGACTGGCGAAATCATCCGGAGCCATGCAGGTGCTCTTGATCGCCGCGTGGAATTTACCGACGTTACTGGTGAGTTGGTCCCGAGCAAACTTCGCGTACAAATTACCGACACCCATATCCGCGGTCCCTTCGAGACCGGATGGGGCGCATTCGATTTTCCACCACAGGAGGCGATACAACTCCTGCTCACTGTACCCGCACTCTGAATGGAGAACAATATGCGCAATCTGGATCGAGAAGCCGCAATCTGGGAGCTCTTTACCTCGCCGAATTTCTTTGAGCTGGCAGCAGAAGAATTTGAGGAGATGATGAGGTGGTTCAGGGGGCAGGCCACTTCAAGTCAGGTCACGAATTTTGGCAGGAACAATCAAATCTTCGATACATTCAATCGGCGAGGACATAACTTCAGACGGGGTGCTGAACTGGCTAGGCTAGGTGACTATAGCCTCGCGTGGGAAACGGCCGAGTGTATCCCTGGTGATATGCGCGGCATGATGGACCAACCCCTGCACAGTTGGATGACTGAAGCAGAATATGATGAGTTCAACGGCGATCGAATTGGACGCCTGACGGCGTACGCCAGCGCAATTGGATGCGCATTAAATAACGCATTGTGGGGAGCAAAAAGTTACGACAATCCAATCCCGGATTGGCCCGAAAGCATAAATGACGATGGTGGCTTCCCGGGCGACAAAATCGCTCAGTCTTACGATGCGGATGTCAGGTGGTATAAAGGAACATTACCGTGGAACCTTCCTGACCCCCTGCCGGAATACACCGTAGACAGAACTATTGGATGCAACTCTGGCGACGAGGTTCCCTGGACCGGCGTCTGGTATCCCAAGACTGGGCTGGAACACCACAGCCTGACCTTTGCAATAAAGGGGCAGCGCATGCAACCTGCCTACCGGGTTGTCAAAACCACGGAAGAGCTTCGAACCGAGACCTACATGTTCCCGCCTCCGGAAACGCTCGCCGTCCCCACAATCTGGTACCCGCTGATTCCGCAGCCAAGAGAAAATGAAGCAGAGAAGGAAGTCTGGGCAAAGGCTGGCCAACCCTGCCCGAAAGCGGGCGTCTGGCAGCCGACCGACCCCGGCGCCGCCCAACGCGTGTACAGCGCAGGCGAACCGATGGCCAGTCTCGGATCTGCATATGGGATCACTGTGTGGCGGTGGGTGGCTGAACGATAATAACGCCGCATTGTGTTTCTCCGAGCCGATAACTACGTCATTAAAGGAGGCTGCTGTGAAAGGCGTGATTCGACTTGGTGACTCGACGAGCCATGGTGGCAAGGTAATTGCCGCCTCTGGCACGACATTTGTTCACGGGAGTCCTGTGGCGCGCCAGGGCGATACTTGCAGTTGTCCAGTCAATGGGCACGGCCCGTGTGTCATCGTTGAGGGCGATCCATTGGTTCTCGACGGGGGGAAGCCTGTCGCCTTTGAAGGCCACAAGACCTCATGCGGTGCCACACTTATCCCGTCCACAGCGACGTCTGGCCGGGCCTGATCTCCGCTTGACTCCTACGACTTGTTGGGCTCTGGCTGGCGCGGGCTGCGCGCCGCCATCATCACGGTCGCCAGGGCGCACACCAGCAATGCGGTGCCGGCCCACTGCCACCAGCCGATCGTATCGGCGAACACCAGCATGCCGGCGGTGATGCCGACCACCGGCACCGCAAGGCTGAACGGCGCCACGCGGTTGGCCGGATGGCGCTTGAGCAGGCCAGTCCAAAGCGCGTAAGCGAGGATGTGCGCGATCCACGCCAGGTAGGTCACCGAGAACCACGCCTTCCACGACAGGCGCGCTACGTGCCAGTCCGTGCCGGCCGTGTCGAAGGCCAGCGACAGCAGTACGAAGGGCACCACAGGCACGACGCTGCTCCACGCCAGGAAGGGCAGGACGTCGAAATGCGGCGTCGCCTTCTGCGCGTTGCGCACCACGATATTGGATGCGGCCCACATGCACCCTGACCCGAGGACGAGGATGAAGCCGAGCGGCGTGGTGCCGTTGGCGCCGCCGTGCCCGACGTAGGCGGCGCCGAAACATGCAAGGCCCAGCGCAGCCAGCAACAGTCCGCGGCGTAGCGGCGCATCGACCGGTTCACGCAGCAGCAGGGCGCTGAACAGGGCGGTGAAAAACACCTGCGTCTGCATCAGCACCGAGGCCAGCGACGCCGTCATACCGACGTGCAGCGACACGAACAGGAAACCGAACTGTCCCACGCCCTGGCACAGGCCGTACAGCAGCAGCCACTTGAACGCCACCGGCGAACGCCGCACCAGCAGCACCAGCGGCAGCGCCGCGAACAGGTAGCGGCCGGCGCCGAGCTGGAAGGGCGTGAGTTCGCGCAGGCCCACCTTCATCGAGATGAAGTTGGTTCCCCAGATGACCACCGCGCCGATGGCGGCGGCATAGTCGCGCGGCGCGAACTCGCGCTGCATCTCAGTGCGCCTGTGCGCCGCCGAGGTAGGCCGCCACCACCTTCGGATCGGTCTTCAGCGCTTCCGCCGGGCCGTGCACCGAGATGCTGCCGTTTTCCAGAACGTAGCCGTAATCGGCCACCGCCAGCGCCGCCGCCGCGAACTGCTCCACGAGCAGCATGGTCACCCCCTGTTCCTTCAAACGGGTGATGATGCGAAAGACTTCGTCGACGAGAATCGGCGCAAGGCCCATCGACGGTTCGTCCAGCAGCACCACATCCGGATTGAGCATGACCGCGCGCGCCATCGCCAGCATTTGCTGCTCGCCGCCGGACAAGGTGCCCGCCAGCTGGTTGCGCCGTTCCTTCAGGCGCGGGAACAGGTCCATCGCACGGGACAGGTCATTCTGCACGTCGCCCTTTGGCCGCGAGCCGGTGAAGCGCG
Organism: Pseudomonadota bacterium; assembly: GCA_023389425.1. Lineage (GTDB taxonomy): Bacteria > Pseudomonadota > Gammaproteobacteria > Burkholderiales > Burkholderiaceae_D > Telluria. Next base: position 18,033 of record JAEWEK010000082.1, on the reverse strand, counting down.
GGAAGGCGCCCAGCAGCAGGTTGTCGGTCACGCTCATGGTGGCGAACACGCGCCGGCCTTCCGGCGAGTGCGCCAATCCGGCGCGCGCGATGCGGTGTGAATCCATGCCGGTGATGTCGCGCCCCGCCAGCGTCACGCGGCCCGCCTTGGGTTTGATCATGCCGGAGATCGCGCGCATGGTCGTGGTCTTGCCGGCGCCGTTGGAGCCGATCAGCGTCACCAGCTTGCCTTTCGGGACCTCGAGGGAGATCCCGTGCAGCACCTCGACCTTGCCGTATGCCGCCTGCAGGTTTTCAATCGATAGCATCCCTCTGTCTCCTTAGATCGCAGCCGCGGCGGGCGGTTCGGCCGATGCGCCGCCGCCGAGGTAGGCTTCGATCACCTTGTGGTCGGCCTGCACCGCGGCCGGTACGCCTTCGGCGATCTTCTGGCCGAAGTCCAGTACCGTCACGGTGTCCGAGATCGCCATCACCACGTCCATGTGGTGTTCGATCAGGATAATGGTGATGCCGTGGTCGCGGATCTTGCGGATGATCGCCATCAGTTCGCGGATGTCGGGCGCGGTGAGGCCGGCCGCCGGCTCGTCCAGCAGGAGCAGGCGCGGATCCAGCGCCAGCGCGCGGCCGATCTCGAGCAGGCGCTGTTTGCCGTAGGGGAGGTTGCGCGCCTCCTCGTCGGCCAGTTCGGACAGGCCCACGAAATCGAGTATGGCGGCGGCGCGTTCGCGCGCCGCCCGTTCCTCGCGGACGATACGCGGCGTGTGCAGCATCGCGTCGCCCACGGTCGAGCGGAAGGTGTGGTGCAGGCCGACCAGCACGTTCTCGGTCGCGGTCATCTCGCCGAACAGCTGCACGTTCTGGAAGGTGCGCGCGATGCCGCCCAGCGCGATCTGCGACGGAGATTTGCCGCTGATGACGGCGCCCGCGAACTCCACCTTGCCGTCGGTCGGCTTGTAGATGCCGGTGAGGACGTTCATCATCGTGCTCTTGCCCGAACCGTTCGGCCCGATCAGGCCGTGCACGGTGCCACGCGTGACGACGAGGTCGACCTGGTTCAGCGCCTTCAGGCCACCGAACTGCATCAGCACCTTCTGCGCTTGCAGCAGCGTGCCGCCCTCGGCTTCCTTGCGCACGCCCTCGAAGGCGTCGGCCTGCTTGCTGTCCGCGACGGCCTTGGTGTGGAGCACGCCGCGTCCGACCAGGCTGCGCAGGTAGCCGACGATCCCGTCCTGCAGGTAGTAGACGACGAACAGCGTCATCAGGCCGAAGATGGTGAGGCGCCAGTCGACCATATTGCTGATCTTGTACGAGACGATGACCATGCCGATGGTGACTAACAGTGGAACTGCCACCTTGGCCGGCGTGCTGCGCTTGCGGGCCAGCGCGATGGCGGAACCGACCACGCCGACCACGGCGGCGGCGATCGCGATCTGGCGGAACAGCGCCACGTCCTGCAGCACGCTGGGCAGCATGACGACGATGATGGCGCCGATCATCGCGCCGGAGCGGGTCTTGCGGCCGCCCATGATCACCGCCAGCAGGAACAGGATGGTGAGTTCGAAGCTGTAGGTGTTGGGCGAGATGTACTGCTCAGAGTACGAATACAGGCTTCCCGCCAGGCCCGCGAAACCGGCGCTGATGACGAAGGCGTAGACCTTGTAGCGGTACACCGACACCCCCATGCAGTCCGACGCGATCGGGCTGTCGCGCAGCGCTTCGAATGCGCGGCCGAGGTGCGATCGCAGCAGGCGGTCCACCACCAGCAGCGACAGCACCATGAAGATCGCCACCATGTAGAAGAAGTTGGTGTCCGACAGCGGCGCGCCGAACATCTCGGGCTTGGACAGCGTGATCCCCATCGGCCCGTTGGTCAGGTCGGTGGTCTCGTTGATGAGAATCTGGATGATGGTGCCGAAGGCCAGCGTCACCATCGCGAGGTAAGGCCCGGTGACGCGCAGGGCCGGCAGCGCCAGGATCACGCCGAACAGCGCGGTGCCGGCAATCGACGCCGGAATCGCGACATACCAGGCCACGCTGTACTTCATGATGAGCACACCGGTGACGTAGGAGCCGACGCCGAACAGGCCGGCGTGGCCAAGCGACACCTGCCCGGTGTAGCCGACCACGATGTCCAGGCCGAACAGCAGGATCGCGTAGATCAGGATGGTTTCGACGAGGTGAACGTAGTAAGGGTTCGTGATGAGCTGCGGGTAGACCGCCAGCAGCGCGATTCCGATGATCGAAAGGAGGATCTTCTTCATGCTCAGACCTTCTTGATCGCGGCTTTGCCGAACAGGCCGGACGGTTTCACCGCCAGCACCAGCAGCAGGAGCACGAGCCCCGGCACGTCCTTGTAGCCGGTTGAGATGTAAAAGCCCGCCGCCGTCTCGGCCACGCCGAGGATGATGCCGCCGACGATGGCGCCCATGCCCGAGGTCAGTCCGCCGATGATCGCCACCGCGAAGGCCTTCAGGCCAAGCGAGGCACCCATGTTCGCGCTGGTCAGCGTCAGCGGTGCGACCAGCACGCCGGCCAGCGCCGCCGTCGCGGACGACAGTGCGTACGAGAAGGTGATGACCATGCGGGTATTGATGCCCATGAGGCCAGCGGCGTCGCGGTCGTTGGAGGTGGCGACCACCGCCTTGCCGTAAATGGACTTGCGGTTGAAGATCTCGACCGCGGCCATGATGGCCAGCGCGCCGACGACCACCGCCAGCTGCATGGGCTGCACGTTGGCGCCCAGGATATGAATCGGAACTTGCGACAGCGGCGAGGGGAAGGGCAGCGTGTCCTTGCTCCACACGTTCTCGGCGATGTTCTTGAAGATGATGGCGAGCGCGATGGTCGACATGATCCAGCCGAATTCGGACTTGATCTTGATCGCCGGCCGCACGCCGACCCATTCGACCAGCGTGCCCTGCAGCGCGCCGAAGATCATCACCAGCGGGATCATCATCCAGTAGCTCATGTAAGGGCCGCCGTGGATGGTGCCGACCAGCGACAGGCCGACCAGCGCGCCCAGCATCAGCGCCTCGCCCTGGCCGAAGTTCAGGGTGCCGGAAGTGGCGAAAGTGAGTTGGTAACCGAACGCGATGACGGCATAGATCATGCCCAGCGCGATTCCAGAAAAGACCAGCTGCAGAAGGATATCCATCGTTTTCCACCCGTGGGAAGGCAGGCCCTCCCGGTCAACAGAAAAATGGCCGGCCTTGAGTCGCCCAAGACCGGCCACTGCACGGCATTGCTAACGAGGCCTCACTTGGCCAGTACGACGCGTCCGTTCTGCACTTCGCCCATCTTCGTGTTGTCGAAGTTGATGGCCTCGTGGTCGGTGTGGCTGTAAGGCTTGTTGTAGGTGGTGACGACGCCTTCGACCTTTTCGTGCAGGTTCTCGAGCGCCTGGGCGATCTTGGTGCCGTCGGTGCTGTTGGCCTGCTTGATCGCCGCGGCCAGCAGGTAGATCGAGTCGTAGCCCTGCGCGGCCGACACTGCCGACGGCATGCGGCCGCCTTGCGGCTTGTAGTCCTTGACGTAGGCGTCGATGAAAGCCTTGCGCCGCGGCGTGTCCGGATCCTGGATGAAGGTCTGCGGCATGCGCGTGCCTTCGCCGTTCTTGCCGGCGTTGTCGATGAAGTTCGCCATCGCCAGGGTCCAGCTGCCGACGATGGGCACGTGCCAGCCGATCTTCTCCATGCCGTTGGCGATCTGCGCCAGCTCGGGGCCGATGCCGTAGGTGAGCACGATCTCGGCGCCGGCCTGCTTGGCCTTGAGCAACTGGGCGGTCATGTCGACGTCGCCGATGTTGTACTTCTCTTCGGCCACCGGCTTGATGCCGCGCTTTTCCAGCGCTTTTTCAAGGTCGGCGCGGCCCAGCTGGCCGTAGTTGGTGGAGTCGGCGAGGATCGCGACCTTCTTGAACTTGCGGTGGTCGACCGCTTCGCGCGCGATCATCTCGGACTGGATGCCGTCATTGGCCGAGTTACGGAAGATGAAGTTCTGCGGCTCCTTGTCGAACTGGTGGGTGACGATGGAGCCGGTCGCCACGTTGTTCAAGACCGGGATCCTGGCCTGCTGGTAGAAGCGCTGCGAGGCCAGCGCGACGCCGGTGTTGATGTAGCCGACGGTGGCGATCACGTGCTCCTTGTTGATCAGCTCCTGCGCGACCTGCACGCCGCGTTCGTTCTTGGCCTCGTCATCGCGCTCGACGAGTTCGATCTTGCGGCCCAGGACACCGCCCTTGGCATTGATTTCAGCGGCCGCGAGGCGTACGCCGTCACGCATCGACACGCCCATCGGCGCCGAACCGCCAGTGTACGGACCGGAGACGCCAATCTTGATCGGCTCCGCCGCCATGCCCGACATCGAAAAACCCAGTGCTACACCTGCAACCAATGCTTTCAATTTGAAATCCATTTGCTGTCTCCGTAGTGTGTTTTTGTGTTGCCGCACGCTGGCGTCCGGCAGCCCGGCCCTTCCATCGCTTGGGTCATTGTAGAGTGGCAAATAGTCAACGGCAAATGATGCGTACGGTGCAACGCACCATGTGGCGCACACCACGACAGCGTAAGCGACCTGTAAGTTAGCAAGAGTAATGATGCTAAAATTGCACCAAAGAAGTGCGCCGGGAAAATCTCGGTAGCGCAAAACAAAACAGCCGGCGATTTGCCGGCTGTTGCGTTTGGGGTGTGGCGCGATTTAACGGTGACGCACGCCGCCGCCCGCACGGACTCCGCCGCGGAAGCCGCCGCCACGGAAATGGTGGCAGCAATTGCTGAACCCGAAGCCAAGGCCGATCGACACCGGCGGCCACCAGTAATACGGGTCAGGGGCGTAGTAGTACGGGTACGGGTCGGCATAGACCGGCGCCGCATAAACCGGCTGCACGACGGTGGTCGTGCCGTCGACCACGGTGGCGCCCTGTGCGGCGGCGGTGCCCGGTGCAACCGGCGTTACCGACACGGTTTGCCATTGCCCAGGCGCGGCGACCGTACGGCTGCCATAGTAGGCCGGCGCAGGGTAGTAAGTAGCGCAGCCGCCGAGCGCGGCCAGCGCAAGAACGATGACTAGGTTTTTCATGATATTCCTCCTGACGATCACAATATTAGGATCGTTCAGGAACTTGTGGCGAGGAATTACAGCTTGTTACAGGTGCAAGCGGTGTCGAAACTTGGACAACACTTCTTGTACAGACGCTATCGTCGCTCAGGAAGGTTCGTGCCGTCGAGGCCGGGTACGAGACCCTGGGCGGGCTGTGCTGTGGGTGCCGTCATCGTCGCCTCAAGCCAGGATCGTCGCGAGGGCGTCGAGACCGCAGAAGTTCAGGGCGATGTCGGCCTGGGCACGGACCACCGGCTTGGCGCGGAAGGCGACGGAGAGGCCGGCCACGCCCATCATCTTCAGGTCGTTGGCGCCGTCGCCCATGACGATGGCGCGGCCGGTATCGACTCCCATCGCGGCACACACGCGCTGCACGGTGCGCATCTTTTCCTCGGCATCGACGATGCCGCCGACGACGTGCCCGGACAGCCGGCCGCCCTGGTCGACTTCCAGGACGTTGGCGTGCGTGTAGTCCAGGCCAAGGCGCGGCTTGAGGCGTTCGGTGAAGAAGGTAAAGCCGCCGGAGACCAGCAGGGTCTTCAGGCCGGCCGCCTGGATCGTTTCGAGCAGCGCCTCGCCGCCGACCGAGATGCGCAGGCGCTCGTCGTACACGCGCTGCAGGGCGTTCACGTCCAGCCCCTTGAGCAGGGCCACGCGGCGCTGCAGGCTGGCCGCGAAATCGAGCTCGCCTCGCATCGCCGCCTCGGTGATCGCCGCGACTTCGGGCTTGAGCCCCTGCATGTCGGCGATCTCGTCGATGCATTCGATGGTGATGAGCGTGGAATCCATGTCCATCGCCAGCAGCGAGAAATCGGCGAGGCTGCGGCCGGCCGCGATGAAGTTGGCGTCGGCCTGCAGGGCGTAGGCGGTTTCGCGTACGGCCTGCTTCACCTCGTCGGACGCCTGGACGTCCTCGCAGCGGATCGCGTGCGCGCCCAGTTCGACGATGCGCGCCGGGTGGGCCAGTGCCGCGGCCTGTTTCAGCGCGCCGATGTCTGCCTGCGGTCCCTGCAGGACCAGATTGATGCTCATGGGATTAAGCCAGTAGTTGTTTGATGGTTTGCTTGACCTGGTTCACGCGCGCCGGCAGGTCCGGCATGTTCGACGTGATGCGCAGCTTGTCCTGGCCGGCCAGTTTGATGTGGCGGTTCTTCTGGATCAGCGTGATGATCTTGATCGGATCGATCGGCGGCTTTTCCATGAACTGCAGGCTGGCCGCTTCGCCGTGTGCGTCGATCTTGATGATGCCGACCGACTTGGCGAGGATGCGCAGGCGGTGCGTTTCGATCAGCGCCTTGACCGGGTCCGGCAGCTTGCCGAAGCGGTCGATCAGCTCCTCCTGCATGTCGTCGACCTTGTCCTGGCTTTCGCAGTTGGCGAGGCGCTTGTAGATCGACAGGCGCTCGTGGACGTCGCCGCAGAAGTCCGAGGGCAGCAGGGCGGGCGCGTGCAGGTTGATTTCGGTGGTGGACGACAGCGGGGCGCTCATGTCCGGCTCGCGGCCGGCCTTCAGCGCGCGCACGGCTTCGTTCAGCATTTCGGAGTACAGCTGGAAGCCCACCTCCAGCATCTCGCCGGACTGGTTCTCGCCCAGCACTTCGCCGGCGCCGCGGATTTCCAGGTCGTGCATGGCCAGGTAGAATCCGCTGCCCAGTTCTTCCATCTGCTGGATCGCGTCGAGGCGGCGCTGGGCCTGCTTGGTCAGGCCCATCACGTCGTTGACCAGCAGGTAGGCGTAGGCCTGGTGGTGCGAACGGCCGACCCGGCCGCGCAGCTGGTGCAGCTGGGCCAGGCCGAATTTGTCGGCGCGGTGCATGATGATGGTGTTCGCTGTCGGCACGTCGATGCCGGTTTCGATGATGGTGGTGCACAGCAGGACGTTGAAGCGCTGCGCCACGAAATCGCGCATCACTTTTTCCAGGTCGCGCTCGTGCATCTGGCCGTGGGCGACGGCGATGCGCGCCTCCGGCAGCAGCTCCTGCAGCATGGCGCGGCGGTTCTCGATGGTCTCGACTTCGTTGTGCAGGAAATAGACCTGGCCGCCGCGCTTGAGTTCACGCAGGCAGGCTTCGCGGATCACGGAGCCGTCTTCGGTGCGCACGAAAGTCTTGATCGCCAGGCGTTTTTGCGGCGCGGTGGCGATGACGGAGAAGTCGCGCAGGCCTTCCAGCGCCATGCCAAGGGTGCGCGGAATCGGTGTCGCGGTCAGGGTCAGCACGTCGACCTCGGCGCGCAGGGCCTTCAGTCCTTCCTTCTGGCGCACGCCGAAGCGGTGTTCCTCGTCGATGATGACAAGGCCGAGGCGCTCGAATTTCACGTCCGGCGAAAGCAGCTTGTGGGTGCCGATGACGATGTCCACCGTGCCGTCGGCCATGCCCTTGATCGCGTTGTTGACTTCCTTTCCGGTCCGGAAGCGCGACAGCTCGGCGATGCGCACCGGCCAGTCGGCGAAGCGGTCGGCGAAGGTCTGCGCGTGCTGCTCGGCCAGCAGGGTGGTCGGCGCAAGGATCGCGACCTGCTTGCCGCCCATGACGGCGATGAAGGCGGCACGCAGCGCGACTTCGGTCTTGCCGAAGCCGACGTCGCCGCAGACCAGGCGGTCCATCGGCCGCCCGGAGGTCATGTCGCGGATGACGTTGTTGATGGCCTCGGCCTGGTCGGGCGTCTCCTCGAAACCGAAGCTCTGGGCGAAGTTTTCGTAGTCGGTCGCCGAGTACTCGAAGGTGTGGCCCTGTCGGGCGGCGCGGCGGGCGTAGAGGTTGAGCAGCTCGGCGGCGGTGTCGCGCACCTGCTCGGCGGCCTTGCGCTTGGCCTTGTCCCACTGGCCGGAGCCCAGGGCGTGCAGCGGCGCGTCGTCCGGCGAGGCGCCCGAATAGCGCGAGATCACGTGCAGCTGCGAGACCGGCACGTAGAGCTTCGCTTCCTTGGCGTATTCCAGGTGCAGGAACTCGGTCGCGCCTTCGCCCAGGTCCATGCTGACCAGGCCCATGTAGCGGCCGATGCCGTGGTTGATGTGCACCACCGGGTCGCCGATCTTCAGCTCGGACAGGTCGCGCACCATCGATTCGACCTGGCTGACCGCTTCCTGCTTCTTGCGGCCGGCCCGGCGCGCGCCGCCGGCATACAGTTCGGTCTCGGTGATGAACACCAATTGGCCGCTGGTGGCCTCGTCCAGCACGAAGCCGGCCTGAAGCGGCGCCACGCCCAGCACGACACGGGCAGCCGTGGTGCGCAGGTCTTCGAAGCTGTCGACCGATGCGAGATCGAGCTTGTATTCGGTGAAGTACTGCTGCAGCGTTTCGCGGCGGCCGTTGGATTCGGCGCAGATCATCACCCGCGCCGGCGCCTGCATCAGGTAGGAGCGCAAGTTGGACAGCGGATCGTCGAGGCGGCGGTTGACGGCGATGTCAGGCAGTGGCGCGGACAGTTCCGATGCCTGGCCGTCAAGCTCGCGCGCGATGGCCCAGCGGCCGTGCGGCTTGGCGCAGACGAAGAACTGCTCGTCGCGCAGGAAGAGTTCTTCCGGCGGCAGGATCGGGCGCTCGCGGTCGGACTTCAGGAAGCGGTAGCGCGACTCGGTGTCGAGCCAGAAGCGCTGGATGGCGCCGTCGATGTCGCCGACCAGTGCCAGCGGCGATTCCGGCGGCAGGTAGTCGAACAGGGTCGCGGTCTCGTCGAAGAACAGCGGCAGGTAGTATTCGATGCCGCTGGGCGCGATGCCGTTGCCGATGTCGCGGTAGATCGGCGAGCGGGTCGGGTCGCCCTCGAAACGTTCGCGCCAGCGGCCGCGGAAGGCGGTGCGCGAGGCCTCGTCCATCGGGAATTCGCGGCCCGGCAGCAGGCGCACTTCCTTCACCGGATACAGCGAGCGCTGGGTGTCGGCGTCGAAGGTGCGGATGGTTTCGATCTCGTCGCCGAACAGGTCGATCCGGTAGGGCAGCGCGGAGCCCATCGGGAACAGGTCGATCAGGCCGCCGCGCACCGAGTATTCGCCGGGGGACATCACCTGCGTGACGTGGGTGTAGCCGGCCAGCGTCAGCTGCGCCTTGAGCTTTGCCTCGTCCAGGCGTTCGCCCTGGCGGAAAAAGAAGGTGTAGGCGGCGAGGAAGGACGGCGGCGCCAGGCGCACCAGCGCGGTGGAGGCGGGCACCACCAGCACGTCGCACTGGCCGTTGCGGATCTCGTGCAGCGTCGCCAGGCGCTCGGACACCAGGTCCTGGTGCGGCGAGAAGGCGTCGTAGGGCAGGGTTTCCCAGTCCGGCAGCAAGTGGCACTTCAGTTTGCCGTCGGCGAACCAGGGGATTTCGTCGAGCAGGCGCTGGCCGTCGCTGGCATTGGCCACGATCACGGTCAGCATCTGCTTCTTCGCCTTCATCTCGTGCGCGGCGAGCGCGAGCGCATAGGCGTCGGACGAGCCGTACAGGCTGGGCAGGGCGAAGCGTTGGCCCGGTTTTGGGAGATGCTTTTTGAGATCGAAGGACATGCAGCGCGAACCAACTTAACGGCGGAACGGGTTGTCAATTATAGACGAAGGGGATGCGTCCCGCCGGACCGCTGGGTTGCCGCGCTGCTGGAGGTATGCCGCTTACCAGACCGGTTCGGTGTCGCGCCATGCCGGCAGCTGCCCGACGCGGGCGAACCACGCCAGCAGATTGGCATACTGGTCGACCGGCACGCGGGCGCTCGCGTTGTACATCAACGGCGCCGCGACCGCGAAATCGGCCAGCGTGAGCGCATCGCCGCACAGCCATTCGCGGCCGGCGAGATGGTTGTCGAGCACCGTGGCGAAGCGTTCGAGTTCGCGGGTGCCGCGCGCCAGTTCGGCCGGATCCGGGTCGGTCCCCTCGACCAGCTTCTTCCACACGTTCTGCCACACAATGACGCCGACCGCCGGCGAGAAGTGCTGGTTGGACCAGAACATCCAGCGGTTGACGTCGGCCCGGGCCAGCGGATCGAGCGGGTAGAGCTTCTGTCCCGGCTTGCTGTCGGCGAGGTACTGCATGATGGCGCACGACTCGGTCAGCGTGAAGCCGTCGTCGAGCAGCACCGGGATCTTGCTGTTCGGGTTGACTTCGTTCAGGCGGCGGCGGTCGTCCGCGCTGGCCAGGTTGATCTCCACCAGCTCCAGCGGGATGTCGAGGTGCCTGGCGACCATGGTCACGCGGCGTGCGTTGGACGAGTAGGGGTGGTAGTACAGGTGCATTGCCGTCTCCGTTCAGGTGATTGATGTGGCAATCTTAAGCAAGTGCCATGACAGATTCTGTCAGGAGTCTTGCGTCACACCGAGTTCGGCGCGCCAGGCGCGCAGCAGTTCGTGGCGCGGACGCGGATAGCGCACGTCGGTGGCGTGCACGCCGGCGATGCGGTCGACCCGGAAGTGGCGGTTGGCGGCGCGCAGCTCGCACCAGGCGGCGAGGATGCGGCGGTCCTGGAAATAGGCCAGCGCGAACGGCCACACGGTGCGCTCGGACTCGGCGCCGTTCTCGTCGCGGTAGTCGATGCGCAGCTTGTACTGGCGGCGGATCGCTTCGCGCGCCGGCCGCAGGAAGGGATCGACGGTCTTCTTGCCGGCAGGGCCGACCGGCACCCACAGGCTGGTATCGGCCATGTGGTCGCGCAGGTCGCTCGGGGTGGCGGTGGCGATCTTTGCCAGGGCGCGCCTGGCGGCGTCGGTCAGCGCATCGTCGCCCTGGTGGCCGACCCAGCGCGCGCCCAATACCAGCGCTTCCAGCTCGTCGGCGTCGAACATCAGCGGCGGCAGGAAGAAGCCGGCGCGCAGCAGGTAGCCGACGCCGGCCGAGCCTTCGATCGGTGCGCCGAGCTGGGACAGGGACTGGATGTCGCGGTAGATGGTGCGTTCGGAGACGTCCAGCTTGTCGGCCAGCGCGGCGGCCGTCACCGGGCGGCGGTTGCCGCGCAGGGCGTCCATCAGCTGGAACAGGCGGCCGGTGCGGCTCATCGCTCAGGCGGCGGGCAGGCGGTTGGCGACGCCGAAAGGCACGTGCACCATCGGGACGCTGACGTCGAGCGGCGATTTCAGGTGGCTGAGCTGGTCGTCGAAGAAGATGTGCGGCCTGAAGACCGACAGCACGCGCGCCTTGTTCATCCCGCCGAGGAAAAAGGTCTCGTCGGCCGACACGCCCCAGCTCTTGAGCGTGGTGACCACGCGTTCATGGGCCGGCGCGCTGCGCGCCGTGATGATCGCGATGCGCACGACCTTCTTGTAAGACGGATCGCGCTTTTGCGCACGCTCCTGCAGCCGCTGCATCAGCGCCAGTTGGCGGAACAGGTCGGCCAGCGGGCCTGGCTGGTGCGGGCGCGCCGCATGCAGCATCTCGTGGGCGTGGAATTCGTCGATGCCGTCGCGCTTGAACACGGCTTCGGATTCGTCGTCGGCGATCACGCCGTCGAAGTCGAAGGCCACGCGCAGCTCCTCGTCGGCCTCGTCGTCGGCGATCTGGGAAGGCAGCACCAGTCCGGCCGGATGGCCGGCGGCGATGGCGTTGCGCACGTCTTCCTCGTTCGCCGACAGGAACAGCGACACGTTAAAGGCCGGCAGGTAGGCGTAGGGCGATTGCCCGCTCATGAAACCGGCGCGGGTGATGTCCAGGCCATAGTGGGCGATGGAGCGCATCACGCGCAGGCCGGTTTCGGGCGAATTCCGCGAGAACAGCACCACCTCGACCGGCGCCTGCTTCGGAAAGTGGCGGTTGATGTTCAGGAAGCGGCGGATGAAGGGAAAGGCCACGCCGCGCCCGAGGATCTGGTCGATGTGCTGTTCCTGGTACTTGCGGTACTCCTCGGGGCCGCTGTCGAGATAGACCTGGTGCGATGCGGAGAGATCGAACAGCGCGCTGGATGCCACGCCGATGACCAGTTTTTGCTCGATCTGGAAGGGCATTCGATCTCCTCGCGTTCAGCGTCCCGCCGGTGCGGCCAGCGGATGTTCGCCCGGCGGCGGCGGCAGCGTGATGGGCCGCACCGGCACCTGCGACTGTGCCTGTGGCGGCAGCGGGCGCACCGGCGCAGTTGGCGCGGCCAGCGGATGGTCGGCCGGCGGCGGCAGGGTCGCGCCGTCCTGCGGAGCGGCGCCGGCGGCCGCGGGATCGCCCGGCTGCGGCTCTGCGTTCGGATCGATGTCGATGTACTTGCGGTCGGGCGTCTCGGCGAACTCGCTGTAGATCCAGTCGTCGTTCTCGCGCACCACGCCGTCCGGCACCGCCAGGTCCTGTGCCGGGCGCTTGGCCAGCGCCACGTGCATGTAGTCGATCCACAGCGGCAGCGCCACGGTCGCGCCGAACTCCTTGCCGCCCAGCGAGCGCGGTTCGTCGTAGCCCATCCAGGCCACCGCGACAACGCCGCCGCCGTAGCCGGAGAACCAGCCGTCCATGGCGTCGCTGGTGGTGCCGGTCTTGCCGGCCAGGTCGGTGCGGCCGATGCGGCGCGTGGCTTCGGCACCGGTACCGACGCGGGCCACGTCGCGCAGCATGGTGTCCATCACGTACACGTTGCGCGGGTCGAGCACACGGTTCTCTTCCACGCGCACTTCCGGCGTCCTGGTCTCGGCGATGACCTTGCCGTCGCCGTCCTGGATCTTGGAGATCAGGTAAGGCTGGACCTTGTAGCCGCCGTTGGCGAAGACCGCGTAGGCGCCGACCATCTGCTCCGGCGTGACGGCGCCGGTGCCCAGAGCCAGCGTGAAGTTCTTCGGCTGGCGCGCCAGGTCGAAGCCGAACTTGCCGAGGTATTCGTGCGCATAGGGCACCGTCTCGGCGCGCAGCAGGCGTACCGAGGCCACGTTCTTCGACTGCGCCAGCGCGGTGCGCATCGTGACCTGGCCGTCCCACTTGCCGTCGTCGTTCTGCGGCGCCCAGGTCTTGCCGGCGTCCTCGCCCGGCATTTCGAGCGGTTCGTCCAGGATCTTCGTCGCCGGCGAATAGCCCTTGTCCAGCGCCGCCGAATAGATGAAGGGCTTGATGCCGGAGCCGGGCTGGCGCCAGGCCTGGGTCACGTGGTTGAACTTCTGCAGGCCGAAATCGAAGCCGCCGACCAGGGCGCGGTAGGCGCCGGTATCGGCGTCCATCGCGACGAAGGCCGCCGCCACCTGCGGCACCTGGGTGATGGTCCAGGTGCCCTTGGGACCTTCGCGGTAAATACGGATGACGGCGCCGGGCGCGATCTTCACTGAATCCTTGGCGCTTTCCTTGAGTGCGTTGGTGGCCAGCTTCAGGCCGTCGCCGGTGATGTCGATGATGTCGCCGGCGGCGTTTTCCACCTTGACCAGCTTGGGCGATGCGGACAGCACCACCACGGCGGGCAGGCCATCGCTCGGCCGCGCCTTCTGGATCGCTTCGACGATGGCGTCCTCGCGCTCCTCGGTGTTCTCCGGCAGCTCGATGCGTGCTTCCGGGCCGCGATAGCCGTGGCGCTGGTCGTAGGCCAGCACGTTGCGGCGCAGCGATTCGTAGGCGGCCTGCTGGTCGGCCTTCAGGATCGTGGTGGTGACGGTGATGCCCTTGGTGTAAGCGTCTTCCTTGAACTGGGCGTACACCTGCTGGCGCGCCAGCTCGGCCACGTATTCGGCATGCACGTCGTATTCCTGCCCGCGCGTATTGACGCGCAGCGGCTCGTGCATCGCCTGTTCGTACTGTTCCTGCGTGATGAACTTCAGCTCGCGCATGCGGCCCAGCACCGCGTGCTGACGCTGGCGCGCCCGTTTCGGCGCCACGGCCGGGTTGTGGCGCGAGGGATTTTGCGGCAGGCCGGCCAGCATCGCGGTTTCGGCGATGGTGAGCTGGTCGAGCGTCTTGCCGAAGTAGGTACGGGCGGCGCTGGAGAAGCCGAAGGAGCGCTGGCCGAGATAGATCTGGTTCATGTACAGCTCGAGGATCTGGTCCTTGGTCAGGGCGTTCTCGATCTTGTAGGCCAGCAGGACCTCGGTCAGCTTGCGCGACGGGACCTTGTCGCGCGAGAGGAAGAAGTTGCGCGCCACCTGCATGGTGATGGTGGAGCCGCCGCTGGCGCCGAAGCCGTGCACCACGTTGGAGCGGGCCGCGCCGAGCGCGCGCCACCAGTCCACACCGCTGTGCTCGTAGAAGCGCGTGTCCTCGATGGCGAGCACGGACTTCTTCATCATGTCGGGGATCTTCGCGATGGGGACGAAGTCGCGGTGCTCCTCGCCGAATTCGCCGATCAGCACGTGGTCGGCCGTATAAATACGCAGCGGGATCTTGGGGCGGTAGTCGGTCACCGCGTCGATCGACGGCACGTTGCGCATGACCCTGTACGCGAACACGGCGGCGACGCCGGCGATGATGAGAAGCAGGGCGGCGAGCGCCAGCAGGATGAAGCCGCCGGGGCGGCCAGGTCGCTGCCGTGGCAGCACGTTCGATTTTGTCAAAACTGAACCCTCTAGGTTTGGCCGGGAGCCGATCCGGGCCATTCGGCGGCCATTATAATGCGCTTTCCATCCTCTACCGACTGTGCCATAGTCTCGGCTTGCGCGCACCGGCGGGCGGCACCGAACAGGCTGCCCGACAATACTTTACAAGGAATCCGAATGCCTTACGACCCCAGCCCGGCCGACGTCAAGCCGTACATCCCGGCGAGCGCGCACCTGCCCGAGATGACCTGGCGTGCCCTGATTATCGGGACGCTGCTGGGCATGGTGTTCGGCGCCTCCTCGCTGTACCTGGTGCTGAAAGTGGGCCTGACGGTGAGCGCATCGATTCCGGTGGCGGTCATCGCGATCACGCTGTTCGGCATCGCCCGCAAGTTCGGCGCGCGCGAGCTGTCCATCCTTGAAAACAGCATCACCCAGACTGCCGGCTCGGCGGGCGAATCGCTGGCCTTCGGCCTCGGCGCCACCATGCCGGCGATTATGATCCTTGGCTTCGACCTCGAGATCACGCGCGTGATGCTGGTCGGGGTGCTGGGTGGCCTGCTGGGCATCCTGATGATGATCCCGATGCGCCGCACGATGATCGTCGCCCAGCACCGCGAACTCAAATTCCCGGAAGGGACGGCCTGCGCCGAAGTGCTCAAGGCCGGCGCCACGCCCGGTTCGCGCCTGGCCGCCGGCGAGGCGCTGGACGAGAATTCGGACGACGCCAGGGATGCGCGGCGGCGCGCCTACGTCATCTTCGGCGGCTTCGGCCTCGGCCTGCTGTACAAGGTGCTGAGCATTTCGCTGAAGCTGTGGAAGGACACGGTCAATTTCATTTTCGACGCGCCGCTCAAGGCCGGCTCGATGGGCGCGGAGATTTCGCCCGAGCTGCTGGGCGTCGGCTACATCATCGGCCCGCGCATCGCCATGATCATGGCGGGCGGCGGCGTCCTGTCGTACATGATGCTGATCCCGATGATCAAGTTCTTCGGCGATTCGCTCAACGTGCCGGTGGCGCCGGGCACCATGCTGATCCGCGATATGTCGCCGGACGATATTCGCAGCGCCTACGTGTTGTACATCGGCGCGGGCGCGGTGGCGGCGGGCGGCCTGATCAGCCTCGTGCGTTCGATGCCGACCATCTGGCACGGTCTGAGGAAGGGCCTGCAGGGCGTGGGCAAGGCCAGCGCCGCCAACCAGTCGCTGCGCACCGAGCAGGACATCCCGTTCAAGTGGGTGGCGATCGGCTGCCTGGCCATCGTCGCCGCCATCACCTTCGCCACGCCGCTGCACATGAACGTGCTGGGAGGCCTGCTCATCCTGGCCTTCGGCTTCCTGTTCTCGACGGTGTCGTCGCAGCTGACCGGCGAAGTCGGTTCCTCGTCCAATCCGATTTCCGGCATGGCGGTGGCCACGCTGCTGTTCACCTGCCTGATCTTCCTGATCATGGGCTGGACCGGCGGCCGCTATTACGTCACCGCGCTGTCGGTTGGCGCCATCGTCTGCATCGCGGCCAGTAACGCGGGCACCACCTCGCAGGACCTGAAGACCGGCTTCCTGGTCGGCTCCACGCCGAAGCTGCAGCAGTATGCGATCCTGGCAGGCGCGCTGGCGTCGGCGCTGATTCTCGGGCCGATCCTGTTGAAGCTGAACGATGCCGGCACCGTGTACGTGCCGGCCGCGAAGGTGGCGCCCGGCATCGTCGTCGATGCATCGAAGCTGAGCGCGACCGCGCAGCTGCAAGGCCCGCAGGCGGCATCGGACCACAACACCTACAAGGTCTGGCAGAAGACCGATACCGTGGGCGGCCCGGCCGGCAAGTACCTCGTCGGGAACGACGGCAAGCTGGCCTACCTGGTCGACCCTGGCATCAACGGCCAGTTCCACACGCGTCCGGACGGATCGGAAGTGAAGAAGTTCGACGCGCCCAAGGCGGTGCTGATGTCCTACATCATCAAGGGCATCCTCGATCGCCAGCTGCCGTGGACTCTGGTGCTGTTCGGCGTGATGATCACCATCGTGCTGGAGGTGGCCGGCGTGTCGTCGCTGGCGTTCACGGTGGGCGTATACCTGCCGCTGGTGTCGACGCTGCCGATCGCGATCGGCGGCATCATCCGCTGGCTGGTCGACCGCCGCAACAACAAGCTGCCGCAGTACGAAGGGCTGAGCGATCACGAATGCCAGGCCGCAGGCGACCGCAGCCCGGGCACGCTGCTGGCGTCGGGTTATATCGCCGGCGGCGCGCTGGCCGGCATCATCATCGCCGTCACGGCCGGTGTGATGACCGATTTCGACAACACGATGAACAAGTGGGCGGAGGCGGTGAATCCGTTCTTCGCCGGGGCGAGTTCGGATGCGCTGTCGATCATTCCTTACGCCGCGCTGATCGTGCTGCTGTACTGGATCGGGCGGGAGAAGCCGCGGAAATCCTGAAGGACGTTCTCACCTCACTGGAGATAAGGCATGTCTGAACTCGTGCTCACCACCTTCGACTGGGTCCCCGAACTGCCACGGGGTTTCGTGCGCGACCTGCGCGTGCGCTGGGCGCTGGAGGAAGCGCAGCTGCCTTACCGCGTGGCGAGCGTGCCCTTCGCCGAGCGTGGCGCCGAGCACTTTGCGCATCAGCCCTTCGGCCAGGTTCCGTGGCTTACCGACGGCGATCTTTCGATCTTCGAATCCGGCGCCATCCTGCTGCACCTGGGCGAAAAGAGCGAACGCCTGCTGCCGGCCAATCCGCGCCTGCGCAGCGAGGCGATCGAATGGCTGTTCGCGGCGCTCAATTCAGTCGAAATGGCGAGCCTGCCGTGGGGGCTGTTCCAGTTCTGGAAAAGCAGCGGCGACGGCGTGCAGCAGTTCGACGCTTTCCTGCAGAAGCGCCTCGGCCACATGGAAACCGTGTTGGCCAGCCGCGAATGGCTGGCCGGCTCGTTCACGGTGGCGGACCTGCTGATGGCCGACGTGCTGCGCCTGGTCGACCGCTTCGGCGGATTGGCCTCGCATCCTGCCTGCCAGGACTACCTCGCGCGCGCCGTGGAGCGCCCCGCATTCAAGAAGGCGCATGCCGACCAGATGGCCCACTTCGCGCGGGCCGATGCCGCCAGGGCGGCCGGCTAGTCGCCGATTTCAGGCTCGACCAGTTTGGCGAGCAGCTCCAGCGATTCCTGCCAGCCAAGATAGCAGGCGTCGACCGGGATCACCGAAGGGATGCCTTCCTGCCTGATCTTCACTTCGACGCCGCAGGAAACCTCGCGGATCGATACCGACGTCTGCATCCGCCCGGGCAGGTTGGGATCGTCGAATTCGGCCGTGTAACGCAGGCTCAGGTCAGGTTCCAGCTCCAGGTACTCGCCGCTGAACGAATGCGTGTGATTGGTCGTCAGGTTAGTGAAGGACATGCTGTAGCGGCCGCCGACGCGCACGTCCATGTCGTGCACCGTGCCGAAGAAGCCGTGCGGCGGCAGCCATTTGGCGAAGGCGCCGGCGGTGGTGAAGGCGCGATACACGCGGTCCGGCGTGGATTTGAAGACGCGGTGCAGTTCAACGGTACTGGAC
>JAEWEK010000053.1 GCA_023389425.1 Pseudomonadota bacterium | reverse complement strand
GGCCATATTGACGGGGAACTCGGTCACCAGGTCGGTCGAGCGGCCCGGCTTGCCCGGCTGGTCGTTGTGCCCGAACTGCACCAGCACGTAACTGGCCTTGAACTTGCCGCCGTCGCGCAGCAGGTCTTGCACCTCTTTCCAGCGGCCTTCCTGGCGGAAGCTGCCCGAGCTGCGGCCGCCCTTGGCCAGGTTGATGCAGGTGACCTCAAGACTGAAGCGCTGGCACAGCGCGTCGCCGTAGCCGCTGCGCGATGCCATGGTGGAGTCGCCGACCAGGATCACGCGGATCGGGGCGAGCGTGGCGGCCTGCGCGCCGGCCAGCGGCAGCAGCAGCGCGGCGGCGAATGCGGTGAGATGCTTGTTCATCGTGTTCTTTCAGGAGGAGAGGGTTTGGTTGACGATCTGCGAGCCGACCTTTACGTTCTTGAGCTTGATGTCGCGCGCGTTGTACAGGTAGAACGGCTTTTCGCTGTTGACCGGCGTGCCGAAATCGCAGTCGCTGATGGTCACGTTGGCGACCGGCTTGATGACCGGGTTGCCGCTGCCGTTGTAGTTGGCCGCGACCGGGCCGAGCACGACCAGCGGCTGGTAGCACGAGAAGCTGCCGCCCTTGACCGCCACATTGCCGACCGTGATGCCGGAGATGTGCACGTTGTGGACCTCCGGCGGACGGGTACGCACGGTGTCGTTGGCCGCGTCGTAGTCGCAATCGAAAGTGATGACGGCGCCGGCGCCGCTGGCCACGGTGTCGGCCGGGATGCCCGAACCCTTGGCCGGCTTGTAGAACGAGGGTTTGGTGCTGATGCCGTTCGGGATCTTCACGTCGCGCACGTAGAAGTTGCGCAGGAAGCCGCCGCGGCTCATATTGGTCTTGAGGCGGATCGCGATGTTCAGCGGATCGGTCTTCCAGTGCTTGTTCTCGAACAGCAGGCGCTGCGCGTACACGTTCTGGATACCGCCCGACATGATCGAGCCCAGCGTCAGCGCGCCATGGCCGCTCTGCATCACGCAGTCCTGCACCACCACGTCTTCCGACGGGCCGTACTGGGTGTCAGGGCCCTTGCCCGAATCGATCGCGATGCAGTCGTCGCCGGTGTTGAACTGGCAGCCTTCGATCAGCACGCGATGGCAGGATTCGGGATCGAAGCCGTCGCTGTTCGGGCCCATGCTGTTGGCGAACACGCCCTTGGCGTGCAGGTCGCGGCAGCCGACCGGGTTGTGCTGCCAGAACGGCGTGTGATTGAGCTGGTAGCCTGCGCACAGCACGCCGGTGCAGTCGACGAACTGCACGCCGTGCGGGCGCAGGTAGTGGCCGATGCCGAACACCCGCTTCTCGGCCGGGACCCTGGCCTCGGCCAGCGCGCGCAGCAGGTGGGTGTCGGCCTGGAAGTCCTTGTCGCCGCCCTGGATGCGGTTCGCTTCCTCGGCCGACAGGTGCGGTGCCGCTTCGGCCAGCGAGGCCGGGTTGATCGGGTTGATCGCGACCTCGGTCTTGCCCGGGGTGTGCGGCACGTGGTCGATGCCCTTGCGTACGCGGCCCTTCCACGACCACCAGCAATCCGGATCGCCGTTGAAGGGCAGGCCGGCCTGGCCGTCGAGGATCGAGGTCCAGTCTTCGCCGGTGAGGGCGATGTTCTTCTGGCCGCGCGCATAGACCAGCGGCGAGTAGTTCAGGCAGTCGTTGCCTTCCCATCGCGACATGGTCAGCTTGCCGTTGGCGCCGCAGTCGAATTCGCCGTATTTTGCGTAGTCGGCCGGGTTGTTGCTGAAGTAGACGTGGGCGCCTTTCGCGAGGTGCACGTTCACGTTCGACAGCAGCACGATCGGGCCGGCGCACAACCAGTTACCGGCCGGGATCAGCACGCGGCCGCCGCCGGCCTTGTGGCAGGCGGCGATGGCGGCGGCGATGGCGGGCCTGCAGTCCTTGGCGCCCGGCGCCGGTGTCGTGACCTGGTCGCGGTCGGTGAACGAGACCCAGGCTTCGGCCTGCACCACCTCGCATGAGGCCGCGCCGAAGCTGGTGATGGCGAAGTCCTCCTTGCGGAAGGACAGCGGCTTGGCGAAGAACTTGATGATGCGGTCGGCCTCGGCCCAGGGATTGGCGCTGGCCGCGGCGGCGAAGGCGCTGCCGCCAGTGGCCAGCAGGGCTGCCGCGGCGGCGGTCCCGCGCAGGACCAGGCGGCGTTGTTCGTTGATCTGCTTGTTCATATTGAAGCCTTTAGTGTGCGGTGACGCGGAAGTAGTCGAAGTCGGCGCTGGACTGTGCGGCGCCCGGCTTGTCGCCGACGCTGAACAGGCCGACCTGCGCGCCGACCCAGCGGCCCTTGCTGACGCCGAAGGGCTGCCCGACCGTGACGAAGTTGCTGTTATCGAGACTGTAGGCGAAGCGGGCCACCGCGCCTTCGCTCATCTGCATGCGCAGGTAGAGCGAGGAGGGCGCATGTTCGAGGACGACCGTGGGCGCTTCGGTGCAGCGTTGCTTGGCTGGGGAGCAGGTGGTGTACACCAGCTGGGTTGCATCGCCGCTCTTGCGCAGGCCGATCCAGGCGTACTGCATGGCGTTGACGATGAGCCCCGCGCGGTCGCCGTCGGCCGCGTCGTTGAGCTGAAGATGGGTGTTCACGACGAAGGCCGGCGCCGGAAGCTTTTGCGCCAGGATCGACGGCGTGGCGCGCACGTAGCCGGCGGCTTCCGGGGCGACGACGGTATGCAGGCGCAGCGTGCCGGGGCGCTCCGCCAGCGAATACCAGCCTGGCTGCGGATTGGCGTTCCACTGCCACTGCAGGCCGAGCACGGGCGCGTCGAATTCATCCGAGGTCGCCGGTACCTTCACCGGCATGCCGGCGACCGGCTTTGCATGCGTGAGCACCGGCTGGCCGGTTCCCGGATGCGGGCCGTCCTCGCCGATGATGGGCCAGCCGTCGGCCCAGCGCATCGGCTGCAGGTGCACCACGCGGCCGTAGGCGCCCTTGTCCTGGAAGTGCAGGAACCAGTCGGCGCCGTCCTGCGCGCGCACCCATGCGCCCTGGTGCGGGCCGTTGACGGGGCTGTTCCCCTGGTCCATCACGGTGCGCACTTCATACGGCCCGTGGATGCTGCGCGAGCGGAACACCGCCTGCCAGCCTTCCTCCACGCCGCCGGCGGGCGCGAACACGTAGTACCAGCCTTCGTTCTTGTAGAACTTCGGCCCTTCGAGGGTGCGGTAGTTGGGCAGCTTGCCGCCGTCGATGATGGTCTCGCCCTGTTCGTCCAGCACGCGGCTGGCGTCGGGCGCCATGCGGCGCAGGGTGAGCAGGTTGTTGATGCCGGCGCGGCTCTTGACCCAGCCGTGCAGCAGCCAGGCCTGGCCGTCGTCGTCCCACAGCGGGGTCGGGTCTTCAAGGCCTTTGCCGGCCAGGAGCAGGCGCGGTGCGCTCCAGGGGCCTTCGAATTTGTCGGCAGTGATGACGTAGATGCCGAAGTCGGGATCGGGGTAGAAGATCCAGAATTTGCCATCGTGGTAGCGCAGGCAGGGCGCCCATACGCCGTCGCCGTGGCGCGGCACCGAGAAGTGCGCATCCGGCACCTGGCGCGGCAGCGCGTGGCCGACCAGCTCCCAGTTGACCATGTCGCGCGAGGCCAGCAGGGGCAGGCCGGGCGCGCTGTTGAAGCTGGACGAGGTCATGTAAAACATGTCGCCCACGCGGATCGCATCCGGGTCGGAGTAGTCGGCGTGGAGGACGGGATTCTTGTAGCGGCCGTCGCCAAGGTCGGCGACCCAGGCTTGGTTGGCCAGTGCTGCCTGCTGCGCGCGCGGAACGGTGTCGCATCCGGCCAGCAGCAAGGGAAGCAGTACCGCCCCGGCAAGGGCGGCGGCGCTGCGGTAAGACAGTCGATTCATTGCGGTGTCTCGGGTGAAGAACAAGCCGGCCGGCAGGTGCCGGCCGGCTTGCGAACGCCAGGCGCTTAGAACGTATATTCGCCGCGGATGACGTAGGTACGGCCGATCGGCTTGGCGATGTTACGCGCGAAGACGACACGCGAGGACAGGCGCTGGTTCGACAGCGGCGGGTTCACGTCCTTCAGGTTGTTGATACCGAAGTTCAGCTTGAAGTTCTTGGTGAACTTGTAGTTGGTCGACAGGTTGTAGATCTTGTACGGCGAGATCACGTTGTAGAACGGCTGGCCCGGTTGCTGGGTCGGCAGTGCATTGGTGTCGATGTAGTGCGAGGTGTAAGCCTGGGTGAGCGTCGCGCCGAAGCTCTTGTACGACCACGAGAAGCGCAGGTTCGACTTCCAGCGGAACACGTAGGTGTTGGACGCGGTGCCGCCGGTCGCCAGCGCGCCCGGTTGGCCCACGCTGTCGTTCCACGGGCCGCCCGATTCGGTCTGGGTCTCGTACTTGCGAACGTAGGTGCCGTCCAGCGCGACGCCGAACTTGCCCATGGTCGCAGTCGGGTACACGTAGCTGCCGCTGACGTCGATGCCCTGGGTGTGCAGGCCGCCCAGGTTCATGCGCGAGACGTCGATGTACTTCAGCGTGCCGTCCGGGTTACGCACGAACAGGTAGGAGTACTTGTCCGGGTTGCTGAAGATCGTGTCCTCGGTCATCTGGGCGATGGTGCCCTTCATGCGCACGTCCCAGAAGTCGAACGAGACCATCGAGTTCTTGACCGGTTCCATCACGATGCCGGCGGTGAAGGTCTTGGCCTTCTCCGGCTGCAGGTTCGGGTTGGCGCCGGTGAGGGTCGTCAGGCGGGTGTTGCAGACGGTGGCCGGGTCCAGGTTCAGGTTCGCGTACTTCGGATTGAGCGTGCCGGTGTTCGGGATCGACGGGGTCGGGCTCGGGCACAGCAGCGGGTCATCCCAGCGGTTGGTCGACGGCGTCAGCACGCGCGGGGTGCCGTACAGTTCCGGCAGGGTCGGGGCGCGGAAGCCGGTGCTGGCGGTGGCGCGCAGCATGAGCTGCTTGCTGGCCTCCCAGCGGGCGCTGATCTTCGGGTTGACGGTCGAGCCGAAGTCGCTGAAGCGGTCGACGCGGATGGCGCCGGTCAGGTCCAGCGCCTTGGTCACCGGCGCATCGATCTCGGCGTACAGGGCGGACACGTTGCGCGCGCCGCCGGACTGGGCGCCCGGGGCGCCCGAGACTTTGTAGGTCACCAGGTCGGCAAACTGCTGGCTGGTGTCGCGCGAGACTTCGCGGTGCACGTCGCCGCCGATCGCCAGTGCCAGCGAACCGCCCGGCAGCTCGCGCAGCGAACGCGAGAAGTTGACGTCGGTGCCGTAGAACTTCACGTTGGCGCTGCGGTAGGTCTTGCCATCCATGCGGATGCTCTCGAGGTAAGCCTGGCCGGTCGCGTCCTGCACGCCGAACGGGTTGAGCGAACCGTTGGCGACGCCGGCGTAGATGCCCGGGGTCGAGAAGAAGCCGCTCTTCCAGCTCACTTCGCGGGTGCTCTGCGAGACGTTCAGGCCGACGCGGTAATCCCAGCCGGCCACCACGCCTTCGTCGTTGACGACCAGGCGGTTGGTGCGCTGGCGGTCGTCGGTGACGGCCGGACCGGCTTCGTCCAGGCTCCAGGTCAGGGCCAGGTCCTGGCCGGTGACGCCCGACACGGCAGGCACGCCGCCGCTGTTACCCGGATACCACTTGCTGTTCTTGGTGATGAACAGCGGCACGCGCACGCCCGGATTCAGCGCCGAGTAGTCGACGTTGGCGCCGAAGGTCTGCGGCGGGTTCAGCGCGTCGATGTAGGACACGGTGTTGAGCAGCTCGAACGACAGCACGCCGTCTTCGCCGTGGCGCAGCGAGCCCTTGGTCAGCAGGGTGTTCTGCGCCGCTTCCGGCAGCAGCTGCGGATAGATCGTCGGGTCGAGGATACAGGTGGTGTTCTTCGACTTGGACGACGCCAGGCTGTACTGGCCGGCGTAGTTGCTCTGGCAGCCGGTGGCCCAGTACGGGTTGCCGGTGGTGCTGGTGGCCTTGCCGCCGGTGTAGACGGTGAAGTTGGCCGGCGAGGAGGACGAGCCGGAGGTGTTGGTGGTGAACTGGGTGCCGCCCAGGGCGACGATGGTGTCCGGATCCCAGATCTCCGGACGGTCCTTCTGCATCAGCGAGTGGCGGCGCTGGAGGTCGATCGCGGTGTACAGGTTCCAGCCGTCCTTTTGCAGGCTGCCCGTGCCGGCGATGAGCGAGAGGCGCGGCTGGTCGCCGCCGCCCTTGCGTTCCGGCTTGACGGTGCCGGCGATCAGCTTGGCGCCCTCGTAGGTACGCTTGGTGATGAAGTTGACCACGCCGGCGATGGCGTCGGTGCCGTAGATCGAGGAAGCGCCATCGCGCAGCACTTCGACGCGGTCGATCGCGGACAGCGGGATCACGTCGACGTTGACGGTGGAGTCGCCGATCGACTCGTTCGGCAGGCGGCGGCCGTTGAGCAGGACCAGGGTGCGGTTGCTGTTCAGGCCGCGCATATTGATCATGGTGCCGCTGCCGCCGCCGCCGACCGGCTCGTTGGTCGAGCCCATCACCAGCGAGACCGCGACTTCCGACATCGTCGTCAGGCCCTGTGCTTCCAGGTCTTCCGCCTTGTAGGTGGTCAGCGGCAGCGCCGCTTCCGATGCGATGCGCTTGATCGAGGAACCGGTGACGGTAACCCTCTCCATCTTTTCCTGGCCGTCTTGCGCGAAGGCCGGATTGGTGAGGCACAGCACTGCCAGCGCGATCGAGGTCAGTGCCAGTCGCGAGGCCGGATGCCGAGTGGTTTGCTTCATTTGCGGGGTCTCCCTTGCTTGGTTTGTGTTGTCAGGCTGTCTTTGTGCCTTACTTGCTAAATCGGCCGGCGAGGGGGCCATCCCTTGCCGGTGTCGAATCCTGTGTCTATCGGGCGTCGTCTCCCGGGAAGGGCACGAAGCGGCCGCTGCAATCGACGGCTTTCGCGCCGGGCGCGTTGAGCTGGCCGTCGAACAGCGCGAATTCGGTCTTCACCTGCGGCTTGCCCTTGATGACCACGTCGCGCAGCGTCAGGCGCAGCGGACGCGCCTCGTCGTAGCCACCCAGCGCGATGCGGCCCGGCGTCAGGCTGTGCACGCGTTCCATGCGGATGTCGGCGTAGTTCGGGACCAGCTGGCCCGGCTCGCCCTGCTCGTAGTGGGTGTCGATGAACAGCGGCCACTTGATGTCGTTCAGGCAGACGTCGCGGTAGACCACGTTGCGCACCTCGCCGCCGCGCTTGTCGTTGCTCTTGATGCGCAGGCCGGAGGTGGTGCCGTCCATGACCAGGTCCTCGACCAGGATGTTGCGCACGCCGCCGTTGGTCTCGCTGCCGATCGACATGCCGTGGCCGCTGTAGAAGTGGTTGTGGACGATCGAGACGTTCTCGGTCATGCCGCTGCCGGCCTTGATCGCGACGTTGTCGTCGCCGGTGCGGATGTAGCTGTGCGCGATGGTGATGTTGCGCGAAGCGCCCGGATCGATGCCGTCGGTGTTGCGCGCGTCGGACGGGGTGTCGATGCGCACGCCCCAGGCGGTGAAGCCGTCCACGCCGTTGGTGCTGACGTGGAAGTTGGGCGAGTTGCGCAGGGTGATGCGGTACAGCGTGAAGTCGCGCGCGCGCTCGACCACGATCAGGCGCGGCACGTTCTGGCGGCTCTTTTCCTTTTGCGCGCGGCGCGCGATCTGCCACCAGCTTTCGGTCTTGCCGTCGATGAGGTGGCCGCCCTGGCCGTCGATCACGCCTTCGCCCATGACGCCGCCACCGTCGCCGCCTTTCACGGTAATCAGCGGGAAGCAGCCCTTGCCGTTCTGGTCGTTGGTGCCGCAGGTGCCGGCGCCGCGGTCGAACAGGGCAGGGTTGGTGCTGGCGTACAGCGTCGCGCCGCGGTCCACCACCAGCGTCACCCCGTCGCCGAGAGTCAGCGCGCCGGAGACGAAGGCGGCAGCGCCGTCGCCCGCCGCCAGGTGCAGCGCGCGGCCGGGCGGGCAGGCCTTGATGGCGGCCTGGATGCGCTTGGTGTCGTCCTGCCCCGCTGCGGCCGGGCTGGCGTGCAGCACGGCGCACGCGGGCGGGAGCACGGGTTCGCGCACCTCGCGCGTGTCCTGCGCGTGGGTGGCCGGCGCGAGCGCGCAGGCCAGCAGGGCGGCAGCCATCGAGGGCAGGCGGCGGTGCGCGGAAAGGGCGGGACCGCTGGGGCGAATCGGCATGACGGATGTCTCCTGTTGTTGTTGCCGCACCTCATGCGGTGCAAACA
>JAEWEK010000043.1 GCA_023389425.1 Pseudomonadota bacterium | reverse complement strand
ACCCACGCCACCCGGCTCGACGACGGCGCCGCCGCCGACGCCCTGCCCCCCGGGCATCCGCGTTCCGGCGCCTTCCTCGGCCTGCCGGTGTGCGATATGCACCATCGCCACGGCTGGATGTACGCCTCGCGCCAGCCGGGCGCGCCGCCGTTCTCCAAGGACGAGGAACGGGTGGCGGTGATGATCACCGCGCACCTGGCGGTGGCCTACGAAAACCTGAACCTGAACCAACTGGTGCAGCGCCATGCGGTGCAGCTGCAGCTGGAGGCCAGCGCCCGCGCCCGCGCCGACGCCGCGCTGCGCGAACGCGATCACCGGCTGGAACTGGCGCGCCAGGTGTTCGACAGCACCGCCGAAAGCGTGTTGATGACCGACGCCGCCGTCAACATCATCGCCGCCAACCCCGCCTTCGAGCGCATCACCGGCTACAGCGAAGCGGATGTGATGGGCCAGAACCCGCGCCTGCTGCGCTCGGGCCGCCACGATCCCGACTTCTTCGCCCGCATGTGGGACGCGCTGCATGCGACCGGCCAGTGGCGCGGCGAGATCTGGAACCGCCGCAGCAACGGCGACATCTACCCCGAGCGCATCAGCATCAGCGCGGTGCACGACGGCGGCGGCGCGGTGACGGCCTACGTTTCGGTGTCGACCGACCTGTCGGCGCTGAAGGCGGCCCACCACCAGCTCGACTACCTGTCGCAGCACGATCCGCTGACCGGCCTCGCCAATCGCGCCCAGCTGTTCGACCGCATGCAGGCGGCGCTGGATGCGGCCAGCCAGCGCGGCGACCAGCTGGCGCTGTTGATGCTCAACGTCGACCGGCTGCAGCGCATCAACGACAGCCTGGGCCACATCGCCGGCGACGAAGCGCTGCGCGAGATCGCGCGCCGCGCCGGCTCGGTGGCCGGGCGCGGCGACACCGTGGCGCGCCTGGGCAGCGACGAATTCCTGCTGCTGCGCGCCAGCTGCGAAGACACCGAGGAAGTGATCCGCTGCGCGCGCCGCCTGATCGAGGTCGTGTCGCAGCCGATGCGCATCGCCGGCCACGACGTGGTGCTGACCGCGAGCGTGGGCATCAGCCTGTACCCGCGCGACGGCGCCAACGGCGGCGAGCTGCTCAAGGCGGCCGACGCCGCGCTGTCGCACATGAAGGAATCGGGCCGCAACGGCTTCCGCTTCTTCAAGGGCGAGATGAACGCGCAGGCGCTGCGCATCCTGTCGATGGAATCGGCGCTGCGGCGCGCGCTCGACCAGGGCGAACTGGCGCTGCACTACCAGCCGCAGGTCTCCTGCCACGACGGCGAAATCATCGGCATGGAAGCCCTGCTGCGCTGGAACAGTCCGCGCCTGGGCTCGGTGCCGCCTTGCGACTTCATCCCGATGGCCGAGGACACCGGCCTGATCGTGCCGCTGGGGAGCTGGGTGATCCGCGAGGCCTGCCGCCAAAGCCGGGCCTGGAAGGAAGCCGGCCTGCGCACCGTGCGCATCGCCGTCAACGTCTCGGCGCACCAGTTCCGGACCGGGAACCTGGGCGCGGTGGTGCGCGGCGCGCTCGACGAATTCGGGCTCGACGCCAGCTGCCTCGAACTCGAACTGACCGAAAGCGTGGTGATGGCCGACAGCAGCGCCGCCCAGGAACAGCTGGCCGAGCTGCGCGCGATCGGCGTCACGGTATCGCTCGACGATTTCGGCACCGGCTACTCCTCGCTCGGCTACCTGTCGCGCTTCTCGCTCGACAAGCTGAAGATCGACCAGAGCTTCGTGCGCGACATCACCGCCAGCCAGCGCAGCGCCGCGATCGCACAGGCCACGGTGGCGCTGGCGAAGGGCCTGTCGCTGTCGGTGGTGGCCGAAGGCGTCGAGACCGCCGAGCAGCACGAATTCTTGCAGGCGATGGGCTGCACCGCGCTGCAGGGCTACCTGTACAGCCGCCCTGTGCCGGCGGAGGAAATGGCGCGCCTGATATGCAAAGGACATCTGTTACACAACAGTGCGTCAAACGGCTGAGCGCAGAGTAGAATCGGCTTTCACAACCGACTCCGAAACGCACTGATGACCAACAACTTAGTTTCACGGACCGTCCTGGCGGCAATTTTATGCGCCCAGGCGCTTGTCTCCACGGCCGCGCCGCAGCGGCTGGACGATCCGATCCCGGTCGGCCCGCAGGTCAAGGTCGGCAAGCTGTCCAACGGCCTCACCTACTACATCATGCACAACGCGCGGCCCGAGCACAAACTCGAGCTGCGCCTCATCGTCAAGGCCGGTTCGGTGCTGGAAGACGAGGACCAGCAAGGCCTGGCCCACTTCACCGAGCACATGGCCTTCAACGGCTCGACCCATTTCAAGCGCAACGAGCTGTTCTCCTACCTCGAATCGATCGGGGTGAAGAACGGCGCCGACCTGAACGCCTACACCTCCTTCGACGAGACGGTGTACATGCTGCCGATCCCCACCGACCGCAAGGAGAACGTGGCCACCGGCTTCCAGGTGCTGGAGGACTGGGCGCACGGCCTGACGCTGAATCCGGCCGACATCGACAAGGAACGTAACGTCGTGCTGGAAGAACTGCGCCTGAACAAAGGCGCGGGCGACCGCATCAGCAAGGTGACGATGCCGAAGATCTTCAACGGCTCGCGCTACGCCGAGCGCCTGCCGATCGGGAAGGAAGAGATCCTGCGCACGTTCAAGCCGGAAGCGATCAAGCGCTTCTACCACGACTGGTATCGCCCCAACCTGATGGCGGTGGTGGTGGTCGGCGACATCGACCCGCTCGAAGCGGAACGCCTGATCAGGCAGCACTTCGGCCACCTGGCCAATCCGCCGCACGAGCGGCCGCGCCAGTACGCGCAGATCCCGCAGCGCCAGGCCACCGAGGCGGTGGTCGTCACCGACAAGGAAGCAGGCGGCAACAGCCTGCTGATCCGCTATCCGGTGCGGCCGGTGAGCATCACCGAAACCTGGCGCAGCTACCGCGAGAAGCTGGTGCGCAGCCTGTTCGAAGGAATGCTGGGCCAGCGCCTGCGCGAACTGGCGCAGCAGTCCGACCCGCCGTTCATGGCCGGCGCCAGCGGGGTCGGCAAGCTCACACCGCGCTACGAATCGTACACGGTGCGCGCGGCGCTGGGCCCGCGCGGCGCGGTTCCGGCGATCGACGCGCTGGTGCAGGAAAACGAGCGCGCCCGCAAATTCGGCTTCTCCACGGCGGAACTGGAAGTGGTGAAGAAGAACGCGCTGCGCGGCTTCGACCGCGCCTACAACGAGCGCGACAAGACCGACTCCGATACCTACGTGGCCGAATACATGCGCAACTTCCTGACCGGCGAATCGCTGCCGGGCCTGGAAGCGGAGTACCGCATGATCCACGAGATGATCCCGGCAATCACGCTGGACGAAGTGAATGCCTACGCGCGCCACGCGATCCCGGCCGACGGGGCCAAGCTGGTGATCTACACCGGCGTGGACCGTGCGTCCGAGCCGGCGCCGCAAGGCCCGCAGCTGCTGGCCGCGGTGGCCGCCGCCGAGAAGGCGCACGTCGCCGCGCGCGACGAGAAGGCGGTTGCGGCGCGGCTGATGGACGCGCCGCCGGCGGCCGGCAGCATCGTCGCCGAAAGCGTGGACAAGGAACTCGGCACCACGCAGCTGACGCTGTCGAACGGCGTCAAGGTGGTGCTCAAGCCCACCGATTTCAACAACGACCAGGTGCTGATGAGCGCCACCCGCTTCGGCGGCCAGGGCCTGTTCGACGACAAGGACATCCTGAACGCGCGCTTCGCCAACGTCATCGTCGAGAACATGGGCATCAAGGACCTGGCACCGCTGGACGTGAACAAGGTCCTGGCCGGCAAGGCGGCGTCGCTGCAGACCAGCCTGGGCGCCTACACCGACAATGTCGGCGGCGCGGCGGGCGCCTCGGATGTCGAAACCATGCTGCAGATGGTGTGGCTGCGCTTTAACGGGGTAAGGCGCGACGAGAACCTGTACAAGTCCTTCATCGGCAAGCAGGTGGAATTCGCGCGCAACCGCGAGGGCCAGCCGGCGGCGCTGTTCGGCGACACCGTGCAGGCCACGCTGTACGGCAATCACCCGCGCGCGCCGCGTGCGCTCAAGCCGGAGGAATTCGCCAAGCTCAGTCTGGACCGCAGCATCGACATCTATCGCACGCGCTTCTCCAGCGCCAAGGGCATGACCTTCTTCATCGTCGGCAGCTTCGACATGAAGG
>JAEWEK010000147.1 GCA_023389425.1 Pseudomonadota bacterium | reverse complement strand
GCCGTCAAGCATGTGTTCCGGCGCGCGCGTCCGCACTTCGACCATCCGCTGCTGACATTGGAAACCTATAGCTTCCCGAGCGGTCATACGGCAAGCGCCACGGTGCTGTATGGCTTCGTGCTGTGTTTTTTCGCGGCGCATGCGGCCTCACGCGGGCGGGTCGCGTTGGCGACCGCCGGCGCGCTGACGGCGGTCGCGCTGGTCGGGCTGTCGCGCATGTATCTTGGCGTGCACTATCTGTCGGACGTGCTGGCGGCCGCGGCGGAAGGCTGCATGTGGCTGGCGCTGTGCATGACGGGGCTGGCCGCGTGGCGCCGGCGAGGGGCGGGCGCATGAAGCGGGCGGCGGTCGTCGTCAACGGCAGCGCCGGCAGCGGCCACGACCAGGCCAAGGCCAGCGCCCTGCGCGACAGGTTCAGCCGCGTGGGCATCGACGCCAGCATCACGCTCGCGCCGTCCGGCAGCGAGATTTTGCAGGCCACGCGCGCGGCGCTGGAGGGCGATCACGAGATCGTCATCGGTGGCGGCGGCGACGGCACCATGAACGCGGTGGCGTCGGTGTTGGTCGGCACCGGGCGCCCGTTCGGCGTGCTGCCGCTGGGCACGCTCAACCATTTCGCCAAGGACATTGGCATGCCGCTCGATCTCGACCAGGCCGTGCAGGCGATCGCCACCGGCCGCCACAAGCCGGTCGATGTGGGCCTCGTCAACGGGAAGGTGTTCCTCAACAACTCAAGCCTCGGCCTGTATCCGGACATGGTGCACGACCGCGATCGCCAGCGCCGGCGCCTGGGCCGCGGCAAATGGCTGGCGGCGGCGTGGGCCAGCGTGGCGGCGCTGCGGCGCTATCCCTTCCTGTCGGTGCGCCTGAGTGCCGACGGGCAAAGGCTGGCGCGGCGCACGCCCTTCGTCTTCATTGGCAACAATCAATATGTGATGCAGGGATTGGCGATCGGCGAGCGTGCGCGGCTCGACGCCGGCGTCCTGAGCATGTATGTTGCACAGCATCCGAGCCGCTTCGGGCTGCTGCGATTTGCGCTGCGCGCGCTGGCCGGCAGGCTGGCGCAGGAACGCGATTTCGACGTGCTGCTCGCGTCCGAGATGGAGGTCGAGACCCTGCACCGGCACATACGCGTCGCGACCGACGGCGAAGTCATGGTGATGGAGACCCCGCTGCGCTACCGCGCGCTGCCGGGGGCGTTGACGGTGGTGGTCCCGCATTGAGGAAGCTATGCGTACATTAGTTCATCTGTCCGACCTGCACTTTGGCCGCGTGGACGAGGCCCTGCTGGAGCCGCTGCGTGCCCTGGTGCACAAGATCGCGCCCGATGTCGTGGTGGTCTCCGGCGACCTCACCCAGCGCGCCAAGAGCGAGCAGTTCGAGGCGGCCCGGACCTGGCTCGAGACCTTGCCCGGGCCGCAGATCATAATTCCCGGCAACCACGACATTTCGCTCTACAACGTGTTCCGCCGCTTCGTCCAGCCGCTCGAACGCTACCAGCGCTACATCACGGAAGACCTGGCGCCGGCCTACATCGACGACGAGATCGCGGTGCTGGGCGTGAACACGGCGCGCTCGCTGACCTTCAAGGACGGGCGCGTCAACGAGGAGCAGATCGCGCAGATCCGCGAGCGCCTGGCCGGGCTGGCGCCGGACGTGACGCGGATCGTCGTCACCCACCATCCTTTCGATCTGCCGGAGTCGGCCCAGGACGAGGAAGTGGTCGGCCGCGCGGTCGAGGCGATGAAGGCATTCGCGCAGTCGGGGGTGGACGTGCTGCTGGCGGGCCACCTGCACGCCAGCCACGCGGGCAGCACGGCGGAGCGCTATCCGCTGGCCGATTTCGCGGCGCTGGTGGTGCAGGCCGGCACGGCCACGTCGACACGCGGGCGCGGCGAGACCAATTCCTTCAATGTGCTGCGGGTGCAGTCGTCGATGGTCGAAGTCGACCGCTACGGCTGGGACGTGATCGGCGCGCGCTTCCAGCTGGTCAGCACGGACAAGTTCATGCGCAGCGGGAATGTGTGGACCGAGCACATCGACGGGATGCTTGCGGCCGGCATTTAAATCCAGTATTCGGCCAGGCGCCCCAGCCATTCCTTGAAGCGGTCCGCCAGCGGCCGCTTGCGCCACTGCGCCAGCGTCACTTCCTTCGAATCCTTCAGGTCTTCGTTGAAGGCGCTCTCCATGTCCTGTCCGAAGGCCGGGTCGATCACCACCACGTTCAGCTCGTAGTTGTGGATGAAGCTGCGGCGGTCGATGTTGGCCGAGCCGATGGTGGACCAGGCGCTGTCGATCACCGCCGTCTTCGCGTGCAGGGTGGCGACCTGCAGCTGGAAGATGTGCACCCCGTTCTCCAGCAGCTCATCGTAGAAGGACTGGCCGGCGTGAAACACGAGACTGTGGTCGGACACGCCGGGCAGGATCAGGCGCACGTCGACGCCGCGCTTCGCGGCCGCGGTCAGGGCGTCGATCACCTGCTGGTCCGGCACGAAGTAGGCCGAGGTGATGTGAATCGACTTCTTCGCCTCTCCCAGCGCCACCAGCAGCGATTTGTAGATCGACGATTCATGGTCCGGCTCGGTGGCGAGCACGCGCACGATCTTGTCGCCGGCGGGCGCCAGCGTCGGGAAGTAGTTGGCG
>JAEWEK010000373.1 GCA_023389425.1 Pseudomonadota bacterium | reverse complement strand
AAACGACGCGATGCGTCCAGCGCCAGGCCGGCGCCGATGCTGCCGAACAAGTCGCCTTCGACCTTGCGCGCGTCCGGCAGCAGCGCGGCGATGCGGGTGCGCAGTGCGGCCACGCCGCTGGAGCCGCCGGTAAAGAAGATCGTGTCGACCTGTTCCGGCCGGACCGCCGCCTCGGCCAGCAGGGTGGCGACGGTGGCGGCGACGGCATCGACCAGGCCGGCCGCGGCCTGGTCGAATTGCGCACGCGTCACCGGCAGCCGCACGGCCGGGTCGAGGCGGTCGAGGTCGAGCTCCACCTGCGTGTTCGATGACAAGGCGATCTTGCCTTCCTCCATGCGCATGGCCAGCCAGTGGCCGGAGCGGTCCTCCACCAGCCGGCGCAGGCGCTGCAGCTTGGCCGGCTCGGCCGCGTCGCGCACCAGTTCGTCGAGCTGGGCGGTGCTCTTGCGGGTATAGGCCTGGTTGATGGTGTGCCAGGTCGCCAGGTTGAAGTAATAGCTCGACGGCACCTGGGCACCGGACAGCAGCATGCTGCCATAGCCGAGCATCGGCATCGCCGTCGCCAGGCTCAGGTATTTATCGAAATCGGTGCCGCCGATGTGCACGCCGCCATTGGCCAGGATGTCGTCGCGGCGCTCGATCCGGCCGGCACGCTGCGGCGCCAGGCGCACCAGCGAAAAGTCCGAGGTGCCGCCGCCGATGTCGGCCACCAGCACCAGTTCCTCGCGCTCGATGCGCGACTCGTAATCGAAGGCGGCGGCGATCGGCTCGTACTGGAAGCCGATCTCGTCGAATCCGACGGCGCGCGCGATGCCGGCCAGCGTGTCTTCGGCCAGGCGGTCCGCGTCGGGGTCGCCGTCGATGAAGTACACGGGCCGGCCGAACACGGCCTGGCGGAATTCGCGCCCGGCATCACCTTCGGCGCGGCGTTTGAGTTCGCCGATGAACTGGGACAGCAGTTGGCGGAATGGCAAGGCACGACCGGCAACTTCCGTCTGGCCGTCGATCAGGCTGGTGCCGAGCAGGCTCTTGAGCGAGCGCATCAGGCGTCCTTCGCAGCCTTCCAGGTATTCCGCCAGCGCCGCGCGTCCGTAGTGCACGCTGTCGTCATCGGCGTTGAAAAACACGGCCGACGGCAGGGTCGCCTTGCCGCCTTCCAATGCCAGCAAGGCCGGCTGGCCGGGACGCGCCCAGCCGACGGTGGAATTGGAAGTGCCGAAGTCGACGCCGCAAGCCTGAGCCATGAATCTCTTTCAAAAAGGGGCGTCATGTTACCAGATCCGGGCAGGAAACGGATGAGCTGAAGCGGCGCCGAAACACTGCTGCAGCGGCGCGATGACGAGATGGCGAACGCGGCTTGCCGTCCTGTCAGCATTCTCTTACAGTCACACGGCCCGCCAACCGATGCCGGATCGGCTTGCGCTTTTGCATAATGCGCAACGCCTTGTGCAGGGAACTTGCTGCACAGGAAGCATTTTGGAGAACCAGCAATATGAGCAGCACAGATCAAGGATGGGCCATCGTCGTTCACGGTGGCGCCGGCGCGCCGCCGGCTCTGCAGGATGGGTGCGAACGCGCCGCCGGGCGGGCACTGGAACGCCTGCGCGAAGGCGGCGACGCGCTGGATGCCGCCGTGTCGGCGGTGGTCGTGCTCGAGGATGACGGCCGCTACAATGCCGGCACCGGCGCCATCGTCGGCCTCGACGGCGCCACCATCGAGCTCGATGCCTCGGTGATGGACAGCCGCGGCCGCCTCGGCGCCGTCGCCTGCGTGCGCGACGTCAAGAACCCGGTCCTGCTGGCGCGTTCGGTCGCCGAGACCCCGCATTGCCTGCTGGCCGGCGAAGGCGCCGACCGCCTGGCGCGCGCCATCGGCCTGTCGCCGCACCCGGGCGTCGCCGAACGCCAGCGCGCCGAACACCGGGCAATGGTGCGGCAACTGGCCGGCGCCCTGCCCGCCATGCCGGGCGTCGACAAACAGGCCTTCCTGCGCTTCTGGAACTACAACACCCCGCTCGACCTGCCGCCCAGCGCGGCCTGCGACACCGTGGGCGCCGTGGTGCGCGACGGCGACGGCCACTTCGCCGTGGCCGGATCCACCGGCGGTTCAGCACCCAGCCTGCTCGGACGTGTGGGCGACACCCCGATTGTCGGCGCCGGTTTCTACGCCGGGCCGGAAGGCGCGATCGCGGCCACCGGCATCGGCGAACAGATCATCCGCCACCTGCTGGCGCGCACGGTCTACCAGTGGATCGCGGACGGCATGCCGCTGGCGCAGGCCCTGCGGCGCGGCGTCGACCAGATCGACCAGCGCTACCCGATCGGCCTGATCGCCGTCAGCCGCCACGACACCGCCAGCTGCAACAACCGCGACATGCCCACCGCGCGCATCGACGGCCGATGAAGACCGAGCCGCACACCACGGCCAGCCACGGCCACCTCGTCATCATCGGCGGCAGCGAGGACCGCAGCCGCGACAAGGCCATCCTCGCCCGCTTCGTCGAGCTGTGCGGCGCCGCCAGGGCCAAGATCGTCGTCATCACCGCCGCCAGCGGCATCGAAGAAGAAAAGTGGAGCGACTACGACCGCGTCTTCGGCGAGCTGGGCGCGCGCCGGCGCGTGCACCTGCATGTGCGCTGCCGCGAGGACGCCAACGACGAGCGGCACATCGGCGACATTGCCGACGCCGACGGCATCTTCATGACCGGCGGCGACCAGAGGCGCTTGCTGGCGCTGGTCGGCGGCACGGCGCTCGACGCCGCGATGCACACCGCACTCGCGGTGCGCGGCGTGTGCATCGGCGGCACCAGCGCGGGCGCCTCGGCGATGTCCGGCCACATGCTGGCCGAAGGCCGCGCCGACCGGCCCGAGAAGGGCGCGGTCAGCCTGGCCGCGGGCCTGGGCTTCCTGCACAAGGTCGTCATCGACCAGCACTTTTCCGAACGCCGCCGCCTTGCGCGCCTGCTGTCGGTGATCGCGGCCAATCCCTACCTGCAGGGAATCGGCATCGACGAAGATACGGCGCTGGTGGTCGAACGAGGAATGGGAATCGAAGTGCTGGGCGAAGGCGCGGTCACCATCGTCGACGGACGCCACATGAGCACCAACATCGCCGAGATCGACGACCACATGACGCCGGAGCTGGTTGACGTGCGGCTGCACATGCTGCCGGCCGGGACGTGCTACCGCCTGCCGCAGGACGGCCAGGCGCATCACGTGCCGGCGGCGCTGGTCGAGTTCCTGGAGAACGTCACGCGGCGCGGCCAGGCCGCCTAGCCGCACCCGGATTCAAGCAGTCTGCGCCTCGATCCTTTGTGCGCTTTCCGGATCCATCGCGCGGATCGCCTCGATGAACACCTTGAGCGAGGTGCCGCAGGCGAACACCAGCACATCGCCGGCCACGCACAGCGACAGTCCGAGCCGGATCGCATCGTCGACGTCGATCTCGCGATGCAGCGTGTCGGACAGGCCGATGACTTCCTCCGCTCCTTCCAGGATCAGGTCGACGGCGTCGCCCACCGGCCTGCCGCGGCTGTCCGACTCGTACACCACCAGCTCGTCGAAGCACTCGGCGCACACCCGCCCGATCTGCAGCAGGTCTTCGTCGCGCCGGTCGCCGGGCGCGGTGACGATGGCGACCAGGTGGCGCGGCAGCAGCGCGCTCGCCATGTCGGCGGTCGCCGCGTAGGCCGCGGCGTTGTGCGCATGGTCGACGATCACCGTCACGCCGCGAATATCGAATACGTGGGTGCGCAGCGGGTTGCTGCGGCCGTCCGCGGAAAAGGTCGACAGTCCCGCGATGATCTGCATGTGCGCGAAGCCGGCCGCCATCAGGGCGGCCGTCGCCGCCAGGGCGTTGGCGATATTGAAGCGCGCGCGGCCGCCGAGGGCGATCGGCACGCTCTCGACCCGCAGCAGCTCGATCTGGCGCGATCCATCGGCGATGACGATCGCGTTGTCATGCAAATAGGCGCCACGGCCGCCGTCGCCGAGGTGCTTGATGAGCACCGGGTTGTCCGCGCTCATGGAGAATAACACGGCCTCGGTCGCCGGCTTCAGGCGCCGCACCATCGC
Organism: Pseudomonadota bacterium; assembly: GCA_023389425.1. Lineage (GTDB taxonomy): Bacteria > Pseudomonadota > Gammaproteobacteria > Burkholderiales > Burkholderiaceae_D > Telluria. The sequence goes on along the minus strand of JAEWEK010000373.1, from coordinate 1,416 downwards.
CACGCACAGCGCATCCTCGGCATTGAGCACGGCGGCGCGCGAGGCCGACGCGGCGACGATCGCCTTCACCTGGGCGAGATCGTCGACGGTATCGACACCATCCAGCCCGAGGTGGTCCTCGGCGACGTTCAGCACCACGCCGACATCGCAACGATCGAAGGCCAGCCCGCGCTTGAGGATGCCGCCGCGCGCCGTCTCCAGCACGGCGAAGTCGACATCCGGCGCGGCCAGCACGGTGCGCGCCGACCAGTAGCCGGTGCAGTCGCCTTGCGCCACCGCCTTCCCGTTGATGAAGACACCCTGCGAGGTAGCCACGCCGGTCGAGCGCCTGGCCAGCCGTGCCGCGTGCGCGATCAGCAGCGCGGTGGTGGTCTTGCCATTGGTGCCGGTGACCGCGACCAGCGGAATGCGTCCGTTCGAGTTCCCCATCAGCTTGTGGAGCACGGCCGCGCCGGACTCGCCGCCGCCACGGTCCGCGCCATCGAGCCGCTTCTGCCGCACGCCCCAGCCGAGCTGGAAAACGCTGGAATCGTCGCCGATGCGCGTGTACGGCACACCGCGCTCGTCCGCCGCAGCCAGCACCGCCGCCGTTGCCGGATCGATGGCATGGCGCGCGACGATGGCCGTCAGCTCGTCCATCCGCGGCGCCAGATCGAAGGCTTCGCCGTGGGCCAGCGCGTCGATCAGGTCGATCGCCAGCTTGAACGCCGGCTGCACCAGGCTCTCGAGCTGGTATTCGCAGACGATGCGCGCCAGTCCCGGCTGGCCGGCGATCGGCCGTGTGCGGCCATAACTGGCGGGCGCGCCGGCCAGCGTCTGCAGCTCCAGCGTCACCTGCTCGACCACGCGGCCCGCCAGCGTGCCTTCCTTCAGGCGCTGCGCGAAGCCGCCGCGCTGGCCGGTCGGCACCAGTTGCCGGTGCAAGGAGGGCAGCAGCGCGAGCAGCGCATCGTTGAAGCCGATGATCTGGCGCGTCTGGATGCCGTACAGCTCGTCCAGCGCCAGGACGCTGAGCAGGCAGGGGCTGTCGGCATGCACGTTGGGGCCGCGCAGGAATCGTTGTTCCAGGATGTGCACTTGGGTCCTCGCTTCGGTAATCCGCTATGGTAGCGATCTATGCATCCGTCGGGCGCACGAACATGCAAGCGGACCGATGGCCTCGCTCAAGCGCCCCGAAACAGCCAACAAAACAACAAGGCCCTTCAATCGCCCAGGCAAATGCCGAGTTCACGCGCGGTGGCGAGCGTGTCGCTGTCCAGCGGCACGGTCTTGGTATGCCCCGCTACCTCGGACAGCGGCACGGTGCCGATCGCGCCATCGCCGAGGGCGACCATGACGCCGGACTCGCCGCGCGCCAGGGCGCGCACCGCCGCGGCGCCGAAACGCGCCGCCACCACGCGGTCGAAGGCGGACGGA
>JAEWEK010000356.1 GCA_023389425.1 Pseudomonadota bacterium | reverse complement strand
TCAAGTCCGTGCTGTTGAGCTGCTTGCGGGTGATGTTGCACAAAACTACGCCGTGAGCATATGGAAATGCTGGCTTGCCCTTGAGCGAACCCGAGGGCCAGACCAGCTGCGGATCCCGCTCGAGACGGTTGACGACGACGTACATATACTGCCTGGCCTGCTCAAGCGGATTCAGCACCTGCTTGACGCCGTCACCGACCACGATCGTGGCGTGCTGCTTGTCCATCGCACGCAGAGTGTCCAGACGCCAATCCTTCAGTTCGAGCACCAGCAAACCGCGGCGCGGATGCATGATGACGAAATCCGGATGCTGGGTGCGCTCACCAATTGGCACGTCATACCAGCACAGATAGTCATTCTCGAGCTTGTCCTCCAGCCGCGACGCGAAGCGCCGCTCGCCTGCTGTCATTCTCGATGAGCACGCCCCGATCGCCGGAATAATGGTTGCCATAAATTCTCCTGTAATTACAGGATATTACCCCAAGGCAACACGGTCGTGCACTGGCAATCCTGCCAGTGGCAAGCTGTCAAGTTTCGGCGCGGCTGATCGCCATCTCCGGATGGTCGGGGTCGCGCAAGTCGAGCGATACCTCGTAGGCGCCCGCCTGGTCGGCCTGGATGACCATCCGGCCGCCGTGGTACTTCAGCTTCGTCGCGCTGCCGGCGTCAATCCGGGTATCGCCACGCGCCGGTGCGCCAAGCGCCAGCTGGCCGTCGGCGGACTCCAGCCGCAATTTGGACTCGCCGCGCGACAGCTCGACTCGCGCGACGTAGCGGCCCTTCTCCACTTCACGGAACGGCGTGCCCGCGTTCCATTTGAAGACGGAGCTCTTGAGGAAAATCGGCGTAGTGGCAAGGAACTCGCGCTTGCGCTCCGCACTCGCCTGCGACCAGTATTCGAAGGTGATCAGCGCCTCGTCCGACAGCGAGCTGTCCTGGATCGGCGTCACGATCCGGTAGCCGCCGGCGCGCAGCGCCTTGCGCGTGTTCTTGTCCACCAGCGTCACGGTCATCGGCCAGTCATCGAGTAGCAGCCCGAAGGTCGCCTTGCGTGACGAGCACCAGTCACCACCAAGCAGCACGGTGTTGTAGAAAGCCCGCTGCGCGAAGTTCAGCTCCTTCTTCCCGATCGCGATGGTCACTTCGCATTGCAGGCGCAGGTCGCCCATCCGCCGCACGTTATCCGCAAGCCCGGGCGTCAGCACCTTCACGTAATAGCTGATCGTCGACTTCTTGCGGTTCAGGACGAGATCCGCATCCTCGTCGTAGGCAGCCTGGCTGCGCGGCAGCGTGAAGGTGCCATCGGCCTCGATCGGCAGCGGGATCGACAACTCGTCTCCCGCGAGACGCAAGGTCACGCTGTCCCATTTCTGCGGCTCGCCGTAAGGGGCGCCGTTTTGCAGCAGCCTGAATTTGAGCGATCCAGTCGGCGCCAGCTTGCGATGCTCGTCGAACGCATCCAGGCCGGCAGACATGACGCGATAAGACTTGAGTTCCGGGCGCCGCGTTCCGTCGACCACCACCTCTGGCGTCGGGTTCGCATCCGGGGCCTGCTCGCCAGCCTGTGCGGCTGCCTGTCCGGATGCGGCCATCAACAACAGTGTGGATACCGCCAACGATGTCGGGAGTCGCATCGTCATGCCTTCGGAGTGAACGAGTACGTGTTGTGATACTGGCCGTCGCTGCCCAGTCCCTTGGCCGTGCCCTGTTCGTCGCGCTTGAGCACCACCAGCCGATTCGCGGCGACGCCGAACGAGAAGTCCTCCTTCGACTGCTGGTCGAACGAGAGGAACACCAGCACCTTGGCCTTTCGCTTGTGCGTGATGCTGGCCGCCAGCGGCACGCTGTCCGCGCCCAGCCAGACTTTCGCGACATGCGCATTTTCCTGCATGCTGACGTGCTCGTCGTCCGGGTTGCGTTCGACCAGCGACAGCTCCAGCAAGCGCGCTGGCTTGCCCTGATACGTATCGGCGCGCTCCGATTTGAGCTGCGCGCCTTCGAGCGCCCGCAGCAAGGCCGGCGCATAGTTGACCGAGTTACCGATGCGCAGGGCCGACGAGGTGCCGAGGACCGACGACAGCATCTGCTTCGGCTTGCCCTTGTTCGGCGGGTTCGCCTCCTCGGCCGCGCGCTTGATCGTGGCGCGGTCCCAGCGGATCGTCAGGTTGCCGCCGTCATCCTCGACGATGGCGCTCGCGTTCGCGGTCTCGGCGGCCTTGTCCTTGTCGGCCTCCTGCTTCGACTGGCGGGCGTCGAAGGTGCCGCGCAAGGCGCCCTGCCCCTGCAAGGAACCGAGCGCGTTGCGCATGTCGTCAAGGCCATTGGCCCAGGCGGCATTAGCAAACATAAAGGCGAGCAGCGCGGCATATTTCATCGAGCGTCCTTTCTCAACAGTCCAAATTGTCGAGCAACTATACCGAAGCCAGGTAAGCCGAATTGTGGAGTTTGTAATTGATTGTTTCGGCCATATGCACTCCATGCACGGTAAACTAAGCGCTTTCGGATACGCCCACATTGCCCATGTCGTTCACCTCCCTCGGCCTGATAGAACAGATCGCCGCCACCCTCGCCGCCCTCGGCTACAAGACTCCCACGCCGGTCCAGGCCCAGGCCATTCCCGCCGTGCTGGCGGGGCGCGACGTGATGGCGCTTGCCGCCACCGGCACCGGCAAGACGGCCGGCTTCGCGGTGCCGCTGCTGCAGCGCCTCGTGATGAATGGCGACCAGGCGGCCAGCAACTCGACCCGCGCGCTGGTGCTGGTGCCCACGCGCGAACTGGCCGAACAGGTGCACGACAGCGTGCGGGCCTATGGCGCCGGCCTGCCGCTGCGCACGCTGGTGGCCTACGGCGGCGTCTCGATCAACCCGCAGATGATGAAGCTGCGCCGCGGCGTCGACCTGCTGGTCGCCACGCCGGGCCGCCTGCTCGACCTGCACGGCAAGAACGCGCTCAAGCTCAACCAGGTGCAGACGCTGGTGCTGGACGAAGCCGACCGCATGCTCGACCTGGGCTTTTCGCGCGACCTCGACCTCATCCTCGCCGCGCTGCCGGCCAAACGCCAGACCTTGCTGTTCTCGGCCACCTTCTCCGACCCGATCCGCGCGCTCGCCGCCAAACTGCTGCGCGACCCGGCCAGCATCGAAGCGAGCCCGCCCAACAAGACGGTCAAGGCGATCAGGCAGTGGGCGGTCCCGGTCGACAAGAAGCGCAAGCCCGAACTCTTTCTGCACCTGATGAAGAAGCACGGCTGGAGCCAGGTACTGGCCTTCGCCAAGACCCGCAAGGGCGTGGACGAGCTGGTGGACCTGCTGGCGGCCAAGCGCATCACCGTCGATTCGATCCACGGCGACAAGCCGCAGCCGGCCCGCCTGCGCGCGCTGGAACGCTTCAAGGCCGGCGAAGTGAAGGTGCTGGTCGCCACCGACGTCGCCGCGCGCGGCCTGGACATCGAAGAACTGCCGGTGGTCGTCAACTTCGACCTGCCGATCGTGGCCGAAGACTACGTCCACCGCACCGGCCGCACCGGCCGCGCCGGCGCATCCGGCGAAGCGGTATCGCTGGTCTGCGCCGACGAAGTGCAACTGCTGGCCGCCATCGAACAGCTGACCAGCCAGACACTCAAGCGCGTGGACGAAGCCGGCTTCGAACCTGACCACCGTGTGCCGGAGACCAACGCCAGCGGCCAGGTCCTGAAAAAGCCCAAGAAGCCGAAAAAGCCCAAGGGCGATGCGCCCGTAACCAATGTGGACGTGCGTTTCCGCCGCTGACGCGACACGGTCCGCTACCGGGTCGCCCGCGCGACCTCGCGACGAGGGATGTGGCACCATAGCCCGCCGGTCCCCATCCCTTCGTCGTAGTAAATTTACTTGCAAACTCCACATATGCGTAGTAAATTTACATATCAGGCTACCACCCATTTGCGATCGATACCCATGGCACTTTCCGATTTTGACCTCGTTCTCTTTGGCGGCAGCGGCGACCTCGCGATGCGCAAACTGCTGCCCGCGATGTACGCCCGCGACTGCTGCAACGACCTCCCGGACAGCGCGCGCATCATCTGCGTCGGGCGCAACGACTGGTCGCAGGAGCAGTTCCTGCAGACCGTCGAGGCAAGCTCCAAGCCGCACATCAAGGAAACCCCGGTCGACGAGCGCTGGCAGCGCTTCATGCAGCGCATCGTGTACGTTCCGGTCAACGCCTCCGACGTCAGCACCTACGGCAAGCTGGTCGAGACCCTGCGCCGCGATCCCGCGATCACCCTGGTCTATTACCTGGCCACCCCGCCCTCGCTGTTCGCCACCATCTGCGACAACCTGAAGGCGACGGGCCTGGCCACGCCGAACTCGCGCGTGGTGCTGGAAAAGCCGCTCGGCCGCGACCTCGCCAGCGCCAAGCGCATCAACGCCGAAGTCGGCAAGGTGTTCGCAGAATCGCAGATCTACCGTATCGACCACTACCTCGGCAAAGAGACCGTGCAGAACCTGTTGGCCCTGCGCTTCGGGAACATCCTGTTCGAGCCGCTGTGGCGCCGCGAGTGGATCAGCGACGTGCAGATCACCATCGCCGAGAAGATCGGCGTCGGCAACCGCCTGGGCTATTACGACACCTCCGGCGCGCTGCGCGACATGCTGCAGAACCACCTGCTGCAGCTGCTGTGTATCGTCGCGATGGAGCCGCCGACCTCGATCGCGCCGGACGCCGTGCGCGACGCCAAGCTGCAGGTCCTGCGCTCGCTGAAGCGCTTCACCCCGACCACGCTGTCGCAAAACATCGTGCGCGGCCAGTACCGCGCCGGCTACGTCGACGGCAAGCAGGTGCCGGGCTACCGCGAGGAACCGGACGCGCCCAAGCAGTCGAAGACCGAAACCTTCGTCGCGCTGAAAGCCGAAATCGACACCTGGCGCTGGGCCGGCGTGCCGTTCTACCTGCGCACCGGCAAACGCATGTCCGACCGCCTGGCCGAAATCGTCGTGCGCTTCAAGCAGATCCCCCACTCGATCTTCAACCAGCCGACCTCCAGCTTCCAGCCCAACAGCCTGGTGATCCGCCTGCAGCCGGACGAAGGCTTGTCGATGAACCTGATGGCCAAGACGCCCGGCGACAGCATGCGCCTGAAGCAGGCCGAGCTCGAACTCGACTTCCGCGAACAGTTCAAGGCGCCGCGCATGGAGGCGTACGAGCGCCTGCTGCTCGACGTGCTGCGCGGCCAGCTCACCCTGTTCATGCGCGGCGACGAGCTGGAAGCGGCGTGGGAATGGGTCGAACCGATCCTCGATTACTGGGACCAGGACGACAACTCGCCGCTGCCTTACGCATCGGGCACCTGGGGTCCGGCCGCGTCGTCCGCGCTGATCGGGCGCGACGGGCTGCAGTGGCGCGAAGAATCGCTGCCTGAAGACTGACGTGCTGCTCGATTCGATCCGCACCCAGCTCGACTCGCTCTCCAAATCGGAGCGCAAGGTCGCGCTCGCGGTGCTCGACAATCCGTCGGCCACCGTCAGCCAGAACATCACCGCGCTCGCCAAGAACGCGGGGGTGTCCGAGCCGACGGTGGTGCGCTTCTGCCGCACGCTGGGCTACGACGGCTGGCACGAGTTCAAGCTGAAGCTCGCCCAGGGCCTCGCGCTCGCCCTGCCCGGCGCCACCGACCAGCCGGCGCAGGACGATCTCGCGGCGGACCTCGTCAACAAGATCTGCAGCCGCTCGATCAATACCCTGCTCGACCTGCGTAACAACCTGAACCCGGAGACCATCCAGAAGGCGCTCGACATCCTTTCGCGCGCCAACAAGATCGAGTTCTACGGCCAGGGTTCGTCGGGCTTCGTCGCGGCGGACGCGCAGCACAAGTTCTTCCGCTCCGGCGTGCCGACGGTGGCCTACACCGATCCGACCATCCACTCGATCGCGGCGGCGCTGGTGCGCGAAGGCGACGCTGTGGTGGCGATCTCCCAGCGCGGCAACAACCCGGCGCTGGTGCGCTCGGCCAAGCTGGCGCGCCGTGCGGGCGCCGACGTGATCGTGCTCGCGCCATCGGGCACGCAGCTCGCCGAAATGGCGACGGTGCTGATTCCGATCGACCTCGTCTTCAACATCGACCCGTACACGCCGATCTCGGCGCGCCTGGCCCACCTCGTCGTGATCGACGTGCTGGCCGTCGGCCTGGCGCTTCAGCGCGGACCCGATTTCCGCAAGAAGATGCAGAACGCGCAGAAGGCGCTGCAGGAATTCGACATGCAGTTCGATTCCTTCATCGGCTAGATCATCTCCAGCGGCACCTTGCGTTTCGGCGGCGCGAAAACGCGGTCGAGCGCTTGCAGCTCTTCGGGCGACAGCACGATGTCGAGCGTGCCGCAAATCTGGTGCACATGGTCCGGCGTGGCCGCTTTCGGAATCGCGATCACGTCGCCGCTGCGCATTACCCATGCCAATGCGATCTGCGCCGGCGAGCATGCACGATCTTCGGCGATGCGGCGCAGCGTGGTGTTACCCAGAATCCTGCCCTGCTCCAGCGGCGAATACGCCATCACCGGCATGCGCCGCTGCACGCACCACGGCAGCAGGTCGAACTCGATGCCGCGCCGCGACAGGTTGTACAGCACCTGATTCGTCTGCGCGTGCTCTCCGCCCGGAAGTTCGAACAATTCTTCCATGTCCTCGGTATCGAAATTGCTGACGCCCCAGTGGCGGATTTTCCCGTCGTGCTGCAACTTCGCCAATGCTTCGACTGTTTCGGCCAGCGGCACGCCGCCGCGCCAGTGCAGCAAATAGAGGTCGATGTAATCCGTATTCATCCGGCGCAGGCTGGCCTCGCACGCAGCGATGGTGCCCTTGCGCGAAGCGTGATGCGGCAGCACTTTGCTGACGATGAAGACGTCGCCGCGCCGCCCTTCCACTGCCTTGCCGACAACTTCCTCGGCGCCGCCGTCGGCGTACATCTCGGCCGTATCAATCAGCCGCAGCCCGCTGTCGACAGCGAGGCGCACCGCATCGATTTCCCGCTGCCGGCTCTGTTTGCTTTCGCCCATGCCCCAGGTGCCGATGCCGAGCAACGGCACCTCGAGGCCGGATGGTAGTCTCGTCGTACGCATAGGAATCCTGTCCAGTACTGAGTTTGTCGCCTCACTCTATCAAACTTGGGAAGATTCACCGGGTCCTATGCTAAAGTGCGTCGCTTGCCCGGTAATGACGGGCACATTGAAATTGGCGGTGTCCGCGTTAGATGTTGACTTAAGCACGTCGTCCCGGCGCAGGCCAAGACCCATACTGAGCATATTGGATCGCGGCTGCGGCGAAAGCTGCAAGCACGCACAATCAGCATGGGTTCCGGCCTGCGCCGGAACGACGGATCACTTGCAACACTTAACGCAGACAGCGCGTTGAAATACGACTGACCAACCTAAAGCACAACCATGGACAACAATACCCCAGGCCCGGAATTCTGGACCCGCGCCAACGCCCTCATCAACCTGGCAAACGACCAGTGCGACACCGCCGTTCCGAACGAAGTCGCCGCGTCGACCATGTACGCCTCGGCGCGCTTCAACGCCTTCATCGTCGCGAACACTGTCGGCAGCGCTGAAAACATGAAGCTCGAAAAGGCCAACGCGCTCGAATACTTCACCAATCAGTTCCGCCTGATGATGGAAAATAATCTCGACGATTTCGCGGCGAATTTCGACAAATACCTGGCGCCTGCAGCCAAGTAAGCCGCAGCGCATATTGTGGGATCGGCGCGCCTGTGAATTCAGGCTTGCCGAATTCTTCTGCAGCAGAACCTTTGAGCTTACCAACAAGCGATATGCGTTTTCCGCAGCGTCTCAACAACTCGTTCGTGCATGGCGCACTGGCCTGGCTTATCTTTGGAGCAGCGCCATACCTGCACAGCTTGCTCATGTCCGTGGCGAGTCTTTTACTTTGCGTTTATGCCGGATGGACACGACGCAGCAGCGTTGCATTGTTCGCGGGCGGATTCGTTGTCGCGATGATCGGCTGGTACGGCGTGGCCGGGCTTATCGATCCGCGAGTGTTTGCCGCGATGCTGGTGTTCATGGCTCCGCTCGCGCTCATCGTCAATCTGGCGACTGCACTCGGCGCCTACGCGGTCGGGAAGTTCATCTGCGTCCTTGCGCACCGAAACTCAAGCGGATCCCCAGCCCCATGAAAAGCGTGCGCTGCATTTAACGCCTTTACTCGCCAACACTACAAGCAAGATAGCCGGCAATCCACGCTCCTCATGGATCGGGCACATCTTTTTTGATATTCTTGAAATATTCCTTTCTTTCAGGAGCCCCCGTGCTGCGCTTTGCCGCCCTGTTGTCTGCGCTGGTTCTTCCTTGCGCTTTTGCCGCCGCGCCTGACCCGGCGCTCACTCACGCCCAAGCCCTGCTGAAGTCGACCATCCTGATCGATGGCCACAACGATCTGCCGTGGGAAATCCGCGTGGACAACAAATCGCCGATGGATGTGGAGGCATATGACCTGCGCCAGCGCACGCGCGGCGAGACCGACCTCGCGCGCCTGAAGCAAGGACAACTGCAGGGACAGTTCTGGTCGATCTACGTCCCGGGCGAAATCAAGGACGGCTACGCGCGCACCCAGCTCGAACAGTTCGACATCGCCAAACGCATGATCGCGCGCTATCCGGAAGCGATGGAGCTGGCGCTGTCCTCGGCCGACGTGCGCCGCATCGCCGCCAAGGGCAAGGTCGCCTCGCTGCTGGGCATGGAGGGCGGCCACGTCATCGAGAACTCGCTCGGCGCCTTGCGTGCCTATTACGATCTCGGCGCCCGCTACCTGACCCTGACGCACAACGTCACGCTGGACTGGGCTGACGCCGCGCTGGGCGAGCCGCGCCACCATGGCCTGACGCCGTTCGGCAAGGAAGTCGTGCGCGAGATGAATCGCCTGGGCATGATGGTGGACCTCAGCCACGTGTCGCCGGACGTGATGCGCGATGCGCTCGATGTCAGCGCGGCGCCGGTGATCTTTTCGCACAGCTCGGCCTTGGCCCTGGTCGACCATCCGCGCAACGTGCCGGACGACGTACTCAAACGCGTGAAGAATAACGGTGGTGTGGTGATGGTGACCTTCGTGCCGCAGTTCGTGAGTCGCGCAAATCGTGCTTGGTATGTCGAACTGGACCGGCAATCCAAAGGCGTGACGGCCGAGGCGGACCGCAAGCGCATCAAGGCGGAGTACATCAAGCAGCACGGCGCCGTGCCGCAAGCAACGCTGAAGGATGTGGCCGACCATATCGACTACGTCGCCAAACTGGCTGGCCACGACCATGTTGGCCTGGCAGCCGATTTCTCTGGCGGAAGCGCGCCGGTCGGGCTGGAAGACGTGTCCAAGTATCCGGACCTGTTCGCCGAATTGATCCGCCGTGGCTGGAGCGACGCCGACCTGAAAAAGCTGGCCGGCGAAAACATGCTGCGCACCTTCGCTCAAGCGGAACAAGTCGCCAAACGCTTACAGAAAGAGCGTCCTCCCAGCGTCGCCACGATCGGCGCCGTGGGCAACTGAGGAAAATCTGGAATGGGCAAAAACCGACTGGAAGCCTTCAGCGACGGCGTCATCGCCATCATCATCACGATCATGGTGCTGGAATTGAAGGTTCCGCACGGCGCGGAATTGGACGCGCTGCTTCCGCTATGGCCGGTGTTCATGAGCTACGTGCTCAGCTTCCTCTACGTCGGCATTTATTGGAATAACCACCATCATCTCCTCCATGCGACCAAGCACGTCGAGGGGAACATCTTGTGGTTTAACCTGCACCTGCTGTTCTGGCTGTCGCTGTTCCCGTTCGCGACGGCGTGGATGGGCGAGAACCATTTCTCGAAGATTCCGGTCGCGCTATACGGTTGCGTCCTGCTGATGGCAGCGACCGCTTATTACTTCCTCGTGCGCGCGCTGATCCAGCACCACGGCCGGCATTCCGAATTCGCGAGCACCTTCGGCCGAGATACCAAAGGCAAGCTGTCGGTCGTCGCTTACCTCATCGGTATCGCGCTTTCGTGCGTCAAACCCTGGCTCGGACTCGCCATGTATTTCGCGGTCGCGGTCAGCTGGTTCATTCCGGATCGCAGGGTCGAAAGGCATTCGACCGCTGCCGAATAGGCGACAGCGCCTCCGCATCAAACCCATGCATTCTCCGCTTGACAATAAATTCAAATACGCCGATTATTTCGATTGTTATCTAATTAGGCAAAGTTCGAATAACCAAGGGGGCATGATGAAACACACGCTAGGGAAATGGCTGATGGCTGTCGTTCTGTGCGCACTAGCAAGCCTGGTCGCAGCGGCTGACGTGAAGGAAGAGCCCGTGTCGCTGGATACCGGAACCGGTACCTTGCTCGGCACATTGATGCTGCCAGCCGCGCAAGGCAAACTGCCGGTCGCGCTCATCATCGCCGGTTCCGGGCCAACTGACCGCGACGGAAATAGCGCGATGCTCCCTGGCCACAATGACAGCCTGAAAATGGTGGCGCAAGCGCTGGCCGACGCGGGCGTCGCCTCGGTTCGCTACGACAAACGCGGCATCGCCGCCAGCGCCGCCATCAGCCGCGGCAAGGAATCGGACCTGCGCTTCGACACCTACGTCAACGACGCGGCAGCGTGGGTTGAAAAACTCAAGGGCGATCCGCGCTTCGGGGGTATCGTCATTATCGGCCACAGCGAAGGCTCGCTGATCGGCATGCTGGCCGCGCAGAAGACCAAGGCCGCCGCCTTTGTCTCCCTCGCCGGCCCGGGCGAGTCGGCTTCGGCCGTTCTGCGCAAACAGTTCGCGGGCAAGCTCCCGCCCGAGCTGGCGACCGAGAACGAGCGCATCCTGGTCGCACTTGAACACGGCCAGCTTCCGGGTGAGGTTCCCGCGGTGTTCGCAGCAGCATATCGCCCAAGCGTCCAGCCCTACCTCATCTCGTGGTTCCGCTACACGCCGGCGCAAACCATCAAGGCGCTGGACATGCCGGTGCTGATCGTACAGGGTGACACCGACATCCAGGTCGGCGCGGAACAGGCGCAGGTGCTCAAGGCGGCGAAGCCGGATGCGACCTTGGCGGTCATTCCGGGCATGAACCACATCCTCAAGATCGTGCCGGCGGATGCGCCGAATCCGGTCGCTTCCTACGGCGACCCTGGCCTGCCGCTGGCGCCGCAACTGGTCGCCTCGCTCAAGAGCTTCCTTCGCACTGCGCACATCACGCCTTGATGCCGATGACGGATGCGCGGGCGCGCCGCAGGGGGTCGCGGTAGAATAGAGGGTTTCAAGCCGTCGACACCGAACCCGCCATGCACATCAACCCCGAACGCAGCACCCGTCCCGACTACGCCCTGCTGGTGCGCCAAGTCGCCAGCGTCCTCGAAGGCGAGACCTCGCTGGTCGCCAACGCCTCGCAGTTTTCCGCACTGGTCTACGATACCCTCGCGGACCTGAACTGGGCCGGCTTCTACCTGACCGTGCCGGGCAAGGGTGGCCGTGAGCAGGACCTGCTGGTCGGCCCCTTCCAGGGCAAGCCGGCCTGCGCCCGCATCCCCTTCGGGCGCGGCGTGTGCGGCACTTCGGCAGCCGAGCGCCGCACCATCGTCGTCGCCGACGTGCACGCATTCCCGGGCCATATCGCCTGCGATTCGGCGTCGGCCTCGGAGATCGTCATCCCGCTGATCAAGGACGGCAAGGTGATCGGCGTATTCGACATCGACAGCCCGTCCCTCAACCGTTTTTCGGAAGAAGACCGCGCCGGCCTTGAAGCGATGCTCAAGGCCTTCCTCGACGCGACCGATTGCGGATAAGTTTTGCAAAATGGGGTTCCCGCCTCCGCGGGAACGACGTTCCAGCTTTGAGATATCGTCGTTCCCGCGCAGGCGGGAACCCCATTTCCCGACCCAAGTCCATCAGCCTTAACCACACCGTCTAATGCGATCTCACATGAACCAACTCGAACAGCTCAAGCAGTACACCACCGTGGTTGCCGACACCGGCGACTTCCAGTCGATCAAGGCCTACGCGCCGCAGGATGCGACCACCAATCCGTCGCTGATCCTGAAGGCCGTGCAGAAGCCGGAATACCGTCCGCTGCTGGAAAAGACCATCGCCGACAATCCCAATGCCTCGACCGGCGAGATCATCGACCGCCTGCTGATCGCGTTCGGCACCGAGATCCTGAAGTTCGTGCCGGGCCGCGTGTCGACCGAGATCGATGCCGCGCTGTCCTTCGACACCGAAGCCACCGTGGCCAAGGGCCTGGAGCTGATCGCGCTGTACGAAGCGGCCGGCATCGACAGGAAGCGCGTGCTGATCAAGATCGCGTCGACCTGGGAAGGCATCCGCGCCGCCGAGATCCTCGAGCGCGAAGGCATCCGCTGCAACCTCACGCTGCTGTTCTCGCTGTGCCAGGCGATCGCCTGCGCGGAAGCGAAGGTGCAGCTGATCTCGCCGTTCGTCGGCCGTATCTACGACTGGTACAAGAAGTCGACCGGCAGCGAGTACACCGGTGCCGACGATCCGGGCGTGCAGTCGGTGAAGCGCATTTACCAGTACTTCCGCAAGTTCGGCTACAAGACCGAGGTGATGGGCGCGAGCTTCCGCAACACCTCGCAGATCCTGGAACTGGCCGGCTGCGACCTGCTCACCATTTCGCCGGACCTGCTCCAGAAGCTGGCCGACACCGAAGGCACCGTCGAGCGCAAGCTGAGCGCCGATGCCGGCGCGGACATCGAGAAGATCGCGATGGACGAGAAGACCTTCCGCTTCATGCTGAACGAAGATGCGATGGGGACGGAGAAGCTGGCCGAAGGCATCCGTGCGTTCTGCGCGGACTCGAACAAGCTGAAGGCGATGATCGAGTCGATGCGCTAAGCGGTAGCGCCGGGAATATTGTTACCGTCGCTCCCGCGCAGGCGGGAGCCCCATTTCGCATGCGCTGTCACGACGCCAGCAGAATGGGATTCCCGCCTGCGCGGGAACGACGTGCTATCGGCAGCACTTCTGTTAACTCACCTCGCCCGCAACCCATCGATCTGCGCATCGATCGCCTGCGTCCCGACCACCATCAGGTCGTATAACTCGGGATCGAACAGGTAATTGCGGATCAAGCCGTCGATCAGCGCCCACATCGCCAGCGCCGCCGCATGCGGGTTGATGTCGGCGCGGACCGCGCCCTGCTCGATCGCGCGGCCGACGCGCTCCTCGGCGCGGGCCATCCACTTCAACAGGCTCTCGTGACGGCGCACCCGCGCCGCGTGCAGGTCGCCCACGAACTCCATCTTCAGCGCCGCAATCTCGAACACCTGCCGCACCCGCGCGTCCTCCACCGTGATGCGCAGCGCCGACAGCATGTGCTCGCGCAGGTCGCACAAGGGATCGGCCGAATCCATCCGCGCCAGCTCCACCTCCAGCGGCATCACCGCGCGCTCGATCATGGCGTTGAACAAGGCCACCTTGTCGTCGAAATGCCAATAAATGGCGCCGCGCGTCACGCCGGCTGCGCTTGCGATATGCTGCAAAGTTGTGCGCGAAACGCCATGTTCAGCAAACAACTGCTCCGCAGCATCGAGAATGCGGTCGCGGGTCGCTGCCGCTTCTTCCTTGGTCCTGCGGGCCATGCCTACCTCGAAAAATTAGGGTCCAAAACATTAAACATACATTCGTGATAGTATCTCGAAAATTTTACAAAAGCCAGTGACACACCTCAATGGGATCACGCAGCCCCTTGGGGGATTGTTGTCGCTTTAACTCCTGAAGGAAGCAAACGTAATGCGCTCTGCCAACTCCTCCAACCTTTCCCTGACCCGGGTCGCGGTGGCCACTTTGGCCGCGCTGGCCCTGTTGTCGGCCTGCGGCAAGAAGGACGCCGCGGCCGGTCCTGGCGCCGGCGGCGGCATGCCCGCGCCGGAAGTCGGCGTCATCACCACCAAGTCCCAGCAGGTTGCACTGCAGACCGAACTGCCGGCGCGCGTGGACGCCTACCGCGTGGCCCAGGTGCGGGCCCGCGTCAACGGCGTGGTGCTCAAGCGCCTGTTCACCGAAGGTAGCGAAGTCAAGCAGGGCCAGTCGCTGTTCGAGATCGATCCGGAGCCCTACCTGGCCCAGGTCAACAGCGCCAAGGCCGCCGTCGGCAAGGCCGAAGCCAGCCTGGCCTCGGCCAGCGCGCTGTCGGAACGCTACAAGCCGCTGGTCGCCACCGAGGCCATCAGCAAGC
This sequence comes from Pseudomonadota bacterium, assembly GCA_023389425.1. Lineage (GTDB taxonomy): Bacteria > Pseudomonadota > Gammaproteobacteria > Burkholderiales > Burkholderiaceae_D > Telluria. The sequence goes on along the minus strand of JAEWEK010000356.1, from coordinate 22,749 downwards.
AGGAATACACCAACGCCGTCGCCGCCCAGAAGCAGGCCGAGGCGGACCTGGCCTCGGCCAAGGCGGCCGAGCGCATCGCCAAGATCAATTACGACTACAGCATGGTCTATGCGCCGATCGCGGGCCGCATCGGCCGCGCCCTGGTCACCGAAGGCGCGCTGGTGTCGGCCACCGAGGCCACCCAGATGGCCCTGGTCCAGCAGCTCGACAAGGTGTACCTGAACATCACCCAGTCGGCCAGCGACCTGCAGCGCCTGCGCCACCAGGCCGGCAGCCGCAACATCGCCAGCGGCGTGCCGGTGTCGGTGGTGCTGGACGACGGCAGCGTGCTGCCGCGCCAGGGCAAGCTGCTGTTCTCGGACGTCACCGTCGACCCCAGCACCGGCCAGCTGACCCTGCGCGCGGAAGTGGACAACCCGGACCGCGCCCTGCTGCCGGGCCAGTATGTGCGCGTGCGCCTGGCCCAGGCCGAGCTGCCGAACGGCATCCTGGTGCCGCAGCAGGCCGTCACCCGCGGCGGCCCGCAGGGCGATACCCTGATGGTGGTCGGCGCCGACAACAAGCCGGCCCAACGCACCGTCAAGATCGGCTCGCAGGACGGTCCGAACTGGGTGATCACCGACGGCCTGAAGGCCGGCGAGCGCGTGATGGTCGACGGCTTCCAGAAGATCGCGATGATGCCGCCGGGTACGCCGGTCAAGCCGGTCCCGTGGGCCCCGGTGGCCGACAACGCCCCGGCCGCCGCAGCGGCTGCCGCGTCCCGCTAAGCTAGCGCAAGCAAGGATTTTTCATGGCACGTTTTTTTATTGACCGCCCCATCTTCGCATGGGTGATCGCGCTATTCATCATGGTGCTCGGCGCCGTCGCGATCAAGCAACTGCCGATCGCGCAGTATCCGACCGTGGCGCCGCCGACCATCGTGGTTTCGGTGGCCTACCCGGGCGCCTCGGCCCAGACGCTGGAAGACTCCGTGATCTCCGTCATCGAACGCGAGATCAACGGTTCGCCCGGCATGGTCTACATGGAATCGACCAGCCAGGCCAACGGCACCGGCTCGATCACCATCAGCTACAGCACCAACACCGACCCCGACCTGGCCCAGGTCGACGTCCAGAACCGCCTGTCGCGCGCCACCCCGCGCCTGCCGCAGGCGGTGGTGCAGCAGGGCGTGCGCGTGGACAAGGCGCGCTCCAACTTCCTGCTGTTTACCATCCTGTATTCGGACGACCCCAGCTGGGATCCGATCGCGCTGGGAGACTACGCCTCGCGCAACATCGTGCCTGAAATCCAGCGTCTCGACGGCGTTGGCCAGGCCCAGCTGTTCGGTACCGAAAAGGCGATGCGGATCTGGATCGACCCGGCCAAGCTGGTCGGTTTCGGCCTGTCGCCCAACGACGTCAACACCGCGATCCGCTCGCAAAACGCGCAAGTGGCGTCCGGCACCATCGGCGACCTGCCCTTGGCGGTCGGCCAGCAGATGACGGCCACCGTGATCGTCACCGGCCAGCTCAGCACCACCGAGCAGTTCGGCAACATCGTGCTGCGCGCCAATCCGGACGGCTCGACCGTGCGCCTGAAGGACGTGGCCCGCATCGAGATCGGCGGCCAGGCCTACGCCACCGCCGCGCGCCTGAACGGCCGCGCCGCCACCGGTATCGGCGTCCAGCTGTCGCCGACCGGTAACGCCCTCGAGACCGGCAAGCTGGTCAAGGAGCGCATGGAGCAACTGCAGAAGTATTTTCCGAAAGGCATGCACTACGCGCTGCCCTACGACACCACCACCTTCGTCAACCTGTCGATCCGCCAAGTGGTCGAGACCCTGGTCGAAGCCGTGATCCTGGTGTTCCTGGTGATGTACCTGTTCCTGCAGAACTTCCGCTATACCGTGATCCCGACCATCGTGGTGCCGGTCGCCCTGCTCGGCTCCTTCGCCTCGCTGCTGGCACTGGGCTTCTCGATCAACGTGCTGACCATGTTCGGCATGGTGCTGGTGATCGGTATCGTGGTCGACGACGCCATCGTGGTGGTCGAGAACGTCGAGCGCATCATGTCCGAGGAAGGCTTGCCGCCGCTGCAGGCCACGCGCAAGGCCATGGGCCAGATCTCGGGCGCGATCATCGGCGTGACCGTGGTGCTGATCTCGGTGTTCGTGCCGCTGGCATTCTTCGCCGGCGCGGTCGGCAACATCTACCGCCAGTTCTCGGCGGTGATGGTGTCTTCGATCGCGTTCTCGGCCTTCATGGCGCTGTCGCTGACGCCGGCCCTGTGCGCCCACCTGCTCAAGCCGGTCGAAGCTGGCCACCACCTCGAGAAGAAGGGACTGTTCGGTTGGTTCAACCGCACCTTCAGCCGCGGCGCCAAGAACTATGAAAGCTTCGTGGCGCGCATGCTGCGCAAGACCGGCCGCGCGCTGCTGGTGTTCGCGGTAGTCATCGCGGTGGTCGGCTTGCTGTTTACCAAAATGCCGAGCTCCTTCCTGCCGAACGAGGACCAGGGCTACATCATCGCCAACATCCAGCTGCCGCCGGGCGCCACCGCCGAGCGCACCAGCGACGCCCTGGTGAAGGCCGAGAAGTACATCCTGGCGCAGCCGGAAGTGAAGGACATGGTGGCCGTCACCGGCTTCTCGTTCTCCGGCCAGGGCCAGAACATGGGTCTGGGCTTCATCATCCTCAAGCCGTGGGACGAGCGCAAGGGCGCCGGCCATGACGCCCAGAGCGTGGCCGGCCGCATGACCGGCCACCTGATGGGCGCCCTGCGCGACGCCTTCGTGTTCGTCATCAGCCCGCCGCCGATCCCGGAACTGGGCCGCGGCGCCGGCTTCTCGTTCCGCCTGCAGGACCGCGGTGGCCTCGGCCACAACGCCCTGCTGGCCGCGCGCAACCAGATGCTGGGCATGGCGATGCAGTCCAAGGTCCTGACCGGTATCCGTCCGGAGGGCCTGGAAGACGCACCGCAACTGTCGCTCGACATCGACCGCGACAAGGCGCAGGCGCTGGGCGTCACGTTCGACTCGATCAACTCCGCGATCTCGACCGCGCTCGGCTCGTCCTACGTGAACGACTTCCCGAACGCTGGCCGCCTGCAGCGCGTGATCGTGCAGTCGGAAGCCAAGGACCGCATGCAGCCGCAAGACCTGCTGCGCCTGAATGCGCTCAACAGCAAGGGCCAGCCGGTGCCGCTGTCGGCCTTCGCCACCACCCACTGGGTCACCGGCCCGATGCAGACCACGCGCTACAACGGCTACCCGGCGATGAGCATCACCGGTGAGCCGGCCCCGGGCCACTCCTCGGGCGAGGCGCTGGCCGAGATGGAGCGACTGGCCGCCAAGCTGCCGGCCGGCTTCGCCTTCGAATGGACCGGCCAGTCGCGCGAGGAGATCCTCGCCGGTTCCACCGTGTTCGTGCTGATCGGCTTCTCGCTGCTGGCCGTGTTCCTGGCGCTGGCGGCACTGTACGAAAGCTGGTCGATCCCGGTGTCGGTGCTGCTGGTGGTGCCGCTGGGCGTGCTGGGCGCGCTGCTGGCGGCGACCATGCGCGGGCTGCCCAACGACGTCTACTTCAAGGTCGGCCTGATCACCATCATCGGCCTGGGTGCGAAGAACGCGATCCTGATCATCGAATTCGCCAAGGACCTGCAGGCCCAGGGCATGTCGCCGATCGAAGCGGCGATCAAGGCCTGCCACCTGCGCTTCCGCCCGATCATCATGACGTCGATGGCGTTCATCCTCGGCGTGCTGCCGCTGGTGATCGCCTCCGGCGCCGGCGCCGCCTCGCAAAAGGCCATCGGCACCGGCGTGATGGGCGGCATGCTGGCGGCCACCGGCCTGGGTGTATTCTTCGTGCCGGTGTTCTTCGTCGTCATCCGCAGCATCTTCAAGGGCAGCGAACGCCAGCGCAAGAAGTACGCGCACGAAGAAGAAACCGGTCCCGTAGTCGAGGAAAAAATCTGATGAAACAAGCTAAACGACTCGTCACCCCGCTCGCGCTGGCACTGGCCCTGGCCGGCTGCGTCAACCTGGCGCCCAAGTACGAACGCCCGGCCGCCCCGGTGGCGGCGGGCTTCCCGACCCTGGGAGGCAGCAATGCCAGCGGCAACGCCGTCGCCGCCCAGGCGCCGGCCAACATGGCATGGCAGCAGTTCTTCACCGACGCCCGCCTGCAGCGCCTGATCGGCATCGCGCTGGCCAACAACCGCGACCTGCGGATCGCGGTGGCCAATATCGAGCAGGCGCGCGCCACCTACCAGGTCCAGCGTTCGCAGCAGCTGCCGGCGCTCGGCGCTTTGGCCAGCGGCAACCAGTACGCGCACCAGGTCCAGCCGGACACCTACACGGCCGGCCTGGGCGTGTCGGCCTTCGAACTTGACCTGTTCGGCCGCCTGCGCAACCTGTCGCAGTCGGCGCAGGCGCAGTTCTTCGCGGTCGAAGAGAACCGCAAGACCGCGCAGATCAGCCTGATCGCCTCGGTCGCCAGCACCTACCTGCAGGCGATGGCCGACGACGAGCAGCTGGCCCTGACCCGCGACACCCTGCGCACCCGCGAGGACACGCTGCGCCTGACCAAGCTGCGCTTCGACAACGGCGTCACCTCGCGCATCGACCTCGACAGCGCGCAGTCGCTGGTGGACAACGCGCGCTACGTGATGCAGCAGCAGCTGCGCGCCCGCGCCCAGGACGACAACCTGCTCACGCTGCTGATCGGCCAGCCGATCCCGCTCGACCTGCCGCAGGGCGGCACGCTGGCCAACACCAGCCTGCCCGACCTGCCGGCCGGCCTGCCCTCGGACCTGCTGGCAGAGCGTCCGGACGTGCGCGCCGCCGAGCAGCAGCTGATCGCCGCCAACGCCAACATCGGCGCGGCGCGCGCGGCCTACTTCCCGCGCATCGCCCTGACCGGCACCGCCGGCAGCGCCAGCGGCGCGCTGAGCGGCCTGTTCAAGGCCGGCAGCTGGGGCTGGACCGCGGCGGAGAGCGTCACCATGCCGGTCTTCGACTTCGGCCGCACCAGGGCCGGCGTCGATTCTGCCAAGGCCCAGCGCGACGCCGCCGTGGCGCAATACGAGCGCTCGATCCAGACCGCGTTCCGCGAAGTGTCGGACGCGCTGGCCGGCCAGGCCACCTACGCCGAGCAGCTGCGCGCGGCGCAGTCGGCGGCGGCCACCGAGTCGAACCGTTTCAGCCTGTCGGAGCAGCGCTACAAGAGCGGCGCCGCCAGCTACCTCGACCTGCTGGACGCGCAGCGTTCGCTGTTCTCGGCCCAGCTGACGGCGGTGCAGGCCAACCTGGCCCGCCTGCAGAACCAGGTCACGCTGTACCGCGTCCTGGGCGGCGGCTGGAGCGAGCCGCGCGCGTAGCGCCGACCTCGCCTCGCAAAAGGGTTCCCGCGCAAGCCGGAACCCTTTTTTCTTGGCGCTGTCTGCGTTAAGTGTTGAAAGTGATTCGTCGTTCCGGCTTTTTATGCTCCGTCATTCTCGCGAAGGCGGGAATCCCAGTTTTGCGCAGCCCCCCCGCCTCCGCGGGAACGACGAGACCTTACCGTACTTGCAATGATGCGAATTACGTAATTACAACTTTTGGTGCATTATTGCAACACTTCGTAATCTTGCTCACCCATTCCGAAAAACCCTCCGGCATAATCGTTTGAGGACCAATCGCTGTCCACCATAAACCAACAATGAGTTCATGAGACACTTCTTTCGTAACGCCCGCATCGGCACCCGGCTCACCCTCGGCTTCGGCCTCATCCTCGCCCTCTCGATCGTCTCCACCGGCTACGCTTTAATGCATGCGCGCGCCAACGTCGCCGCCATGGAGCAGATGCTGGACCAGCCGCTCGCCAAGGAACGCCTGGTGTCGGACATGAAGACCCTCATCACCAGCGCCGTCTGGCGCACCTCGATGATCGCGCGCTCGGCTGACCCGAACCTCGGCGTCACCTTCGCCGACGCCCAGGCCGAAGGCGTCAAGCGCGGCAACGTGGTGATGAAGAAGATCGAGGAGCTGCTGTCGACGCAGGAAGAGAAGGCGCAGTTCGCCGCCATCTCGGCCGTGCGCAAGGAATACCAGGCCGCCAAGGTCGCGGTGATGGACGCGAAAAAGGCCGGCAACCTGGAAGAAGGCGAGCGCCTGTACAAGGAAAAATTCGAGCCCAACGCGAACACCTACCAGTCCAAGGTCGAGGAACTGCTGACAATGCAGCGCAAGCAGATCGACGCCACCGGCCGCGCGATCTCGGAAGCGAACGCGCGCGACGCCCGCCTGTGCATTGCGCTGACGGTGCTGATGATCGCGTTCGGCGGCGTCTGCGCCATCCTCACCGCGCGCGGCATCACCGTCCCGCTGGCCAAGGCCGTGGACATCGCCGAGACCGTGGCCGCGGGCGACCTCACCTCCGAATTCCCCGACCATGGCGGCGACGAGCTGGGACAGCTGATGCGCGCCCTGCACGCGATGAACGACGCGCTGGCCAAGGTGGTGTCGGAAGTCCAGTCGGGTACCCACGCCATCGCCGGCGCCTCAGACGAAATCGCCAGCGGCAACCTCGACCTGTCGGCGCGCACCGAGCAGCAGGCCAGCGCGCTGGAAGAAACCGCGTCGTCGATGGAAGAAATGACCGCTACCGTGCGCCACAACGCCGACAATGCCGGCCAGGCCAACCAGCTGGCGCAGGCCGCGACGACCGTGGCCGCGCGCGGCGGCGACATCGTCGGCCGCGTGGTTCAGACCATGGACTCGATCGACGCGTCCTCGCGCAAGATCGTCGACATCATCTCGGTCATCGACGGTATCGCCTTCCAGACCAACATCCTCGCGCTGAACGCGGCGGTGGAAGCGGCGCGCGCCGGCGAACAGGGGCGCGGCTTCGCGGTCGTGGCCTCCGAAGTACGCAACCTGGCGCAGCGCTCGGCCGCGGCGGCCAAGGAAATCAAGCAGCTGATCGGCGACTCGGTGCAGCAAGTCAACGACGGCAGCAAGCTGGTGCAGCAGGCCGGTTCCACCATTAAGGACGTGGTCGAGAGCGTGGCGCGGGTGAGCGACATCATCGCCGAGATCACCGAGGCGAGCCGCGAACAGAGCTCAGGCATCGACCAGATCAACGAAGCGATCACGCAGATGGACCGCTCGACGCAGGAAAATGCGGCGCTGGTGGAGGAAGCCGCGGCGGCCGCGGCCAGCATGCAGGAGCAGGCGGAGCGCCTGTCGAAAGTCGTCGGCAGCTTCCGCCTCGGCGTGCATCACGCTACGCCGGTGGCCGTTGCCGCCGGCCGCGCCGTGGCTACCGTCCCGCCGCGCAAACGCGCGCCGCGCCCCGCCACCGAGCGCAAGGAACCGAAGGTAAGCGCCACCGCGGCCGCCGACTGGGAAGAGTTCTGAACGGCCGGATCACGGCACCGCAAGCACCCACTAGCCCGTCGTCCCCGCGCAGGCGGGGACCCATGGACCGCGCGCGCCGTCGAACCGTCTGCTCCCAGTCCGCAAACTCAGCATGGATCCCCGCCTTCGCGGGGACGACGCCTGTGATTCTTTTTACGTATCACAGACCCCGCAATAATATATTAGACAAATCACAGCATTCTGCGGCACCCTGACACTCCCAGTACGTCCGAATACGCCGAGGAGACCATGCCGACTTACCGTTCCCGCACCACCACCCAGGGCCGCAACATGGCCGGGGCCCGCGCCCTGTGGCGCGCCACCGGCATGAAGGACGGCGACTTCGAAAAGCCGATCATCGCCGTGGTCAACTCCTTCACCCAGTTCGTCCCCGGCCACGTGCACCTGAAAGACCTCGGCCAGCTGGTCGCCCGCGAGATCGAGGCGGCCGGAGGCGTGGCCAAGGAATTCAACACCATCGCGGTCGACGACGGCATCGCGATGGGGCACGGCGGCATGCTGTATTCGCTGCCCTCGCGCGACCTGATCGCAGACTCGGTCGAGTACATGGTCAACGCCCACTGTGCCGACGCCATGGTCTGCATCTCCAACTGCGACAAGATCACCCCGGGCATGCTGATGGCCGCGATGCGCATCAACATCCCGGTGGTGTTCGTGTCCGGCGGCCCGATGGAAGCGGGCAAGGTGGTCAAGGTCGTCAATAACGACAAGCAGGTCATCAAGCTCGACCTGATCGACGCGATGATCAAGGCCGGCGACGCGGCGGTGTCCGATGCCGACGTGGCGGAAATCGAGCGCTCGGCCTGCCCCACCTGCGGCTCCTGCTCGGGCATGTTCACCGCGAACTCGATGAACTGCCTGACCGAGGCGCTGGGCCTGTCCCTGCCCGGCAACGGCACCATCGTCGCCACCCACGCCGACCGCAAGGAGCTGTTCCTGCGCGCCGGCCGCCTGATCGTGGACCTGGCCAAGCGCTACTACGAACAGGATGACGCATCGGTCCTCCCGCGCAGCATCGCCACCAAGGCCGCCTTCGAAAACGCGATGGCGCTGGACGTGTCGATGGGCGGCTCGACCAACACGGTGCTGCACCTGCTGGCCGCCGCGCACGAGGCGCAGGTGCAGTTCACGATGGCCGACATCGACCGCATCTCGCGCAATGTGCCCTGCCTGTGCAAGGTCGCGCCGATGACCAACAAGTACCACATCGAAGACGTGCACCGCGCCGGCGGCATCATCGCCATCCTCGGTGAGCTGGCGCGTGCCGGCTTGCTGGATACGTCGGTGCCGAGCGTGCACAGCCCGTCGCTGCAGGCGGCGATCGACAAGTACGACATCCGCCGCAGCGACGATCAGGCGGTGCACCAGCTGTTCCGCGCGGCGCCCGGCGGCGTGCCGACCCAGGTCGCATTCTCGCAATCGGAGCGCTTCCTGGACAACGACATCGACCGCGCCAACGGCTGCATCCGCGACCTTGAGCACGCCTATTCGAAGGACGGGGGCCTGGCGGTCCTGTACGGGAACATCGCGGAGAAGGGCTGCATCGTGAAGACGGCCGGCGTGGACGAGAGCATCCTCAGGTTCAGCGGCCGGGCGCGCGTGTTCGAGAGCCAGGACGCAGCGGTGGACGCCATCCTCGGCGACAACGTGCATGCGGGCGACGTGGTGGTGATCCGCTACGAAGGCCCGAAAGGCGGGCCGGGCATGCAGGAGATGCTATACCCGACCTCGTACCTCAAGTCGAAAGGATTGGGCAAGCAGTGCGCGCTGGTGACGGACGGACGCTTCTCGGGCGGCTCGTCGGGGCTGGTGATCGGCCATGCGTCGCCGGAGGCTGCGGAAGGTGGTGCGATCGGGCTGGTGCAGGAAGGCGATACGATCGACATCGACATCCCGGCACGGACCATCGAGCTGCGCGTCAGCATGGAAGAACTGGCGCATCGGCGTGCGCGGATGGAAGAGAGCGAGCATGCGTGGCAGCCGGTGAATCGCGAACGCGTGGTGTCGCAGGCCTTGCAGGCGTATGCGGCGCTGACCACTTCCGCTGATCGCGGGGCGGTGCGCGATTTGGCGCAACTGAAGCGCTGATCGCGGCCGTTCACGCAAAATGGGGTTCCCGCCTGCGCGGGAAGTCGGGCTCGGCAGTGCCGGGCACGACGAAAACACTGTTACGTCGTTCCCGCGCAGGCGGGAACCCCATTTCTCATGCAAACCGATAGCGCCGGCTACTCAGCCAGAAACATCTCCTGCAGATCATTCAGGAACCGCTGCCCCAACTCCGTCGGCCGAATGATTTTGTGATCGCGGTACAGCAGCCCCTTCCCTTCCGCTTCATCGAGCTGCCTGTCGATCGCCGTAATGCTCATCCCCGTACGCTCTCCGAACAGGTTCGGATCGAAGCCTTCGGTCAGCCTGAGCGCATTCAGCATGAACTCGAACCCCATGTCGCCACGCGCGATCTCGTGCTCTTCCGCGACCGGATTGCCCGCACGCGCCGCCTCCATGTACGACCCCGGCTGCTTGAAGCGCGCCTGCCTCAACACGCGGTGCGGGAACGAGATCTTCGAGTGCGCGCCGGCGCCGATGCCGAGATAGTCGCCGAAGGTCCAGTAGTTCAGGTTGTGCCGCGCGCGCCGCCCCGGCTGCGCATACGCGGACACCTCGTAGTGCCCGAAGCCCGCGGCCGCCGTCATCTCCGCGATCATGTCCTGCATATCCGCGCTCTCGTCATCCGACGGCAGCGCGGGCGGATACTTCGCGAACACCGTGTTCGGTTCCATCGTCAGGTGGTACAGCGACAGGTGCGGCGGCGCGAACGAGAGCGCCGTCGCGAGATCGCGCTTCGCTTCGGCCAGCGTCTGCGACGGCAGCGCATACATCAGGTCGAGGTTGAAGTTGTCGAAGTTGGCCTGCGCGATCTCGACCGCACGGCGCGCCTCCGCTTCATCGTGGATTCGCCCCAGCGCCTTCAGGTGCGCGGCGTTGAAGCTCTGGATGCCGATCGACAGCCGGTTCACGCCGCTCTCGCGATACGAACGGAACTTGTCGGCCTCGAAGGTGCCTGGATTGGCCTCCATCGTGATCTCGGCATCGAGGTCGAGCGGCAGCAGCGTGCGCACGTCCGACAGCAGCCGGTCCAGTCCGGCCGCCGACATCAGGCTCGGCGTGCCGCCGCCGATGAAGATGCTGCGGATCGGCCGCCCCCAGATCATCGGGATCGACTGCTCCAGGTCGAGACGCACGGCGTCGAGGTATTCCTGCTCCGGCAGCGCGCCCTTCGCCTCGTGCGAATTGAAATCGCAGTAAGGGCATTTACGCACGCACCAGGGGAAGTGGATGTACAGCGACAGCGGCGGCAGCGCGGTCAGGTTGAGCGTGCCGGGCTGCAGGTACTGCAAGGCGGTGGTCGCGGGCGAACGCGGCCCGCCGCGCTCGCTGACCGGTTTAATCGGGATCATTTCAGTCTCTCGACCAGCGCGCGCAGCGCCTGGCCCCGGTGCGAGATCGCGTTCTTTTCGTTCGACGCCAGCTCGGCCGCGGTCTTGCCGAATTGCGGCAGCAGGAAGTGCGGGTCGTAGCCGAAGCCGCCCTCGCCGCGCGCCGCATCGACGATCTGGCCGCGCCAGACGCCGTCGGCGATCACCGGCTGGGGGTCGTCGGCATGGCGCACGTAGACCAGCACGCAGTAGTAGTAAGCCGATTTGTCCGCGTGCGCCGCCAGGTCGGCGATCAGCTTCTCGCTGTTGCGCGCATCCGATTTCGGCTCGCCCGCATAGCGCGCCGAGTGCACGCCGGGTGCGCCGCCCAGCGCGTTCACGCACACGCCCGAGTCGTCCGCCAGCGCCGGCAGGCCGGTGAGCCTGGCGGCGTGGCGCGCCTTGGCCAGCGCGTTTTCGACGAAGGTGCCGAACGGCTCATCCGCTTCGGGCACGTCGAACTCACCCTGCGGATGCAGCTCGAAGCCGATCGGCGCGAGCAGCTGGGCGAATTCCTTGAGTTTGCCGGCGTTGTTGGAGGCGAGGACGAGGCGTTGGGTCATGGCGGTAGTCGATTGCAGCGGGAAGGCCGACATTCTACCGCGTCCGCCTGCCCCGCGCCGTGCGGCAAAGCCTGCGGCCTTTACCGACTGTTCCCGGAAAAACGCAATTCGTCGCGCGGCGATGGAAGCCCACCACGCCGATCTTTACAGTGCTGACAGTTCAACAAAAACAAGAGACCACCCATGAAACTCCGACAGTTCACGGAATCCCATCCGGCCCTGAGCGCGGTGCTGTTCGCAGCGCTGCAGTTCGGGATCACTTTCCTCATCCTCGCCGCGGGCAAGCAGTTCGCGCCGCCGCAGGCCTTCGGCAAGATCAAGCTGCTGGCCTTCGCGTCGACCGTGCTGCTGCCCGTGCTGATGGTGCAGGCGCTCGGCATGTGGCGCGAGATCGGCCTGGGCGCCGGCAAGGCCTCGCCGTTCTTCGTCGCCTGCATACTGCCGATTGCGATGTTCGCTTCCATGGGTGTGCGCCTGCCGGAGAGCGGCATCGGCGGCGATTTGCTGATCCAGCTGATCAACGCGTTCGGCGAAGAGCTCCTGTTCCGCGGCGTGATCTTCCTGATCCTGCTGCGGCTGCCGGTGGCGCAGGCGATCGTCCTCAACGGACTGCTGTTCGGCTCCATGCACCTCATGCACGGCTACATGGATGGGAACTGGCCAGCCGCGTTCAAGTGGGCCCTGATGAGCGCCGCTGCCGGCATGATGTTCACTGCGGCGCGCTACCGTGTGGCGAACCTGTGGTGGGTGGTGCTGCTGCATATGGTGCTCAACCTGTCGAGCATGTACTCGAACGTCGAGACAGTGGCCGGCGCGGACGTCAACCTCATGGTGCAGTATGCGACCAAGGTGGTGGAGGTGGTGCTGGCGCTGTATGTGATCGTGACGGCGTATCGGTCGGAACCGGTGCGGCCGAACCAACAACTTGCGTAAATGCCGTCGTCCCCGCGCAGGCGGGGACGACGATTTTTACGGTGCGAGTTACAGCAGGCCGAGGGACTGCTTTTGCAGGCGGACCAGCTGTGCGATGCCGTCCTGGCCAAGGTCGAGCAAACGGTCCATCACGGCGCGGTCGAAGGCCGCGCCTTCTGCGGTGCCCTGCACTTCCACGAAATGCCCCGCATCCGTCATCACGATATTCATGTCGGTATCGCAGTCCGAATCCTCGGGATAATCGAGGTCCAGCACCGGCACCCCGCGATACACGCCGACCGAGATCGCGGCGACGAAGTGCTTCACCGGCACCGCCGGGATCAGGCCCCGTTCCACCAGCTTGGAAAACGCATCGTACGCCGCCACCATCGCGCCGGTGATCGATGCGGTCCGGGTGCCGCCGTCGGCCTGGATCACGTCGCAGTCAAGCTGCAGCGTGCGCTCGCCGAAGGCTTCGAGATCGAAAGCCGCGCGCAGCGAGCGGCCGATCAGGCGCTGGATCTCCTGCGTGCGTCCGCTCTGCTTGCCGCGCGCCGCCTCGCGGTCCATGCGCGAATGCGTCGAGCGCGGCAGCATGCCGTATTCGGCGGTCAGCCAGCCCTGGCCCTTCCCCTTCAGGAAGCCGGGCACCTTCTCGTCGATGCTGGCGGTGCAGATCACCTTGGTGTCGCCGCATTCGATCAGGACCGAGCCCTCCGCATGCCGGGTGTACTGGCGCGTCAGGCGAATCGCGCGCAGCTGGTCGGCCGCGCGCCCGCTGGGGCGGAGATCGGCGCTCATGGGGTCTTGTCTTTGTCGGTCAGGATCTGCGACGATTTCTCGATCGCCTCGCGGATCTCCGCGATCGCCTTTTCGATCTCGTCCTCGTCGAAGGCATCGGCCGCGGCCGCCGCCGACGGTTCCGGATCGCCGATGATGGTGCTGGTGACCTGGTCGGCCGGCAGCATCAGCGTGGAGATGAGGTCGGAGTCGACGCTGCCGTCGTCCGCGCCCTGGTACATGATGGCCAGCGCGGTGGTGTTGTCGGCCTTGGGGCCGGCCACTTCCAGCGCGGTCGAGATCATGTCCGGCACCGCCTGCACCACGGTCTGGTTGGCGAGGCGGCGCACGATGTCGGCATCCGGCATCATCGACCACAGGCCGTCCGAGCACAGCATGATGACGTCGCCCGGCAGCAGGCTGGCCGGACGCGACACTTCCACCTGCGGCGGCTGCTGCGCGCCCAGGCAGTTGTACAGCTTGTTGCGGTCGGGGTGGGTGGTGCGCTCGTATTCGGTGGCGCGGCCTTTCGCGATCAGGAACTCGATGTGCGAGTGGTCGCGCGTGCGGCCCAGCAGCTTGTTCTGGCGGATCCAATACAGGCGCGAATCGCCGCAGTGCGCCCAGATCGCCGTGTTGTGCTGGATCAGGCAAGCCACCACCGTGGTGCGCGGCGCGTCCGGCAGCTGGTTCAGGGTGCTGTAGCGGATGATGTCGTTGTGCGCCTTGAGCAGCGCGTCTTCGAGGAAGCGTTCCGGCTTTTTGATGAAGGGCGTCGCATGCGCCTGGAACAGGTGCGACAGCGCCTGCAGCGCGATGGTGGCGGCGATCTCGCCCCCCTTGTGGCCGCCCATGCCGTCGGCCAGCGCCAGCAGCAGCGCGTCGCGCGTGTAGCTGTAGCCCATCCGGTCCTGGTTGACGCGGCGCGCGCCTAGTTCACTCTTCTGGTACACCGAAAACTGCATATTTTTCCCAATCTCTTTTTTACTTGCTGCGCGCGACGGCCTTACCGCGCGCCAAAGCGCCGATCCGGGCTAACAGCCCGCGCCAGCCGCTGGTGGCGACCTTGATTTTTTGCTGCTCCTGTTCGCGCGCCTGCTGGCGCGCCGCGGTGGCCGCCGGCAGCGCCGCGGTAAGCGCCTTCTGGATCGCGAACACGCTTTGCATGCGTCCCATCGGATCGATCGCCAGGCAGGCGCGCACGAGGTCGACCAGCTCCGCCGAGTACGGCCCTTCGAGGCGCGCCAGGCGTTCTTCCATCGTGTCCTCTTTCTTGCGCAGGTTGGCCGGCTGCGGCGGGCTGCCCGCCATGCAGGCGAAGATCGAGGCGCCGATGCTGTAAATGTCCGACCACGGCCCCAGCGGCGAGCCCTTAGTGTACAGCTCCGGCGGCGCATAGCCCGGCGTGTACATCGGCGCCAGCAGCGGCGAATCGACGTTGATGGTCTGGCGCGCCGCGCCGAAATCGAGCAGCAGCGGCGTGCCGTCGGTGCGGATGTAGATGTTGGCCGGCTTCAGGTCCAGGTGCAGCAGCTTGTTGGCATGCACTTCGCGCAGGCCCGCGCAGACGCCGATGAACAACAGGCAGATTGCCTCTTCCGACAGGCGGCTGCCCTTGTTCTGCACGCGCGTGATGCGCTCCTGCAGCGTGTGGCCGGACTCGTAGGCCATCACCATGTACACCGTGTCGTGCGCCTTGAAGAAGTTCACGACGCGCACGACGTTGGGATGGACGATGCGCGCGAGCGCCCGCCCTTCCTCGAAGAAGCATTTGAGTCCGATGCGGAAGATCGGCAGGTTACCCTTTTCGATCGACGGCACCATCTCACCCGGCTGGCGGAGCGCCAGCGCGCTCGGCAGGTATTCTTTAATGGCTACAGCATTGCCCTCGCCATCATATGCAAGATATACAATACTGAACCCACCGGACGCAATTTTCTTTACAATGCGATATCCGGCAATGTCGAGCCCTTCGGGCAATGGAGCGTTATTTTGTGCGGCCATCCAGGGTTCCTTGCGTAACACGACGATTGTGTGGATAAATCTGAGCTTTGTAAAGAATAAAAACCGGGGAATCCATTGAGTATCTCTAGCATGACAGGTTATGCGGTGGCCACCAGCGAAGGCGCGGCAGGCACCCTCACGATCGAAATCAAGAGCGTCAACTCGCGTTTTCTTGACTTGCAGTTCCGCATCAACGACGACTTGCGGGCGCTCGAACCCGACCTGCGCACCGCCATCATGGGCGCGATCTCGCGCGGCAAGGTCGAGGTGCGGGTGTCGTTTGGCCGCAAGGTCGCGGGCGGCTCGCAAGTGCTCAACCAGGAACTCCTGGCCGACCTGGCCAAGCTGCAGGCCGAGATCAGCGGCCATTTCGCCACCGCGCCGCAGATGACGGTGGCCGAGCTGCTGCGCTGGCCGGGCGTGATCGAAGAATCGCACATCGGGCAGGAATCGTTGCAGGCAGACGTCGCCGCCCTCACCACCAGGACCATCGCCGCGTTCGTGGAGAGCCGCAAGCGCGAAGGCGCGGCGCTGGAGCAGATGCTGGTCTCGCGCATCGAGTCGATGGAAGACATCGTCAAGCGCATCACGCCGCTGATCCCGCAGGTGATCGCCCAGTTCCAGCAGAAGGCGGTCGAGCGCATGCAGGACGCATTGGGTCTGGCCGGGCACGGCAATCCACAGGCGCTGTCGCGCCAGGAAGTGTTCGAGCGCATCCGGCAGGAAGTGACGCTGTACGGCATCCGCATCGACGTGTCGGAAGAATTGTCGCGGCTGTCCGCGCACCTGAACGAAACGCGCCACATCCTCAAGAAGGGCGGCCAGGTCGGCAAGCGGCTTGACTTCATGATGCAGGAGCTGAACCGCGAGGCGAACACGCTGGGCGCGAAGGCGTCGGTGAAGGAACTGGCGGATGCGTCGATGGAGCTGAAGCTGCTGATCGAGCAGATGCGCGAGCAGGTGCAGAATTTGGAGTAAAAAAAACCACGACCGGCGTTCCCGCGAAAGCGGGAACCCCATTTTACCGGCAGTTCGGCTACGCATAAAAATGGGATTCCCGCTTTCGCGGGAATGACGGCATCAACACCGTCGTTCCCGCGAAGGCGGGAATCCATGCTGAGCGTCACGTCACGCTGTCCATGGGTTCCCGCCTGCGCGGGAACGACGGCTTTGGGGCTGGCGGATAATAATTAGCACCAGCTCAAGACATCGTATTAAGGAATCAACATGCCCCTCGCCCCCGCCCCCGCCTACTCCGGCAGCCTGTTCATCGTCGCCGCGCCGTCCGGCGCCGGCAAGTCGACCCTGGTGAACGCGCTGCTCGCGCTGGAGCCGGGCATCAAGCTGTCGATCTCGACCACCACGCGCGCGCCGCGCCCCGGCGAGCAGGATGGCCGCGAATATTTCTTCACCACCGCCGACGATTTCGTCGCCCGCGCCGAACGCGGCGAGTTCCTGGAATGGGCCGAGGTGCACGGCAATTACTACGGCACCAGCCGCCTGACCGTGGAAAAGGAAATGAAAACCGGCACCGACATCCTGCTCGAGATCGACTGGCAGGGCGCGCGCCAGGTGAAGAAGCAGTTCCCGGACGCGGCCGGCATCTTCATCCTGCCGCCGTCGATCGCGGCGCTGGAGGAGCGCCTGCACAAGCGCGGCACCGACGAGCCGCACATCATCACGCGCCGCCTGCTGGCCGCCGGCGGCGAGATGGCTCACGCTCCCGAGTTCGAATATGCTATCATCAACGAAGAGTTCAACATCGCCTTGGCCGAGCTGCAGGCGATTGTCAAAGCGACACGTTGCCGGTTCCCCCAACAGGCTGCCCGCAACGCCTCGCTGTTTGCCCAGCTGGGTATCCACGCGCAACAAAAATCGTGAACCGCTCGCGCCGCGAGGCGTGCGCATCCACCGTTATTCAGGAGTGACACCACATGGCCCGCATTACCATTGAAGATTGCCTCAAAGCCGTCCCGAACCGCTTCCAGCTGACCCTGGCAGCGACCTACCGCGCGCGCCAGCTGCTGCAAGGTCACACCCCGAAGGTCGACGCCAAGGACAAGCCGACCGTGCTGGCCCTGCGCGAAATCGCCGCCGGCAAAGTCGGCCTGGAAATGCTGAAAAAGGTGCCGATGTAATTTCCCTCGTCCGGGGGAGAGTCAGTCCGTAATTCTGTTATTCTGTTCGCACAAGGGCTGAACGACACTTTATGAACCTGACTACCCCGGACTCGACGCAAGCAGGTAGTACCAAGACCCGGGCGCGACGCCCGGCGTCGGCGCCAGAAACACAGGACGCGCCGCCCGGCGTGGCCACCGTCACGGGGCTGGTCAACAAGCTCAGCCAATACCTCACACCCGCCGAACTGAAAAAGGTCAAGGAAGCCTACCGCTTCTCCGACGAGAAACACCTCGGCCAGCTGCGCAAGTCCGGCGAACCCTATATCTCGCACCCGATCGCGGTCGCGGAAATCTGCGCCGACTGGAAGCTCGACGCGCAAGCCATCATGGCCGCGCTGCTGCACGACGTCATCGAAGACCAGGACGTCAAGAAAGACGAGCTCATCGAGCGCTTCGGTCCCCAGGTGGCCAACCTGGTGGACGGCCTGTCCAAGCTGGAGAAGATCGAATTCCAGAGCCTGGTCGAGGCGCAGGCCGAAAACTTCCGCAAGATGCTGCTGGCCATGGCCAGCGACGTGCGCGTCATCCTGATCAAGCTGGCCGACCGCCTGCACAATATGCGCACGCTCGGCTTCATGACGCAGGCCAAGAAGCGCCGCATCGCGTCCGAGACGATGGAAGTGTACGTGCCGATCGCGCACCGGCTCGGCCTGAACGACATCTACCGCGAGCTGCAGGACCTGTCCTTCTCGCACCTGTACCCGATGCGCTACCGCACGCTCGCGAAAGCGGTGAAGGCGGCGCGCGGCAACCGGCGCGAGGTGGTCAAGAAAATCCTCGAGGCCGTCAAGCAGACGCTGGCGACGGCCGGGCTGCCGGCCGAAGTCTACGGCCGCGAAAAGACGCTGTACGGCATCTACAAAAAAATGCGCAACAAGCACCTGTCGTTCTCGCAGGTGCTGGACGTGTACGGCTTTCGCGTGGTGCTCGACACCGTGCCCAACTGCTATGTCGCGCTGGGCGCGCTGCACGGCCTTTACAAGCCGATGCCGGGCAAGTTCAAGGACTACATCGCGATCCGCAAGATCAACGGCTACCAGTCGCTGCACACGACGCTGATCGGCCCCTACGGCACGCCGGTCGAGTTCCAGATCCGCACCCAGGACATGCACCGCACCGCCGAATCCGGCGTGGCCGCGCACTGGCTGTACAAGAACGGCGACGCCAACATCAGCGACCTGCAGCAGCGCACCCACGCGTGGCTGCAATCGCTGCTCGACATCCAGCAGCAGACCGGCGACTCGGCCGAGTTCCTCGAGCACGTCAAGGTCGACCTGTTCCCGGATTCGGTCTACGTGTTCACGCCCAAATCGAAGATCATCGCCCTGCCGCGCGGCGCCACGGCGCTGGACTTCGCGTATTCGATCCACACCGGCATCGGCGACCATACGGTGTCGGTCAAGATCAACCACGAACCGCAGCCGCTGCGCACCGAGCTGCACAATGGCGACATCGTCGAGATCGTCACCGACACCACGTCGCGGCCGAGCCCGACCTGGCTCAATTTCGTCCGCACCGGCAAGGCGCGTTCGGCGATTCGCCACCACCTGCGCACGATCAACCTGAACGAATCGGTGGAGCTGGGGCAGGAACTGCTGGCGCAGTCGCTGGGCCAGCTGGGGATTGCGCCGGAGCTGCCGGCGGCCACCATCGAGAAACTGCTGGGCGAATCGTCGGCCAAGTCGATGGACGAGCTGTATGCCGACATCGGCATCGGCAAGCGCATGCCGGCGCTGGTGGCGCGCCACATCTTCGGCCTGATCGACGACACCGGCGCGCTGCCGGCGGCGCAACCGGTCGCGGGTGGCGAGCTGGATCCGGTCACCATCTACGGCAGCGAAGGCGTGTCGGTGCAGCTGGCGCCGTGTTGCCTGCCGATCCCGGGCGATTCGATCATCGGCCAGTTGCGGCGCGACCAGGGCCTGGTGGTGCACACCTCCGACTGCTCGCAGGCCAAGCGCCTGCGCATGAAAGAGCCGGACCGCTGGATCGCGGTGCAGTGGGGCACGGAGCTGAACCGGCGATTCGACTGCCGCATCCGCCTGCTGATCAACAACGAAAAAGGCATCCTGGCGCGCGTCGCGGCCGAGATCGGCGAGTCGGATGCGAACATCACTTACGTCGGCATGGACGAGGACGACCAGAACATGATGACCCAGCTGCGGTTCACGATCCAGGTCAAGGACCGGGTGCATCTGGCGCACTTGATCCGCAACCTGCGGCGCGTGGCCGGGGTGAATCGGGTGGAGCGGGAGCGGGCGTAATTGTGCTAACTCTGCACCCCCGCTAACTTCAAAGCCGTCGTCCCGGCGCAGGCCGGGACCCATGCTGAGCATCCGAAATCGCGCACGTTTGCGCAGCATCATTCACGCAGGACGCCGAAGCACGCATTGTGAAGTTTTAAGCGTGCTCTCATGTCCCGCAATTCCTACGTCTACATCCTCGCCAGCCGGCCAAACGGCACACTCTACGTAGGCGTCACCGCTGATCTCATCAGAAGAACCTATCAGCATCGCGAAGGCCTGATCGCTGGCTTCACCAAAGAATACGGCGTGAAGCAACTCGTCTGGTACGAAATCCATGACGACATCATGCAAGCGATCACCCGCGAAAAGCAGATCAAGGAATGGAAGCGTCATTGGAAATTACGGCTTATTCACGGGTTTAACCCCCAGTGGCGCGATCTCTTCCTCGATCTGGCTTGAGCCGCGAGCGGGCACACTCAGCATGGGTCCCGGCCCTTCGCCGGGACGACGGTTTTTAAGCTAACCGGGAGGGTGACGTTCCTTCTCCGCACGCTCTAGCCAACTCTCCCGCCAAAACAAAAACTCCCGGCGCGGACAATGCGCCACGCACGCGCCCTGGCACATCACCCCTTCCAGCGCGACCGTGTTGCTCAGCTCGATCATCTGGCCCGTCGTCTCGACAATCATCCGCCGCACCGGAAACGCGACACGGTAGGTGCCACCGGCCGCACCGTTCATGGTCGGTTGAAAGACGAGCCCGCGATTGCGGCCGCCCGCATCCAGCGTGCCACGGATGTCGTCGTGGGACTTCACGGTGATCCACTCGCCCTGCTTCAGGCGCAGCTCTCCCCGGCTGGGCGTCACCGCGTTGCCGGTCAATGGCAGCACGTCCGGACGGCGCAGCAGGCGCCGCAGCAGTGCACGCCAGACGGAACTGGCGCATTCGCGCGCGGACAGGTCGCCCCGCCACACTTCGCGCAGCCATGGCCGGATGTCCCAGCGCGCGATCGGCGTGGTGGCGGCGGCCAGCTGTGTCGACTGGCACACGTAGGCCCCGTCGCGCCGTGTCGGCAGCCGCGCCAGCACCCGCGCAGCCTTCAGGTCCGCCGTGTGATCGGCGACCTCTTCCACCGCATCGGCCGTTAGCGGCTTCAGCCACGCCTCCTTCCAGAACAGCAGGCAGCCGCGGTCGCAGTTGTCGTGCACGCTGCCGTTGCAACGCACGTCCTGCAGGAAGACCGCCGCCTGCATCCGGCGAAACCCATGCCCGACCGCGCAGGTGCGGCTGGCGCGCCGCGCCACCGTGATGCGCTGCCCGCAATAAGCCAGCATCTCGGGCATGAAAGGCAGGCCGTCGAGCTGGCCGTGGTCGTCCAGCGTGGCGAGGATCTCGCGCGGACTTCGTACCTCGACCAGCCCGCGCGCGAAGATGGTGGGTGAAGCTGGAGTGGATGACATGGCCTGTCCCTGTAATGCGACAGGCCGATTCTGCCGACGGCGCGGCACCTGGATTCAATGTGGCTCAAACGCGCGCGGCCGCGCCGTTGGAAAAATGGATCAGCCGGGAAAAGCCAGCGCGAGGATGGCGTCGAACGCGTCGCAGGCGCCGGCGCAGGCGTCGGCGACATCGGCCTCGTCCCGCACGTTGGCACGCAGCGCCAGCATGAAGGCGCGCCAGCGCGGGCCCGGCCCGCCGTCGGCGCCGCGCAGGTAGCCGAGCGGATGCGGCGCCAGCTGTTCGCGCAGGCGCTGGTACAGCACGGCGCCGCCCAGCTGCGAACCTTCGACCACATAGCACATGCCCCAGCGGTAAGCCGCGCTCATCTGCTCCGGCCAGCGGTGGGCCGGACCATGGCCCGGCGCGACCAGGCCGGCAAGACTCGGGTGCGCCAGGTCGCCTTCGATCTCGTCCAGCCGGTTCAGGCCGGGCAGTCCGACATCCGTTTGCGCCAGCGCCGCGTGCAGCGGCTTCAGCCAGTCGCGCAGCAGGACCAGGTGCGAGGCGTAGTCCGCCAGTGTGGCGGACTCATGCGACAGGGGCAGGCCACTGTCGAGCGCGGCATGACGCGTCGAAGTGGCGTGCCGCAAGGCAGCCAGGACGTCGGCGCCGCCCGCGCCGTCATTGCTGGTATTCAATCTTCGACCGGCGCCGGATAGCGCACGCCGACGATCTCGAGCTCGTCCGGCCCCAGCGGCGTTTGCAAGGTGATGACATCGCCCTCACGCGCCTTGGTCAGCGCGCGCGCCACCGGCGACACCCAGCTGATCTTGCCCTTGAGCGGATCGAGCTCGTCGACGCCGACGATGGTGACCGTGTGCTCCTCGCCAGCCTTGTTGACGTAGTCGACGGTGGCGCCGAAAAACACCTGGTCATTGCCATGATGCACGGACGGATCGACCACGAAGGCCGAGTCCATGCGCTTGGTGAGGAAGCGGATGCGGCGGTCGATCTCGCGCAGGCGCCGCTTGCCGTAGATGTAGTCGCCGTTTTCCGAGCGGTCGCCGTTGGACGCGGCCCAGTGCACGATGCGCACCACTTCCGGCCGCTCGACGTCGATCAGCTGCAGCAGCTCGTCCTTGATGGCCTGGTAGCCGGCCGGGGTGATGTAGTTCTTGGCGCCCGCGGGAATGGCGGCGGCCAGCGCCGCACCCTCTGCGTCGTCATCGTCCGCGTCGGACTCTTTTACAAATGCCTTATTCATAATCCCTATTGTAGCGGGCTGGCGCCGTGATCGCGTGTTGTTGCCGTATCATGCGTTGAATGACACGACCGCTACCAAACCGATCCCGGCTGTTTGCGCCACTGCTCTACCTGGTGGCCTTGCTGCTGTTGTTCGAGGACTGGTGCTGGGACGTGGGCGGGCGCATCGCCGCCGCGGTCGGCGCCTGGCCGCCGCTGCGCGGCTTCGAGGCCCGGGTGCGCGCCCTGCCGCCCTACGTGGCGCTGGCGGCCTTCGTGCTGCCGGGCCTGCTGCTATTCCCGGTCAAGATCCTGGCGCTGCTGGCCATCGCGAAAGGCCATGCCCTGTCCGGCATCCTGACGCTGGTGGCGGCGAAGATCGGCGGCGCGGCCATCGTGGCCCGGCTGTACATCCTGGCGCTGCCGCAGCTGTTGTCGCTGCAGTGGTTCGCGCGCCTGCATGCATGGTTCATGGGCCTGAAGGAGCGCAGCATCGCCTACCTGCGCACCAG
>JAEWEK010000314.1 GCA_023389425.1 Pseudomonadota bacterium | reverse complement strand
CGGCGGGCCCCAGGGATAGTTGACCGGGCCGGCCACCCGCAGGGCTTTCTCGGCTTCGCGGTAGTACGGCGCCAGTTCCTCGTAGCTGATGGGCCAGTCCACGCCGTAGCCGAGCTTGCTCTTCGATTGGAACCATTCGGGACGCATGCGCAGCGAGATCATGCTGAAGTGGACCGTGGAGCCGCCGACGCCGCGGCCGCAGTTGTTGCCGCCCAGCGCAATCGGATCGTCGCCACCGGTGATGCGTTCATCGGTCCAGAAGAGCTTTTGCATTTCCAGCTCGTCGGAGGCGAAGTCATCCAGCGGGCGCCAGAAAGGACCGGCTTCGAACACGACCACCGTGAAGCCGTGCTCGGCCAGCTTGCATGCGAGCGTGGCGCCGCCGGCGCCGGCGCCGACGATGGCGAAGTCGACCGGCTCGTTCAGCGCGTACTCGCGCATCGGCACCCAGCCGCCGGCGCTGAAGACGTCTGGGGCGCGGCCGTTGGTGGCGCGGATCACTTCGGGATCCATCCGGCCTCCTTCCCTTCCCACGCGTCGCGCTGGTTGAAGTTGAGGCGCACATAACCGCGCGGGCTGGCCGGGCCGCCGAAGCCGATCTCGCTCCATGCGTCGGGATGCGAGTAGTAGTAGCCGACGATCGTCTTCACCAGCACGGTGACGAAGAACCAGTCGGGCTTCAGGTCGCGCCAGATGTCGGCGTTGCCGCGGGCTTGTTCGAGGTCGGCCAGCAGCGCGTCGGCAAGTTCCCCATCGAGTTCGGCAAAGCCGGTGTCGTGGAGGTAGCGGGCCTCGTCGTCGATGGCGGACAGGCCGCGCTGCCAGGCGGTGCGCTGGTCCGGCATGTGGGCGTAGCGAAAGCCTTCCTGCACGTTGTCGTGGAGCTGGGCGTCGATCCAGGGCGTGATCGGGATCGGCTCGGCACGGTCGGGCTGGGGCAGGATGCGGGCGCACAAAGCTTCCAGCAGCTGCCATTCGCGTTCGGTGAAGAAGCGGCGTGGCGGAATGGTCGACAGGCGTTCGCGCAGCACGCGGCGGGTCTTGTCGTCGAACGAAGGACTGTTCCATTTGTCGAGGACGTCATAGCCGGGGTAGGACGGGTTCATCGCCCTCCTCCTCAGCGCGCGAGGGCGGCGCGGCCGGCGAGCGCGAGCGCCAGGAAGCTCGGCGGCGCGGGCAGCGGCGGGCCGCTCAGCACGTTTTGGCGCCAGTTGGACCAACCGCCCATCTGCCTGGCGACACCATTGGCGTGGAAGGCAACGCCCACCACGCCGAGCAATGCGGTCAGGCCGAGCCAGGCGCGGGCGAGACGGTCGCGGGCGCCGGTGGCGGCGCGCAGGAGGAAGATGGCGCCCACCGGCGGCACGGTGACCGGCAGCCACATCGCGGGGCGGTGGTAGGCGCCGCGGAAGTGGAACAAGGCGGCTTCGGCGGCGCTGCCGGCCATGCCGATGCCGGCGACGGCGCACAGCAGGCGCGGGCTGCTGCGGCCATGCTGCGCGGCGAGGCCGAAGATGCCGGCCAGGCCGAGCGCGGCGGGTGCGCCGAGCGGGGCTGCGTAGAACAGGTTCTGCCAGCAGAAGCCGCCGGGGCGGCGCGAGACGTTGTAGATGTGGAAGGCGCTGCCGGCCACGCCGGTGGCCAAAGCGGTGGAGTAGATGGCGGTGTTCGGAGCGGCGCGAGCGGCAACCAGGGTAGTAGCCAGCGAAGTGGCGAGCGGGGCGAACATGCCGGGGTTGTCGAAGCGGCCGCGGTAGTGCTCGACGGCGCTGTCAAGCAGGACGGAGAGGGCGAGGAGCGAGGCGGCTTGGTAGAGGCCGCGCGCATCGACCGGTTTGGACAGCGAATCTGCATGCTCGGCATGGGTCCCGGCCTGCGCCGGGACGACGGTCTTGCGGGTGCGGGTTGGAAGCGAGAATAGCGCGCCGTGATGCTCAGCATGGGGTGTACAAGGCTGGGGGCCTTGTACACGCTGCCCGGGGACGACGGTGTTCGGTGTAACTCTTCGGCGAGAAGCCAGCAAGCCCGCCAACACCGCGCCAAGACACACGCTGCCCAAGGCAAGCGCCATCGGCGAGCTCGCGCTCGACACCCGCGTCATCGCCGTCTCATCCCTCACGCTTGTCCCCCGGCAGGATACCGCTCAGCACCTGCCGCATCATCCCGCCCAGCATGCCGGCCTCGTTGGGATCGCCCTTGAAAGTGGTCGACGCGAACTTGCGCGCGTTCTCGAAAGTGATATGCGACGGCAGCGGCGGCACCTCGGGGTCGGTCTTGAATTCGATGACGACCGGGCAGTTGGCGGCCAAAGCCTTCTTCCACGCCTCCTCCACATGATCCGGATCGTTGCAGAAAATGCCCTTCAACCCGATCAGCTCGGCAAAGCGGTGATAAGGCACGTCCGGAATCTGCTGCGTCGCCTCGAACTTGGGATCGCCCTGCATCACGCGCTGCTCCCACGTCACCTGGTTCAGGTCCTCGTTATTGAACACGCAGACGACCAGGGTCGGATTGGCCCAGTTCTTCCAGTACTTTGCAATCGTGATGAGTTCGGCCATATTATTCATCTGCATCGCGCCATCGCCCACCATCGCGATCACCGGCCGCGAGGGATGCGCGAACTTGGCGCCGATGGCGTAGGGCACCGCCGCCCCCATCGAGGCCAGGCTGCCGGACAGCGAGCAATCCATGCCCGGCCTGATCTTCAGGTCGCGCGCATACCAGTTGGCGCAGGAACCCGAATCGCTGGTGATGATGACGCCACGCGGCAGCTGCGGCGACAGCTCGTAGGCCACGCGCTGCGGATTGATCGGGTTGGCTTTCGCCAGCGCGCGCTCCTCCAGCGTCTTCCACCATTCGCGCACGTGTTTTTCGATGCGCTCGCGCCATGGCCCGCCGGCAGGCCGGTCCTTCAGCATGGGCAGCAGCGCGCGCAGGGTGACGCCGGCGTCGCCGTGCAGGTTCACTTCGCAGGGGAAGCGGATGCTGAGCATGGCCGGGTCGATGTCGATCTGCACGCCGCGCACCTTTCCCTCTTTCGGCAGGAATTCGCTGTAGGGAAAACCGGTACCCACCATCAGCAAGGTGTCGCACTCCATCATCATGTCGTAGCTGGGCTCGGTGCCGAGATAGCCGATCGCGCCGGTCACCCACGGCAAATCGTCCGACAGCGCCGACTTGCCGAGCAGCGCCTTGGCCACGCCGGCGTTGAGCTTGCGGGCGATGGTCTCCACTTCGTCGGCCGAACCGATGGCGCCGGCGCCGACCAGGATCGCCACCTTGTCGCCGGCATTGAGCACGTCGGCGGCGCGGCGCAGGTCGGCATCGTGCGGCAGGACGGTCGGACGCACATAACCCATGCCTGAGCGCACCGAGCCGTGGTGGCGCGGCGGATCCTCGTATGGCATATCCTGCAGGTCGCCCGGCAGCACCAGCACCGACACGCCGCGCCGCGCCATCGCGATGCGCAGGCAGGAATCGACCAGGTGACGCACCTGCGACGGCGCCTCGGCTTCCTGCACGTATTCGGCGCAGTCGGAGAACACGCGGTCGAGGTTCAGTTCCTGCTGATAGTGGGCGCCGCGCGCCGTGCGTGGCGCCTGGCCGGTGATCGCCAGCACCGGCATGTGGTCGAGCTTGGCATCGTAGAGGCCGGTCAGCAGGTGGGTGGCGCCGGGGCCGCCGGTGGACAGGCACACGCCCAGTTCGCCTGTGAACTTGGCGTAGGCACAGGCCATGAAGGCGGCCATTTCCTCATGGCGCACCTGCACGAATGTGATCTTGTCGTTGCCGAAGCGCTGCAGCGATCCGAGCACGCCATTGATGCCGTCGCCGGGGTAGCCGAAGATGCGGCGCACGCCCCAGTCGTACAAACGTTCGACGATGAAGTCTCCAACGGTCTTGGCCATGATGGTGGATTCCTTTCTGGTTCAGGGACGAAGGCACCACTCGCCCGGTGCTTGTTGAAATGGCGACAGCAGCTCGCAGCCGCCGGCGGTGACGGCGACCATATTGCAGTCGCGCGCGCCGCCCCAGCCGTCGATGTAGATGCCGGGTTCGATGTTGAACACCATGCCCTCCTCCAGCACCTCGTTCGAGGCGGGATGGATGCGCGGCGGCTCGTTGTGGTCGATGGCGGAGAAGCCGACGCCGTGCCCGAGCCCATGCTTGAAGGCGGCGCCGAAGCCCGCCAGCTCCAGCGCGCCGCGGGCGGCGTGGTCGACTTCGCGCGCGGGCACGCCGGGCCTGATGGCGGCCAGAGCGGCGTCGCGGCCGCGCGCGAGGGTATCGAAAACGCGCCGCAATTGCTGGTCCGGCTGGCCGATGCAGTAGGTGCGCGTGAGGTCGGTCCAGTAGCCGTCAGCGTAGGAATTGCAATGGACCAGCACCGGTGCCCCGCGCGCCAGCGGCGTGGTGTGCGATTGCTGGAAGGCGGCCCAGGCGGTCGCGGCATTGGCGCCGGACATGCAGTAGAAGAAGCTGTCGGCACGGCACACGGACGGCTGGCGCGTGGCGCGCTCGGTGAAGGCGCGCCGGAAGCCGATGACGGCGTCCGATTCCGGCACCCCGGCCCGCAGTTCGGCGGCGCCGCGGCGATAAGCTTCGGCGGCGATGCCGCAGGAGGCGCGGATGCACTTCCGCTCCAGCGGCGTCGGTTGCATGCGCTGGCTTGCCAGCAAGGCGTCGGCATCGGCCAGGGCGGCGCGCGAGAACGTTTGCCCGAGCCGCGCGCGCAAGGCGTCGCCGTACACATGCAGCGAGGCGTAGGAGGCCGGCAGATGGGCCGGTCCCATTTCGATGCCGATTTTTTCCAGCCCGCCCGCGAGCGGACGCAAGATGGCTTCGGCCGCTCCGAACAGGCCGGCGGGCATGGCTTCCAGCCTGTCGAGCGTGCCGAGCTGGTAAGTGTCGATGCGATCGGCCCAGCCGCCTTGTGCGAGCGTGCGGGCGTCTTCCGGCACCACCAGCGCCACGCGCGCTTCGTCGGTGACGACCGCGATGGCGTTGCCGGTGACGGGCCAGAATCCGCTGACCAGCAGGACATTGAGATTGCGCGTGCAGACCAGCGCCGACATGCCTTGCTCGCGCATCGCAGAGCTCAGCCTGTTGAGTCGTTCGGCAGGTCCGTGTTGCGTGGAAGTCATTGCCTGGCGCAGTCCGAAAGTACATTTGAACAAAATGGTAGTCCTGTTTTCCGGGCCGCGTCGTACGCTTCCGGTCAGAACAATCGCTTGCGCGGACGCAGGCTCAGCGCCAATACCGACAGGGCGCCGGCCGCCAGCGCGGCAGCGATGAAGTCGCGGTGGAAGGACGTCCACAGCTGCGGGCTGCTGGCATGCGCGCGCGCCTCGAAGGCGCCATGAGCGCGGTAGGGCGAGGGAACGGCATGGAACAGATTGTCCGGCCGGTCGGCGGGAATGGACTCGCTGGTGAACTGCTGTTCGTAGGCCTGGCGCGCCATCAGGCGGTCCAGCAGACCGGGGAAGGCCTTGTTGAGCACGATGGTCACCGCGGACGGCAGGCCGACATAGATTTCGCGCCGGTCGTGGGTGGCCGCGAACACGATGGCGCGCGCCGCCACTTCCGGCTGGTAGACGGTGCCGACCGGCTGCGGGTGGCGGTGGACTTTCGTGCGGCACCATTCGAACTGAGGCGTGTTCACGCCGGGCAATTGCACCATCGAGATGCGCACCGCGCTGTTGTCGTGGATGAGCTCGCTGCGAATGGAGTCGGTGAAGCCGCGGATCGCGTGCTTGGCGCCGCAGTAGGCCGATTGCAGCGGGATCGAGCGGTAGGCCAGCGCCGAGCCGACCTGGACGATGGTGCCGGCGTTGCGCGCCTTCATGCGCTTGAGCGCGCTCATGGTGCCGTACACGGTGCCGAGGTAAGTGACGTCGGTGACGCGCTTGAATTCCTCGGGGCTGATGTCGCCGATGGGCGAAAAGATGGTGGCCATCGCGTTGTTGACCCAGACCGCGATCGGTCCCGCTTCCTGCTCGACACGGTCGGCCGCGCGCTCCACCGCGGCGGCGTCGGACACGTCCACTTCCACCACCAGCGCGCGGGCGCCCAGCGCCTGTACTTCGGCGGCGGTGTCGTCGAGCCGCGCGCGGTCGCGCGCCAGCAGGGCCACGCAGCCGGCGCCCGCCTCGGCGAAGGCGCGCGCGGCCGCCCTGCCCACACCGGCATTGGCGCCGGTCACCACTACGACCTGGTTTTGCATAACGTTCTCCTCAAAAGCGGATATCGGTGTTGGACATCGGCTCGCGCCATTCGCGCACGATGCGCTGGTATTCCTTGCCAGCCGGGCGGATCTTCCGGTCGAGCGTGTACAAGCCGTTGGAGTTGACCGTGCCGCGCGCTTCCTTGAGCACAATGTCCCAGTCGACCTGGTCGGTCAGGCTGTACCAGGTGAAGCCGATGATCGGGTAGCCTTCCTGGCGCAAGCGCAGCACGTTGGCCCACTGGCGTTCGAGCCAGTGGGTCGCGTCCAGTTCTTCCAGCTGGTTGGTTTCGGTGTGCATGATCGGCAGGCGGAACCGGCTGTAGTACTGGCGCGTCAGGCCGTAGTAGCCGAGCACGTTGCAGGGGTAGATGCTGCCGTCGGGATAGACGATGCTCTCGCTGGTCTCGTAATAGTCCGTGCCCATGATGCAGGACGGCCAGATGTGGCGGTTCATGAAGTAATTGAACTTCGCGCGCGTCATGCCGTTGTCGAGCAGGTATTCCAGCATGCGGGCGGAGGGCGCGTGGCTGTAGTTGAGATCGAGCGGCAGGAAGCGCCGTTCGTTCAGGTGGGCCGTCAGCTCGACCGCGTCCGGATTGAATGGATGGAAATAGCGCGCCGATTCGCTCTGCACGAACCAGGGATTGCAGACCTCGCGGATCGCTTCGCTGCCGCGGATATTCGCTTCGACCGTATTGATGACGGCGTTGACGAACGAGCGGTCGTCCGTGCGCATCTCGTTCCAGTGGCCCTCCAAGGCCGAGAACTCGGCGGTGACCAGCATCTCGTTGACCGGCGTGAACATGCGCACCCAGGGAAAGCGGCGCGCGAAGGCGCCTGCATACTCGGCGAAGTAATGCGGCAGGTCGGGATTCTGGAAGTCGCCAAGCCAGTCGGGCACGCCGAAATGCAGCAGGTCGGCGATGGGCACGATTTTCATGCGCCGCAGTTCGCCGAAGGTTTCGTCGGCGAAGGACCAGTCGTAGCGGCCCGGTCCCAGGTGGGTTCGGTAGTACGGCGGCCCGTAGCGCAGGCAGCCGATGCCGAGGTCGCGCACCAGCTGGAAATCCTCACGCCAGCGCTGGTAGTGGCCGCAGCGTTCCATCTCGTCCATGCGCACCCGCTTGCCGTCCGGCCCGGTGGTGACCGGGGCGCTGTTCTCGATGCCGGTACAGAAGACGAAGGAGCGCGACAGCCGGGCCGGCTCGAGCGCATGGGCGATATCACTATGAGGATGGTTAGACATCGTTGACGTGGTCTCCTACGGGCAAGGCGGCCGTTGTCTGGCCGCGAGGTGGCGTGTCCCACGGCGCGCGGTAGATGCTGCGCGTGAAGAAATCGACGCCGGACAGGAGCAACAGCAGCGCGAGGATGGACAGCGCGGTGATCGCCACCATGCGCAGCACCGGCGCGCCCCTGGCGAGCCGCATGAAAAACAGCAGCACCAGCAGCACCTTGAGCATGGCGATGACGAGGTTGGCCACGCTGTTCCACGGTCCGAGCGGCAGCCAGGCGCTGGCGCCGGACAAGGCGAGCAGGACCAGCAGCGCGATCCAGATCCTGACCAGGTTGGCGGGCGTATCGCGCATCAGCCCTGCCCTCCGCTGCGTCCGACCAGGTAGAGCATCGGATACAGGAATACCCAGACCGAATCGACGAAGTGCCAGTACAGCGCCAGGATCTCGACCCGCGGCTGGGTGGTGAACGTCGGGCTGCCACGCCACAGGCCCCAGCTGAACAGCAAGGTGGCCGTCGATCCGATGACCAGATGCAGCGCATGCAGCCCGGTCATGGCGAAATAGAGGTAAAAAAAGATTTCGGCGCCGCCCAGCGTGGCCGCCCTGAAATGGAAATCGACGCCTGGCACAAGATGCTCGTGCCAGTCGCTGAGGTACTCGCTGCCCTTGATGAACAGGAACACGATGCCGAGGACCGCTGCCAGCAACAGCCAGCGCGGGGCGGCGCGGTCCTTCCTCTGTTCGTGCGTGTGCACCGCCAGCGCCATCGCCAGGCTGCTGGTCAGCAGCACCGCCGTGTTGATCGAGCCGAGCCAGAAGCTGGTGCGGCGGCTGGCTTCGGCAAAGGCTTCGGGGAAATGCGTGCGGCCGAAGAAGTAGGCCAGGAACAGCGGGCCGAACAGCATCAGCTCGGTGGCGAGGAAGACCCACATGCCGAGCCGTCCGGCGGCGTGGCGCGTCTCCGTGCTCACCTCATGGCTGGCCGCGGCGGGCTGCATCATGGCTGGGCCTCCGATCCCGGCGGCGGGTAGGCGTAGGCGTCTTCGGTCACCACGGGCTGGCGCTCAAAATTGTGCACCGGCGGCGGCGACGTCGTCTTCCACTCCAGTCCGGTTGCGCGCCAGGGATTGGCGTTGGCCCTTTCGCCATATAACAGGGACCAAGCGAAATATCCCAGCGGCAGCAGGTAACCCACGGCCAGCAACAAGGCGCCGCTGGACGAGAGCAGGTGCAGCACCTGGAATTCCGGCGGATAGGTGTGGTAGCGGCGCGGCATGCCCTCGTAGCCGAGCAGGTACTGCGGGAAAAAGGTCAGGTTGAAGCCGACAAAGATGATGATGGCGGCCACCCTGCCCCACATTTCCGGATACATGCGTCCGGTCATCTTGGGCCACCAGAAGTGGATGCCGCCGAGATAGGCCATGACGGTGCCGCCGACCATGATGTAGTGGAAATGGGCGACCACGAAATAGGTGTCGGTCAGGTGCACGTCCAGCGCCAGCGAGGCGAGGTAGAGGCCGGTCAGCCCGCCGATCGTGAACAGGCCGACGAAGCCGAGCGCGTACAGCATCGGCGCGCTGAAGGTGATCCAGCCCCGGTACAGGGTCGCGGTCCAGTTGAACACCTTGATCGCGGACGGGATCGCCACCAGGAAGCTGAGCAGCGAGAACACCATACCCGCGTAAGCCGACTGGCCGCTGACGAACATGTGATGGCCCCAGACCAGGAAACCGATCGAGGCGATGGCCAGCAATGCGTAGGCCATGAAGCGGTAGCCGAAGATGCGCTTGCGGGCGAAGCAAGGCACGATCTCGCTGACCACGCCCATGGCGGGCAGCACCATGATGTAGACGGCCGGGTGCGAATAAAACCAGAACAGGTGCTGGAACAGCAGCGGATCGCCGCCCAGCGCCGGATCGAAGATGCCCACGTGCAGCATGCGCTCGGCCGCCACCAGCAGCAAGGTCATCGCCAGCACCGGCGTGGCCAGCACGAGGATGATGCTGGTGGCGTAATTGGCCCACACGAACAGCGGCAGCCGGAACCAGGTCAGGCCGGGCGCGCGCATGGTGTGGGTGGTGACGATGAAATTGAGCCCGGTGAGGATGGACGAGAAGCCGACGATGAAGACCCCCAGCAGCACCAGTATCACGTTGGTGCGCGAGAAGGCGGTGGACAGCGGCGTGTAGAAGGTCCAGCCGGTATCGACACCGCCGAGGATCAGGGCGCACAGGGTGACGATGCCGCCCAGCACGTAGATGTACCAGCTGGCCAGGTTCAGGCGCGGGAAAGCGAGGTCGCGCGCGCCGAGCATCAGCGGCATCAGGAAGTTCCCGAGTACCGAAGGAATCGAGGGGATCAGGAACAGCCACACCATCACCACGCCATGCGCGGTGAACAGCTTGTTGTATGTGTCGTGGCTGACGAGGTCGCCTTGCGGCGTGGCCAGTTCCAGCCGGATCATGGCGGCCGCCGCGCCGCCGATGAAGAAGAAGCCGGTGATCGCGACCAGGTAGAGCCAGGCGATGCGCTTGTGGTCGGTGGTGGTGAGCCACGAGCGCAAGGTGTACGACACGCGCAGGTAGTCGTGACCGGCTTGCTGGCTGGCGGCATTAACGGTCATCCGGTTTCTCCCTCAGGTAGGCGATGATCGCCAGGATGTCTTCTTCGCTGACCTGGCCGGCGAAGGACGGCATCACCGGCTTGAAGCCGGCCACGATGTCCTTGCGCGGCAGCAGGATGGAATCGCGGACGTAGTTCTCGTCGGCGATGAAGCTGCGGCCATCCTCCGTGTGGACGGTACGGCCGAGCAGGTGCGACAGGCTGGGCGCATGCACGCTGGAGCCGGGTTCGTGGCAGCCGCTGCAGCCGAACTTGCGGTACAGCTCGAAACCGCGCGCGGCGATGCCGGGCTGCTGCGTGCCCTGCTGCAGCCACTGCGCGAACTCGGCCGGCCGCATCACGATGACCTCGCCGCGCATCAGCGAGTGCTCGGTGCCGCAGTATTCCGCGCAGAACAGGTGGAAGGTGCCGAGCTGGGTGGCGCGGAAATTGAGCGTCGTGTAGCGGCCCGGCACTACGTCCTGCTTGATACGGAAGGCCGGCACGAAGAAGCTGTGGATCACGTCCTGTGATGTCATCACCAGCCGCACCGGCTGGCCCAGCGGCACGTGCAACTGGCCGATTTCGCGCCTGCCATTGCTGTGTTCCAGTTTCCACATCCACTGCTTGGCGACCACCAGCACCGGCATCGCGTCGGCCGGGGTCCGGAACAGCTGGGCATAGTCGTAGGCGGCCCAGGCGTAGATGGCGCAGAACAGCAGCAGCGGGATGCCGATCCAGGTGTATTCGATGGCGCGGCGGTGCCGCACCGGGCCGGGACGCGGGGCGCGCGAACCGGCGCGGAAGCGGATCGAGAACACCAGCACCAGCAAGGCCAAGGCCGCCGCCGTCGCGCAGCACAGCAGGGTCATGCCGAGCATCAGCGTGTCGAAACGGCCAGCGGTGTTGGCGGCGGACGGCAGGATTTCAAACGGTGCGTTCATGCGCGCCTCCCTGCCCGCTTGCGCCCGGTGACGACCAGCACGGCCAGCAGGCCCGCAGTGAGTATGCCGCCGGCGCGCACGAACATCATTGCCGGGCCGCTGTATTTTCCCGTCACGGGATCGAAATGCGAACACACCAGGGCGATGCGGTCGGACAAGCTGCCGACCTGACCATGCGAGGCCTGCACCAGCGCCAGCCGCAGGTCGCGCGCGCCGACATGGGTGCCGAAGAAATAGCGCGTGATGGTGCCGTCGTGTGCGGCGACGAGGAAGCCGGACGGATGCATCAGCCCGCGCTGCGGATCGCGCACATAGCGGAAGCCGGCGGCGTCGGCCAGCCGTTCAGTGGCGGCGGCACTGCCGGTCAGGAGTTTAAGGCGGATGCCGCTTCCTTCCAGTTCGCGGCGGTAGCTGTCGCCCTTTTCGGCGGCGGCGCGCGCATCCTCGGCAGGATCGACGCTCACGAGCAGCAGGTGGTATCCGTCGGGCGGCAGGCCGGCGTCGGCGACGGCCGCCAGCAGATCCTGCATCGTGGCGCCGCACAGGTTGGGACAATTGAAGTAGCCGAACACGAGCACGACGGGTTCGTCGCCGAACCAGCGGTCGAGCGGCGCCTCGCGTCCGAGT
>JAEWEK010000267.1 GCA_023389425.1 Pseudomonadota bacterium | reverse complement strand
ACCTCGGCCAGGCTCAGGCGGATATTGCGCTGGTAGAAGGGCACATGTTCGATCGCATGGGTGAGGATGGCGCGCAATCGCCGCCGGGCCTGCTCGGCGACCGTGGCGCCGTGCTGGGCGAGCAGGGTGCGGACGTAAAAGAAATCGCGGTGATACAGCACCCGCGCCGGAATATAGGGACGCCAGGCGTAGTAGCGCGCGGACAGCCAGTTTTGCATGGCGTCTCCTCAGGCGTTGATGAGGCTGTGAAACTGCTCGCGCGACACGTCGCCCAGGCCCAGTTGCTCCAGCGTGCGCGCCTCGGCGGCGAAGTCGCGGTCCAGCAAGCCGCCGGCGATGACGATCAGCGCATCGGCCACCGGGGTCGGCACATCCATCAGGCGGCCGATCGAGGACATCAGCGCCAGGCCCATCGGCACGTCTTCGGTGATGAAGCGGGTGTCCATGCTGGCCGGCCCCTTCGGCCCGCCTTCCTGCGCATAGCGGCGGAACACCGACAGCGAGGGCTGGGACAAGTCTTCCTCGTTGCGGAACTTGCATTCGTCGAAGTAGGGCGAGGGCTTGCCGCCGCAAGCCGCGATCACCGCGTTCTTTTCGGCATCGAGCCGCGCCAGCAGGCGCAGCACGGAGGGTGTGAAGGCCTCGCGGTACATCCAGAACTCGCCCTGCGCATGCTCGATGCGGCTGGCCGACAGCAGGGTGCCGATGGTGTGGACGATCAGGTTGGGATTGTGCATCGCCGATTCGACGATATTGCTGCGGGTCGCCACATAGGTAGGAAACAGCCTGGCTGCCAGCGCCAGCCCTTCGTCCGAGCGCGAACGCGGCACGAAGGCCAGCGCATTGCGCGTGTTGCGGAACAGGACATTGACCACGCCCGGTTCGACCAGGCGCGCGTCGTAAGGCAGGCTTTCGCCCTCGGCCAGGATGAAGCCGGCCTTTTTCTGCCACGGCAGGAAATAGCACGAACCCATATAGCCAGGCGCCAGCAGCACCAGCTGGCGCGCGTCGAGATACGGGCCGATCAGGTCAGCGATCTGCTTGTGGCAGCTCGTCTGGGTGGTGACGATGACCGCGTCCGGCGGCACCGCGAAGGCTTCGGCCACGTCGCGGGTAGCCAGCGCCAGCTGCGCCGTGAAGGTTTTGCCGCCTTGCGGATTGCTGATGACGGTCACCGTCGGCGCCTCGCTCAGGCGCTCGAAATTGGCGTCGTGCAGCGAGTGCGAGGTCTTCAACAGCACGACACGGTGCCCATCCAGCGCCAGGATCGAGCCCAGCGCGCATCCAGCGTTTCCTGCCCCAACCATTAATACGTTCATCCTGATCCTCCGTCAGCAAGGCGGCATGGCGATGCCAGTGACAGCTTCGGCGGCTGGGGCGTCTCAGTTTATTGTGCGGGCATGGACCCGTCGTCTTATCAGATTGACCGTGGCACTGTCAGGCAAAACACCGTTCGCTCAGCAATAGAAATAAGCGTCGCACCAGCCGTCCTGGCCAGTGCGGTTCCAGGCCAAGTCTACTGAAAAAGCCGGAAACGACGCGCTACGGATGAATAAGGTGTGCAGTAAATTCCACGCGGAATCGGGGCTTCCCGCAGGCCTACACGCGCGGTGCCGCGCCCATGTGCATGTAGGGATGCCTGGCGAACAGATCGGCGACCCATTCGACGAACACGCGCACCTTGGCCGACAGGTGGCGGTTTTGCGGATACACCAAGTGCACCGGCAGCGGATCGCTGGTCCAGTCCGGCAGCAGCTGCACCATCGTGCCGGCGGCCACGTGCTCCATCATCAGATAGTCCGTCATCTGCACCACGCCGAGCCCGGCCAGGCCGGCACTGATGTAGGCGTTGGAATCGTTGAAGGCGATGCCGCCGCGCGCAGGCAGGATGATCTTCTCGTCGCCGCGCCGGAAATCCCATTCGTAGGACTTGCCGGTCTTGGGCGAAAAGAAGTTCACGCAGCGGTGCTGTTCGAGATCATGCGGATGCAGCGGCGTTCCGTATTTTCGCAGATAGGCCGGCGCCGCCGCGGTGACGAAATTGACCACGCCGACGCGGCGCGCGATCAGGGTACTGTCCGCCAGCTCGCCGCCGCGCACCGCGCAGTCGATGCCTTCCTCGACCAGCTCGACGGGCCGGTCCGTGCTGCCCAGCTCGAGCTCGATGTCGGGATAGAGTTCAAAAAATCCGGGCAGGGCGGGCACCAGGATCTCGCTCGACAAGCCGGTCGGCGCATCGACCCGCAGCCGGCCGCTGGGCGAGAGCCGCGTGCGCGACAGCGACTCCTCGGCGTCGCGCACGTCCGACAGGATGCGCACGCAACGCTCGTAGTAGGCGGCGCCGTCGGTGGTGACGGTCACGTGGCGCGTGGTGCGGTGCAGCAGCTTGGCCGACAGCGCCGCTTCCAGCGCCTGCACCAGGGTCGAGACTGTCGCTTTCGGCAAGTGCAGGGTGTCGGCCGCGCGCGTGAAGCTGCCGGCGTCCACCACCTGAACAAATACTTCCATTGCCTGCAACTTGTTCATCCCATCCCCGCTTTCTCATCTGATTGTTCAGGATTCTGAATAATCAATTCGTTTTTACGCTATTTATCTGATTCTAGGCGAAGTCTATGATGTGCGTACGGTAACAACAAAAATCGATCGCTGTCCCGTCGGGCAGCACAAGCTGGAAAGGGGCTGGTCATGAAACGTCATCTGGATGCGCTGTTTGCAGTACTCGGGCTGGTCCTGGGTGTCGCTCTCATGGCCGCGACCGTGGCGACCGGCCCGTACGCCCAGGCAGCAGGGGCGGAAGCGCGCGGCATCGACGCCCTGTTCCGTGCGGTGGAGCGTTCCCACTACAATGCACCCCAGGCGCCGGCATCCCTGCTGGCGATCAACGAGGTGATTCGATGAGCAAGGTGGAACAGGACGTCGCGATTGCTGCACCGCAGGTGCGGCCGCTGCAGGTGGCTGGTGCGGATGGCTCGCTGGACGCGCGCCTCTACCAATCCAGCGCCGGCGGCAAGCGCGACGTGCTGATCGTGTTCTTCCACGGCGGCGGCTTCGTCGACGGCGACCTGGACGAGGCCGACGACTTCCTGCGCCACCTGGCCATGGCCAGCGGCTGCCCGGTGGTGCTGTCCTCGAGCTACACCAAGGCCACCGTCAAGCCCTTCCCGGCGGCGGCGGAAGACGCGCACGCCGTGCTGGTCTGGGCCAGGAAGAACAAGGCCAAGCTCGGCTGGAGCGGCAAGCGCCTGCTGGTGGCCGGCATCGAGGCGGGCGCCAACCTGGCGGCGGTGTCCTCGCTGATGGCGCGCGACCGCGGCGGCCCCGCCATCGCCGGCCAGATCCTCGTGATGCCGATGCTGGACCCGGGCCTGTCCACCTGCTCGATGCGCGAGATGCCCACCTGCAGCGACAAGGCCCGGCTGTACAACGAGTGCGCCGCTGCCTACCGCGGCTACCTGCCGCACGCCGCCGACCGCAGCCACCCCTACGCCTCGCCGCTGCAATCGAGCCGCCTGCGCAACCTGCCGCCCGCGCTGATCCTGTCGGCCGACGACGATCCGCTGCGCGACGAGGCCGAAGCCTATGGCGCCAAGCTGATCCAGTACGGCGTGCCGACCACGGTACGGCGCATGCAGGCGGCGCAGCTGCAGGAACCGAATGCGCGCAACGAATGCGCCTGCCAGGCCAGCGCCTTGAACGAAATTGCCAACTTCATTGCCGGGCTCGACAAGGACGAGCCGCCCCCAGCTGTTGATGCGTATTGACATTGCCATCATAGGAAGCCCGAAGCTGCTTTTCTAGCAGGCCCGCTTCCAATTCATTGACTGATTCGTCAGGCGCCATCTCGAGGCGCCCTGGCCCCCCTTTTTCCCAACATTCCGCATGGAACTCGGGAAGGACCGTTTTCAACCCAAACAAACGTCACACGGAGAAAAACTGACATGAAAACGCATCAAACACTGAGGGCTGCCGCCCGTCCCATCGTGCTGGCACTGGGCGCCGCCGGCATCGCCATCGCCATGGCCGGCTGCTCCGACGCGACCGGCAAGGCGGCCGCGGCGCCTGCGATGGCGGGCCCACCGGTTTCGACCGCCACCGTCGTCCAACGTTCCGTCGCCGAGACCCAGGAATTCTCGGGCCGCCTCGAAGCCATCGACCGCGTCGAGATCCGCCCGCGCGTATCCGGCTACATCACCTCGGTACAGTTCCAGCCGGGGGCGGAAGTGAAGAAGGGCCAGGTGCTGTTCGTGATCGACCCGCGTCCCTACCAGGCCGAAGCCGACCGCGCCGAGGCGAGCGCCCGCTCGGCCCGCGCCAAGGCCGAGCTGGCGCGCCTTGAACTGTCCCGCGCCGAGCGCCTGCTGGCCGACAAGGCCATCGCCCAGCGCGAATACGAAGAACGCGCCGCCTCGCAGAAGCAGCTGGATGCCGACGCCCGCGCCGCCGAAGCCCAGGCCGACGCCGCCCGCCTGAACCTGTCCTACACCCGCGTCACCGCGCCGATCGCCGGCCGCGTCTCGAAAGCCGAGATCACGCTGGGCAACCTGGTGGACGCCACCAGCATGCTGACTTCGGTGGTATCGCTGGACAAGGTC
This sequence comes from Pseudomonadota bacterium, assembly GCA_023389425.1. Classification (GTDB taxonomy): domain Bacteria; phylum Pseudomonadota; class Gammaproteobacteria; order Burkholderiales; family Burkholderiaceae_D; genus Telluria. Next base: position 5,329 of record JAEWEK010000267.1, on the reverse strand, counting down.
TACGCCAGCTTCGACGGCGACGAGGACACCTATCTGCGCGTCGCGGCCAAGGCCCACGCCGGCGACAGCGTGGCCGTCAAGGCCGGCCTCGCCAACGAGGAGGGCTTCCCACATGAGGGCCGCCTGGAATTCGTCGACAACCAGCTCGACAGCCGAACCGCCAGCGTGCGCATGCGCGCCGTGTTCGACAACCGCGACCGCGCGATGGCGCCGGGCCTGTTCGCCCGCGTCCAGCTCGGCGGCGGCGAGGCCCGCACATCGCTGCTGGTGGCCGACCGCGCCATCGGCACCGACCAGGACCGCAAGTTCGTGTTCGTGGTCGGCAAGGACGGCAAGGCCGAGTACCGCGCGCTGCAGCTCGGCCCGGTGGTGGACGGCCTGCGCGTGGTCCGCGCCGGCCTGCAGCCGGGCGAACGCATCGTCGTCAGCGGCCTGCAGCGCGTGCGTCCCGGCGCCCCCGTCACCCCGCAGGACGTCCCGATGACCGCCAGCGCCACGCCGCCCGCCAAGGTCGCCATGGCCGGCGCCGCACGCAAGGAGTAAGCACCGATGAATATTTCACGATTCTTTGTCGACAAACCGATCTTCGCGGCAGTGCTGTCGGTGATCGTGTTCGTCGCCGGCCTGATCGCCGTGTTCGACCTGCCGGTGTCGGAATACCCGGACGTGGTCCCGCCCTCCGTGGTGGTGCGCGCTCAATATCCCGGCGCCAACCCGAAGGTGATCGCGGAAACCGTCGCCACCCCGCTCGAAGAGCAGATCAATGGCGTCGAGGACATGCTCTACATGAGCTCGCAGAACACCTCGGACGGCGCCCTGATGCTGACCGTGACCTTCAAGGTCGGCACCAATGTCGAGCAGGCCGAGACGGCCGTGCAGAACCGCGTGCAGCGCGCCCTGCCGCGCCTGCCCGAAGAGGTGCGCCAGATCGGCGTGACGACGGTAAAGAGCTCGCCCAACCTGACCATGGTGGTGCACCTGAACTCGCCGGACGGACGCTACAACGACCTCTACCTGCGCAACTATGCCGTGCTGAACATCAAGGACCAGCTGGCGCGCATCAAGGGCGTGGGCCAGGTCCAGCTGTTCGGCTCGGGCGATTACGCGATGCGCGTCTGGCTCGATCCGCAGAAAGTGGCCGCACGCAACCTGACCGCGGGCGACGTCGTCGACGCCATCCGCGAGCAGAACGTGCAGGTCGCCGCCGGCGTGGTCGGGCAGGGACCGTCGAAGGGCGCCGAATTCCAGCTCACCGTCAACACCCAGGGCCGCCTGCAGTCTGCCGAGGAGTTCGGCAACATCGTCATCAAGACCAATGCCGACGGCGCCACCACGCTGCTGAAAGATGTGGCACGCCTGGAACTGGGCTCCAACGACTATGCGCTGCGCTCGCTGCTGGACAACAAATCGGCCGTGGCCATCCCGATCTTCGAGGCGCCCAACGCCAACGCGCTGCAACTGTCGGCCGACGTGCGCGCCAAGATGAAGGAGCTGTCGAAGGACTTCCCGCAGGGCGTCGAGTACGAAATCGTCTACGACCCGACGCAGTTCGTGCGCGAATCGATCCGCTCCGTCGTCCATACCCTGCTCGAAGCCGTGCTGCTGGTCGCGCTGGTCGTCATCGTCTTCCTGCAGACCTGGCGGGCCTCGGTGATTCCGCTGCTGGCGGTGCCGGTGTCGGTGGTCGGTACTTTCGCGGTGATGCTGGCATTTGGCTTCTCCATCAATACCCTGTCATTGTTCGGACTGGTGCTGGCCATCGGCATCGTGGTGGACGACGCCATCGTGGTGGTGGAAAACGTCGAACGCAATATCGAAAACGGCTTGAGGCCGCGCGAAGCGACGGTGCAGGCGATGAAGGAAGTGTCCGGCCCGATCATTGCGATTGCGCTGGTGCTGTGCGCCGTGTTCGTGCCGATCGCGTTCGTGTCCGGCCTGACCGGCCAGTTCTACCGCCAGTTCGCGCTGACTATCGCCATTTCGACCGTGATCTCGGCCTTCAGTTCCCTGACCCTGGCGCCGGCCCTGTCCGCCGTGCTGCTGCAGCCGCACGATGCGCCCAAGGACCGCCTGACGCGCATCATGGATACGCTGTTCGGCCGTTTCTTCCGTGCCTTCAACCGCTTCTTCGGCCGCGCCTCGCATGGCTATGAAGGCGGCGTGCGCACGGTGCTGCGCCGCAAGACTGCCGCGCTGGGCGTGTATGCGCTGCTGGGCCTGGCCGCCGTGTTCATGTTCAAGGCCGTGCCGCCGGGCTTCGTGCCGCAGCAGGACAAGGCCTACCTGATCGGCTTCGCGCAACTGCCGGACGCCGCTTCGCTCGACCGCACCGACGCCGTGATCCGCAAGATGTCGGCCATCGCCAAGGACATCCCGGGCGTGGAATCGTCGGTGGCCTTCCCCGGCCTGTCGATCAACGGCTTCACCAATGCGCCCAACGCGGGCATCGTGTTCACCACGCTCAAGCCCTTCGACCAGCGGCGCGGCAAGGAGCAGAGCGCGGACGCCATCGCGGCCGAAATCAACAAGCGCATGGGCGCCATCGACGACGCCTTCGTGCTGGTGCTGTCGCCGCCGCCGGTGTCCGGGCTGGGCACCACGGGCGGCTTCAAGATGATGATCGAGGACCGCGGCAACCTCGGCTACGACGCGCTGTACAAGGCGGTGCAGGCGGTGCAGGCCAAGGCCGCCACCGACAAGCGCCTGCAGGGCGTGTTCTCGGGCTACCAGATCAATGTGCCGCAGCTGTTCGCGGACGTCGACCGGGTCAAGGCCAAGCAACTGGGCGTGCCGCTGGCCGAGATCAACCAGACGCTGCAGATCAACCTCGGCTCGCTGTACGTGAACGACTTCAACCAGTTCGGCCGTACCTACCAGGTGCGCGTGCAGGCCGACGCGCCGTTCCGTTCGCAGCGCGAGCAGATCGCCCAGCTGAAAGTGCGCAACAGCAAGGGCGAGATGATCCCGCTGTCCTCGATCATGCAGGTCAAGGACAGCTACGGCCCGGACCGCGTGCAGCGCTACAACGCCTACGTCGCCGCCGAGCTGAACGGTGGCCCGGCGCCCGGCGTGTCCTCGGGACAGGCCCAGGCTGCGATGGAAGAGATCGTCAAGGACGTGCTGCCGAAGGGCATCGGCTACGAATGGACCGACCTGACCTACCAGGACATCCTGTCCGGTAACACGATGATCTATGTGTTCCCGCTGTGCGTGCTGCTGGTGTTCCTGGTGCTGGCCGCGCAGTACGAAAGCTGGACGCTGCCGCTGGCCGTGATCCTGATCGTGCCGATGTCGATCCTGTGCGCGCTGACCGGCGTGAAACTGACTGGTGGCGACAACAACATCTTCACCCAGATCGCGCTGTTCGTGCTGGTCGGGCTGGCGTCGAAGAACGCGATCCTGATCGTGGAATTCGCGGTCGACCTGGAGCAGCAGGGCCGCGGCATCGTCGCCGCCGCGCTGGAAGCCTGCCGCCTGCGCCTGCGCCCGATCCTGATGACCTCGATCGCATTCATCATGGGCGTGCTGCCGCTGGTGTATTCGCACGGCGCCGGCGCCGAGATGCGGCATGCGATGGGCGTGGCCGTGTTTGCCGGCATGCTCGGCGTGACCTTCTTCGGCCTGTTCCTCACGCCTGTGTTCTACGTCCTGCTGCGCACGCTGGCGCAACGCCTGTCGCGCAAGGCGCCGGCCGCCGTGCCGGCCGCGCAGGACACTGTACTGGAAGGAAATTGATATGAATTTTAGAACGATTATCGCGCGCGGTGCCACGCCGCTGCTGGCGGCCCTGCTGCTCACCGCTTGCGCAGCGCCGGCTTTCCAGCAGCCGAAGGTCGAGACCCCGGCCGCGTTCAAGGAAAGCGTGCAGCGCGCGGCCGACGGCAGCACCTGGACCGTGGCCCGCGCCGCCGAAGCGCAGCCGCGCGGCGAATGGTGGCGCGTGTTCCACGATCCGGACCTGGATGCGCTGGTGGCCGAAGCCGGCGCGCACAACCAAAGCCTGGCGGCCGCGGCGGCGCGGGTGCGGCAAGCCCGCGCCATCGCCGGCATCGCCGAGGCCGATCGCATCCCGCAGGTGGGCGTCGGCGTCGGCGCCCAGCGCGCACGGTTGTCGCCGCTGGAAGCCGGCCTCGCGTCGGGCTCGCCGGTCGGCGCCGCTACTTCGTACAAGGCGCAGCTGACGGCCAGCTACGAGGTGGACCTGTTCGGGCGTGTCTCGGCCAATGTCGCGGCGGCGCGCGGCGATGCCGGCGCGGCGGAGGCCACCCAGCGCTCCGTGCTGCTGGCGCTGCAGGCCGACGTGGCGCAGCTGTATTTCCGGCTGCGCTCGCTGGACGCGGAAATGGCCACCGTCCAGCGCACCGTCGCCCTGCGCGAGGAAAGCGTGCGCGTGACCAGCCGCCGCTTCGAACTGGGCGACCTGGGCGAGTTCGACCTGTCGCGCGCCAAGACCGAATTGTCCAGCGCACGGGCCGAGGCGATCGGCCTCCAGCGCCAGCGCGCGAATGCGGAGCATGCGCTGGCGGTGCTGGTCGGGTCGCCGGCGGCCTTGTTCCAGGCGCCGTCGCGGCCGCTCGACCAGGCCTTTGCGCTCCCGGCGATCCCGGCCGGGCTGCCGTCGTCGCTGCTCGAGCGCCGGCCCGACATCGCCGGCGCCCAGCGCGCGATGGAGGCGGCCAACGCCCGCATCGGCGTGGCGCGCTCGGCCATGTTCCCGGCGCTGGACATCAACGCTGGCGCCGGTGGCGTCGGCGGGACGTTCGCGGATGTGTTCAAGTGGAGCAGCCGATCGTGGCTGCTGGGCGCGGCGCTGGGCATGCCGCTGCTCGATGGCGGGCGCAACAGCGCCAATGTGGCGCGCAGCGAGGCGGCCCTGGACGAGTCCGTCGCCAACTGGCGCCAGACGGTGCTGAACGCCTTCGCCGAGGTCGAGGACAATCTGTCGGGGCTGCGCGTGCTGGCCGGGCAGGGCGCCGAGATCGATGCGGCGGTGGTGTCGGCGCGGCGTTCGGCGGACCTGGCGCAGAAATTGTATGACGCCGGCCGCAGCAGCTATCTCGAATTGCTGGACGCGCAGCGCAACCTGGCGACGGTCGAGCGCACCGCGGTGCAGCTGCGCGGCGAGCGGGCGCTGACCACGGTCGGGCTGATCCGGGCGCTGGGAGGCGGCTGGGATGTACCGGTGCGCAGCGATACGGCACAGGCGAAAGGCTGATCGAAGTCCCAGGCTTTGCCGGTCACCGATTCGCGGCAGGGCCCTTTGGCGGCGGCAGATGTTTTGCCGCCGCTTTTTTATACCCAGCGTCGTTGCCGCGCAGGCGGGGACCCC
>JAEWEK010000257.1 GCA_023389425.1 Pseudomonadota bacterium | reverse complement strand
CTTCCTCACCAAGTGCAACGCGCAGCCGGCGAACGAGCATGACGCCGCGTTCGACGCCGCCCTCGGCATCAAGCCGGGCATGAGCGAAGCCGAGCTGAAGAGCGCGCTGGACCGCATCTACGCGGGTTCCAAGCTGGCCAACAAGGAAGAGCGCAGCGCATGGCTGAAGAAGTCGCCGGCCGAATTCCAGGCCTCGAACGACAGCTTCATCAAGGCCGCCGTCGCCATGTACGACGCGGGCATGAAGGACGAAGCCCAGGAAGAGGAACTGGCAGGCAAGATCCAGCAAGCCTACGGCAACTACATGCGCGCCAAGATCGCCTTCATGAACAGCAAGGGCCAGGCCGTCTATCCTGACGCCAACGGCACCCTGCGCGTCACCTTCGGCAAGGTCACCGGCCGCGACATCGGCGCCGACGGCACCGGTTCCTGGACCGCGTTCACGACGCCGAAGGGCATCGTGGCCAAGCACACCGGCGAAGGCGAGTTCAATGCGCCGGCTGCCCAGCTGGCGGCGATCCAGGCCAAGGACTTCGGCAAGTACGTCGATCCGAAGCTCAAGACCGTGCCGGTCAACTACCTGGCGACGCTGGACATCACCGGCGGCAACTCGGGTTCGGCCGCGCTGAACGCCAAGGGCGAGCTGATCGGCCTGGCCTTCGACGGCACGCTCGATTCGATCATTTCCGACTGGGACTTCAACAAGGCGATGACGCGCGACATCCAGGTCGACATCCGCTACATCCTGTGGAACATGAAGCAGGTCGACCACGCCGACAACCTACTCAAGGAAATGAAGGCCGAGTAATCCCGCGCCCTTCCACCAAAAGCCACGCGCCCGCAAGGCCGCGTGGCTTTTTTCTGTCGATACCGTGACCTGGTTTATTTTTTTAAAGGCAAGTTACGGAAACAATGTACAGTTGCAAGATACTTCAACCGCAACAAAGGAAACAGCATGAAAGCATCGAAACTGGTGGTCCTGGCCCTGGCCGGCCTGACCGCAATCGGCGCCAGCGCCGCCGCCAAGCCTGACCTGGTGCTGGGCGAAAAAACCTACAACGCGACCTGCGTGGCGTGCCACGGCAGCGGCGTGCTGAACGCGCCGAAGCCGGGCGACAAGGCCGCCTGGGCCCCGCGCATCAAGCAGGGCAAGCCGGCGCTGTACAAGCACGCACTGGAAGGTTTCAAGACGATGCCGGCCAAGGGCGGCAATGCCTCGCTCAAGGACAACGAAGTGGAAGCCGCGATCGACTACATGGTCGCCAAGTCGAGCTGATCGGCGCCGCAAATGAAAAAGGCCGGGACATCCCGGCCTTTTTTATGGCGCTGTCAGCGTTAAGTGTTGAACGTGATTCGTCGTTCCGGCGCAGGCCGGAACCCATGCTGAGCATGCGTGCTCGCAGCTCTCGCCGCAGCCGCGGTTTATCGCCCGCTCAGCTCAACCGTGATGGTTCAGGCGGCTGTTGCGCACCCCATACCCGAAGTAGGTCAGGACCGCCACCGCCATCCAGATCGTAAACACGCGGAAGGTGGTGGGCGACAGATCCTTCATGATGTACAGGCAGGCCAGGATCGACAGCCCCGGCACCACATAGGGCCCGAACGGCACGCGGAAGCCCTTGTGTACGCCCTCGCCCTGCTTCTTGCGGATCACCGGCACCGCGATCGAGACCACGATGAAGGCCGTCAGCGTGCCCATGCTGACCATGTCCCACAGGAAGGTCGAATCCACCAGGCCGGCCACGATGGCCACCACCAGCGACACGATCAGGGTGTTCGACACCGGCGTGCGCGTGCGCGGATGCACCTTGTGGAAGGTCTTCGGAATCAGGCCGTCGCGCGCGATCGCGTACAGGATGCGGGTCTGGCCGTAGATCGTCACCAGGGTCACCGAAAACACCGAGATCACCGCGCCCGCCGACAGCACCAGCGCCGGCCACACCTTGCCCGTCACGTTCTGCAGGATCACGGCGAGGCCCGCCTCCTGGCCCTCGAATTGCGCGGCCGGCTGCGCGCCCAGCGCCGCCACCGCGACCAGCATGTAGAAGATGGTGACGATGGCCAGCGCCAGCAGGATGCCGATCGGCACGTGGCGCGTCGGGTCCTTGGTCTCTTCGCCGGCAGTGGCGATGGTGTCCAGGCCGATGAAGGAGAAGAACACCGTGCCGGCCGCCGCCGTCACGCCCGCCATCTGGCCCAGGCCCTTGGTGCCGGCGTAGAACGGGTGGAAATTATTGATGTCGAAACCGCTGAAGGCGATCACCGAGAAGAACACCAGGATCGCCAGCTTGATGAGCACCATGACCGCATTGGTGGTGGCCGACTCGCGCGTGCCGCGGATCAGCAGCACGCAGCACAGGATCACCAGCAGCACCGGCGGCAGGTTGAAATGGCCGACATGGAATTCCGTCCCTTCCTTGCCCGACACCACCATCGGCGAGCGCAGCATCTCCGGGATGTGCCAGCCGAACGCGTTCTGCAGGAAATTGTTCAGGTAGTCGGACCAGCCGATCGCCGTGGCCGATGCGGCCAGCCCGTATTCCAGCAGCAGGCAGGCCGCGACCACGAAGGCGCCGAACTCGCCCACGGTGGCGTAGGCGAAGGAATACGAGGAGCCGGATGCCGGCACCCGGTTGGCCAGCTCGGCGTAGCACAGCGCGGTCAGGCCCGCCGTCACGGCCGCCAGCAGGAAGGACAGCACCACCGACGGGCCGGCCTTCGGCACTGCCTCGACCATGGTGAAGAAGATGCCGGTGCCGATGGTGGCGCCGACGCCGATCATGGTCAGCGGGAACAAGCCGAGCGACCGTCCCAGCCGCTGTCCGTCATGGGCGTGGGCGCCGTCAAGATGGCGCTCGGCCGGTTTGGTCCGAATTAGCTTTTGGCTCAGTGTCGTGGTCAAGGCTTGTCCTCTGGGTAGGCGGATCCATGCGGGTTCGGGGGAAAAACCCAAGCCCGGATTATAGGTGGATTGTGTGCGACGAAGAAAAAACTTTCCTCAAACATTCATTCAATCTGCATATTTTGGTAGAATGCTCCTCGGCCCCGCTTGTCAATGACCCAGTGGGCTTTTTTCGGATTTAAAACATGCAAACAATTTGCATGTATATGAGGTATATCGATTCATGATTTCTGCTGCTTCCCGCCCCTACATCGACGCCAGCGTGCCGGTCCTGCGCGAACACGGCCTCGCCGTCACCACGGTTTTCTACCGCAATATGTTCGCGGCTCATCCCGAGCTGACCAATCTGTTCAATATGGGTAACCAGGCCTCCGGCAAACAACAGCACTCGCTGGCCTCGGCCGTGTTCGCCTACGCCGCCAACATCGACAACGCCGGCGCGCTGGCGCCCGTGGTCAGGCGCATCGTGCACAAGCACGTCTCGGTCGGCATCACGCCGGCACACTACCCCATCGTCGGCCATCACCTGCTGGGCGCGATCAAGGAAGTGCTGGGCGAGGCCGCCACGCCGGAACTGATCGCCGCCTGGGCCGAGGCCTACGGCGCGCTGGCCGATGCCCTGGTCGCCGCCGAAACCGGGATGTACGGCGCGGCCGGCGTCGCCGCCGGCGAAACCCGCCCGATGCGCGTGACCGAAGTGCTGCGCCAGAGCGCCAACGTGCTGTCGATCCGCATGGTGCCGGACGACGGCGGCGCATTGCCGCCCTTCGTGGCAGGCCAGTACGTGAGCGTGGCCGTGGAACTGGACGGCGGGCGCCGCCAGCTGCGCCAGTACAGCCTGTCGGACGCCGCGGGCAAGGACAGCCTGCGTATCTCGGTCAAGCGCGAGGACGCACAGGATAAGGTGCCGGCCGGCGAAGTGTCGAACTGGCTGCACGCCAACGTCAAGGTCGGCAGCGTGCTTCAGCTGACCCACCCCTTCGGCGAATTCACGCCGGACACCGAATCGCTCGATCCGGTGGTGCTGCTGTCGGCCGGCGTCGGCATCACGCCCATGATCGGCGCGCTGAACCGCATCGCCGCCATCAATCCGGAACGCCGGGTGGTCTTCGCCCATGCCGCCATCGACGCCGACCACCACGCGCACCAGGCCGACGTCGCCGCCGCCAAGGCGCGTATGCCCTACCTGAACGTGGTCACCTTCCACGAGCAGCCGGGCGACGCCGCCGGCGTGCTGCCGGGCCGCATGGAGCTGGCGCGCCTGCCCCAGTGGCCGCTGTCGGAGACCAATGTCTACATGTGCGGCCCGCTGGGCTTCATGCAGGCGCAGTGGGATGCGCTGCTGGCGGCCGGCGCCCCGGCATCGCGCCTGCACCGCGAAGTATTTGGTCCCGACCTGCTGGACCACCTGCTGTAGATCGCAAAAAAACCGGGCGCGCGCTCACGCGCGGCCCGGCCAACTGCTGTCGTTCGTTTCGCTTAGTCGACCATCACCACGCGGCGGCCGCTGAGCTTGCGCTGCGGCGGATTGCCGCGCACGCGGACCGAGCCCGAGCCGGTGGCCGATGCGATCAGGTCCTGGCGCACATTGGCCATGATGGCGCCCGAGCTGGTGCTTTGCAGGTCGCCGCGGTCGCTGGACAGGCCGTCCAGGTCGGCGCTGCCGGAGCCGGTCACCTTCACCATCAGGTAGCGCACCATGCCGCGCGCCTGCACCTTGCCCGAGCCGTGCACGCCGATGGTGGCATGCTCGCCGCGCAGGTCGCCCGCATACATGAAGCCGGAACCGTTCGAGCTCAGGTCCGCGCCGCCGGCGCGCAGGCGGTTCGCCTCCAGGCGCCCCGAGCCGTTCATCTGCGCATCCAGCTGCGCCACTTCGCCCGCCAGTTCCAGCACGCCGGAGCCGTTCACCTGGGTCTGCAGCGGCGCGCCATTCAGGCCATCGACCGTGATGCGGCCGGAGCCGTTCGACTGGACCGCGGTCAGGCGCGGAACGGTATACACGACATGCACCGGATTACTGGTGCGGATGCGGTCCGACGAGATGCGCAGCGTGTCGCCCCTGGTTTCGGTGCGGATCAGCGGCAGCAGATTGGAGTCGGCTTCGACCATCAGCGACGGCGCCGGGCCGACGCGCACCTCGACCTGCATCGAGCCGTCGACGGTCAGGTGCGGCACGCTGCCGATGGTACGCACTTCGCGCGTGTAATTGCCGTTGCCTTCGACAACGGGGGCGCTGCTGAAGGCGGAACGGACGTGAAGGTCGCCATCACCGTCGTGGCCGACGATCATGACGCACCCGCCGAGAAGAGCGAGGCAGGCAAGGGAAATGAGTGAACGCATGGGGAGCCTTTTATTCTAAGTTTGTACAGGCGTCGAGCGCCGAGGTTCAGACTTTAACAAGGCCCATCCGATGCCGCGCGCCGGATGCGACGAGCTGCAGGAAATGCATGCTGAACTGCGCGGGACGGCGACCGGCCGCCGCCATCCCGCGAGGTATGCATGTCAGCGCTGGCCGAGCGTGGTCGGGCCGAACAGGCTCTTGAACTGGCGCGGCTGCGAACGCCAGTACTGCGGCGGCGCGCTCACCTGCGCTCCCAGTTCGGCGGCGGCATGCCACGGCCAGCGCGGGTCGTACAGCATCTGGCGCGCCAGCGCCACCATGTCGGCCTGGCCCGAGCTGACGATGGTCTCGGCCTGGATCGGCTCCGTGATCAGGCCGACGCCGATGGTCGGCATGCCGCAGGCGGCCTTGATCGCGGCCGCGAACTCGATCTGGTAGCCCGGGCCGAGCGGGATCTTCTGCTGCGGCGACAGGCCGCCGCTGGACACGTGGATGAATTCGCAGCCCAGCTTTTCCAGCGCCTGCGCCAGCACCTTGCTCTGCTCCAGGTCCCAGCCGCCCTCGACCCAGTCGGTGGCCGAGATGCGCATGCCCACCACCATCTCCGGCGGCACCGCGGCGCGCACTTCCTGGAACACTTCCAGCGCGAAGCGCATGCGGTTCTCCAGCGAGCCGCCGTATTGGTCGCTGCGGTGATTGGACAGCGGCGACAGGAACTGGTGGATCAGGTAGCCGTGGGCGCCGTGCAGCTCGATGGCGTCGATGCCGAGCGCATGGGCGCGGATCGCCGCCTGCGCGAAGCCATGCTTGATGCGGTCGATGCCGTGCTGGTCGAGCGCCATCGGCACCGTCTCGCCCGGCGCATGCGGGATCGCGGAAGCGGACAGGGTCTGCCAGCCGCGCGGGTCGGTCAGCGGCAGGTTGGCGCCGCCCTTCCATGGCACGTCGCTGGACGCCTTGCGGCCGGCGTGGCCGAGCTGGATGCCGATCCTGATCGGCGCGTAGCGGCGGATGGCGTCGATGACCGGCTTGAGCGCGGCCTGGTGCGCGTCCGACCACAGGCCCAGGTCGTCGGGCGAAATGCGCGCTTCGGGGGTGACGGCGGTGGCTTCGAGGATGAGCAGGCCGGCGCCCGACAATGCCAGGTGGCCGAGGTGGATCATGTGCCAGTCGGTCGCCAGGCCATTGCCATCGGCCGAGTACTGGCACATCGGTGCGATCGCGATGCGGTTTTCCAGCTGCAGCCGGCCGAGCGAAATCGGCGAGAAAAGCTTGCTCATGAAGACTCCCGTGACGAAACGGCTAGTCTACTGCGCGCGAACAATCTTTGCCGGGAGTGACCAGAGGTGCGGCGCGTGGAGAGATCGAAAGACCCAAAACCGTCGTCCCGGCGAAGGCCGGGACCCATAGACCGCTTCCGGATTCGGATACTCAGCATGGATCCCGGCCTGCGCCGGGATGACGGCTTTACGGTCGGAGCTTGATTCAGGCGACGCGCACGACCATCAGGCCTGCACGCAAACCGACACGCACATCGGGATTGGGAAACACGACCAGTTCCTCGTCGTGAAAAACGGTATAAACAGTATCGCCATCGCGCGCGATCACCTCGCCATGCTTGAGCGAAGCGAAGTTCGGCGTCTCGCGCCCGAACGCCATGCTGAACCCGTCGGACAGCTTGACGATCTCCTGCGCGACTTTAAAAACGTGCGGCTGCGAACCGCCAGCCGCCGGTTCGCCGCGCAGCAGCCTGGCCAGCGCCGCCGACACATCGGCAAACTGGGCCAGGTCGTTCTGCCCCAGCGTGCCGATCCGTCCCAGCTCCACGGTGCTGCCGGCAGCGCCATGGTGCTCCGCCGTGTGGTAGCTGTAGGTGCCAGCCGATTTGGGATTCATGATGACCGCCCCGATCGCCGCCTCGCCCAGCCAGCCAATCAGGGCCTGCCTGCGCGCATCGGGGATCAGCTCCGGCACCACCGCGAAGGTCGGGTAATAGGAAGCGCGGATCGCGGTATGCAGGTCCAGGTGCCAGCGCACCGGCCCCGCGGCATTGAAGAAGGCGGCCGTGGCCGCGATCATCTCGTCGGCCCGCACCGCTTCCGCCGTGCCGGCCAGTGCGCCGCGCGGGGAACGGAACATGCGATTGAGGTCGGCGTCGATGAAGCGCTTGCCGGCCGCGATCGCGTCGATGTTCCCGACGCACAGCATCAGGTCCACGGCCAGCAGCCGCGGCTCGCGCGACAGCGCCTCGACCAGATACGCGACCATTTCGATCGGCCCGGTCTCGTCGCCGTGCACGCCCACCGACACCAGCACCGCCGGCCGCGCCGGGTCGGGCGTGGCCGCCCTGACGGTCAGGATGCCCTTGGCGGGCAGCCCGACCGCAAGGCCGGCGTCACGGAAACGCTGCGCGACAGTGCCGAAGTCCGCTTCGGCCAGGGCGCGCACCGCTTCCGGCAGCGCGGTGGACGGCTGCATGCCCATCCGCTTATGCCGCGATGCGCTCGGGGCTGGTGCCTTCCGACAGCGCCCACACCAACAGCATGGCCTGCTCGATGTCGGTCTGCTGCGGGTAGCCGGCGAGGCCGCGCTCCTGCGTGACGGCCTTGACGGCGGCCAGCGCATCGCCCGACTTGGCACGATCCAGCACCTGCAGCAGCAGGCGTTGCTGGGTGCGGCGCAGGGCCTGCATCGCGTAGTTGCGCAGCTGTTCCTGCGCCTTGTTCGCGGTCGGCAGCTTCAGGCCGCGCTCGAGGTTGTCGATGCCGGCGGCGGCGCGCAGCGCCATGCCGACCTGCAGGAACTGCGGCAGCGTCATGCCGGCCGGGCGCTGCACCGAGACCGCCGCGAACAGGAAGGTGGCCAGCGAGTCGATGGTGTCGACAGCTTTCCATGCCTGGGCGAAGGCCGGGGTCAGGCCGGCGTGGGCGTCCGCTTCCAGCTTGGCCGGCATCATCGCGCGCACCTGGTCCGCATCGGCGAACAGCCCGGCCAGCTCCTGCATGCCGTCGGCGTCGGCCGGCAGCGACAGCACCCCTTCGATCACGGCGCGCAGCATGGCGCGGGTGCGGGCATCGACCAGCACCGACACGTCACGCGGCACGTTCAGCGCATCGGCGTCGAGCGCGTCGAACACCGGCGCCAGCTGCAGCGCGGCCCAGGCGCGGCCGAATGCCTTGATGACTTCCGGCTCGTCGACGCGGTGCTCGGCGGCCAGGTCGCGCAGCATCAGCGGACCGCAGCGGTTGACGGCTTCGTTGGCCAGCACGGTCGACAGGATCGCGTTGGCCAGCGGGTGCGCCAGCGGATCGCGGGTGGCGACCAGCTGCGCCGGGAAGTACGGGCGCAGCACGGTGCGCGCCCACGGCTGGTCGACCAGCGGCAGCGTGCCGAGGATGCGCTTGAAGCGATTCTTGACGTTGGCGATGACGACCGCCAGCTCCGGCGTGGTCAGGCCCTGGCCCAGCGCCTTGCGGCGTGCCAGTTCCGACTCGCTCGGCAGTTGCTCCAGCTCGCGCGATACGGCGCCTTCGGCTTCCAGGCTGGCGATCAGCGCAGCGTAGGCTTCGACCACCGAGGCGTTCGACTGGGCCTGCGCCTCGCGCACCAGCAGGTGGGTCTGCAGCTTGTTGTCGCGCAGGACCAGGTCTTCGACGTCGTCGGTCATCGCGAACAGCAGGTTGTTGCGGTCGCCTTCCGGCAGTTCGCCGGCGTTGACTTCGGTGTCGAGCCAGATCTTGACGTTGACTTCGTGGTCGGAGCAGTCCACGCCGGCCGAGTTGTCGATCGCATCGGTGAAGATGCGGCCGCCCGCCAGCGCGAATTCGATACGGCCGGCCTGGGTCGCGCCCAGGTTGCCGCCTTCGGCCACGACCTTGCAGCGCAGCTCATTGCCGCTGACGCGGATATTGTCGTTGGCGCGGTCCTTGACCTGTGCGTGGGTCTCGCCCGACGCCTTGATGTAGGTGCCGATGCCGCCGTTGTAGAACAGGTCCACCGGCGCCATCAGGATGCGGTGCATCAGTTCTTCCGGCGTCAGCGAGGTCTCGGCGATGTCCAGCGCCGCGCGCACTTCCGGCGTCAGCTCGATGTGGCGCGCCGAGCGCGGGAACACGCCGCCGCCCTGCGAGATCAGCGATTTGTCGTAGTCTTCCCACGACGAACGGGGCAGCGCGAACATGCGCTCGCGTTCCTTGAACGAGACTTCGCAGTCCGGGTTCGGGTCGAGGAAGATGTGGCGGTGGTCGAAGGCCGCGACCAGCTTCAATTTGCGCGACAGCAGCACGCCGTTGCCGAACACGTCGCCCGACATGTCGCCCACGCCGACCACGGTCACCGGGGTGGTGTTCATGTCGTGGCCCATCTCGTAGAAGTGGCGCTTGACGGCTTCGAACGCGCCCTTGGCGGTGATGCCCATCTTCTTGTGGTCGTAGCCGTTCGAGCCGCCCGAGGCGAACGCGTCGCCCAGCCAGAAGCCGCGCTTGACGGCGATGCCGTTGGCGATGTCGGAGAAGGTCGCGGTGCCCTTGTCGGCGGCCACCACCAGGTAGGGATCGTCCTGGTCGTAGCGCACGGTGTCGCCCGGCGGCACGATGGCGCCGCGCACGCGGTTGTCGGTCACTTCCAGCAGGCTGGAGATGAACAGGCGGTAGACTGCCTCGCCTTCGGCCGCGACCACGTCGCGCGCCGCATCCTTCGGCATCATCTTGCAGATGAAGCCGCCCTTGGAGCCGGCCGGCACGATGACGGCGTTCTTCACCATCTGCGCCTTCACCAGGCCCAGCACCTCGGTGCGGTAGTCTTCCATGCGGTCCGACCAGCGCAGGCCGCCGCGGGCGACCGGGCCTCCGCGCAGGTGCACGCCTTCGAAGCGGCGCGAGAACACGTAGATTTCGCGGTACGGACGCGGTTCCGGCACCAGCATCAGCTTGCTGGTGTCGAACTTGAAGATGATCTTGTCGCTGTTCGCGGCTTCAGCCTGGAAGTAGTTGGTGCGCACGGTGGCCAGCGCCAGGTCGACCAGCGAGGCGAAGATCTCTTCGGTGTCGGCGTGGTTGACCGAGGCCACGTTGGCCTTCAGCGCCTCCAGCATCGCGGTGCCCTCGGTACGCTGGGCTTCGCTCAGCGCCGGGTTGAAGCGCTGCTTGATGCCGTCGACCAGCTGGCGCGCCAGCAGCGGATGGGTGCGCAGGGTTTCGGCCATGTAGCGCACGGTGAACTTGCTGCCGGCCTGGCGCCAATAGCTGATGTAGGCGCGCACCAGCTGCACTTCGCGCAGCGACAGGCCGCCCAGCACCGACAGGCCGTTCAGGCGGCCGTCTTCGGCTTCGCCGTTGAACAGCGCGCCGAACAGTTCCTCGGCCACCGGCACGATGCCCGGCTTGGCCAGGTTGCCTGCGCTCTCGGCGTCGACGAACAGCGCGGTCACGTAGTGGCACATGCCGTCGGCGGTGGTGATCGCGTAGGTCGACTCGCGGTCGATCGCGACGCCGGCATTGTGCAGCGCCGGCATGATGCGCGACAGCGAAGGCACGGTGGCGCCGGTGTACAGGCGCACCGAGGCTTCACGGGCATCGGTCTCGATGCGCACCGAGACGTGGTTTTGCTGGCCGTTCTTCAGCACCGCCTGCAGGTCGCGGAAAGCGACGTCCGGCGCGGTCGAGGTGACGTAGCCGACCGGCAGGGTCGGCACCAGCTTCTTGAGCGCGTTGCGGGTGGCGGCATCGTCCAGCGTGTTGACCAGGCCGGCGAAACGGTCGTGCCAGCCGTCCAGCACGGCCAGCAGCGGCTTCTGGATGTCGGTTTCCAGGTCGAGCGGGTAGCGGGCGGCATGCGCGGTGAGGTAGACGCGGGCCAGCGGACCGTCGGCCACCAGGTTCTGCGAGCGCACTTCGGTCGCGCCCGAGCTTTCCTTCAGGGCTTGCGCCAGCGCGGCGGCGACGGCGTTGGAGAAGCGCTCGCGCGGCAGGTAGACCAGCACGTTCAGGTGGCGGCCGTAGACGTCGCGGCGCGCGAACACTTTCGGGCGCGGCTGCTTGTACAGCGAGACCACGGCGCTGCACACCTGGGCCAGCCATTCCGGATCGGCTTCCAGCGCTTCGGTGCGCGGCAGCGATTCGAGGATCTCGACGAACTTCTCTGCGCGGAAGCCTTCCTGGCGCACGCCGGCGATCGACAGCACCTTGGCCACGCGGCCGCGCGCGAACGGCAGGCGTGCCAGCGGGGTCGCGGTGACGGCGCGCGTGAACAGGCCGACGAAGCAGTGCAGGCCCTGCACATTGCCCTTGTCGTCCATATTGCGCACGCCGACGAAATCGAGCGGCTGGTCGCGGTGCAGGGTGCCGGCCACGTCGGCCTTCACCACCGACAGCGACTCGGCGAACTTGGACAGCGTATCGACGTCGCCCGGGATGTTGGCGATGCAGTTGCCGTACACCGGGTGCGCGGTATCCTGCAGCACGCCGATGCGGCTCGGGATGTCGCGCTCGAGCTGGGTGCCGTCCTGGTTGACGGTGTAGTAGGCGTAGCCGAAAGGCTCGAAGCCTTCGTTCTTGGCCCACTCGAGGAAGGCCGACACTTCCTGGCCGGCCGGGTTGGCGGCGGCGGCCGAAGCGACCGCGGTCATGCGGTCGGACATGGCGACGGCGTCGCGGTGCACGGTGGCGGCATCGCTGGCGACCATGCGGATGCGCTCCGACAGCTTGGACATTTCATCGGCCGGCAGGTCTTCGGCCAGCAGGCACAGGACGTAGGATTCGAGCGGCGCGCCGGCATCGCCGACCGACTGCACGACACCGTCGGCATCGCGCCGCACGGCCAGCACGGCGTTCATCACGCCCGAGGCGCTGATGCGTTCGCGGCGCAGGGCCATGACGAAGGAGTCGACCAGGTAAGGCATGTCGTCGTTGAGGATCAGCAGCGCGCTGGCCATGCCCCCGCGCCCGTCCGAATAGCGCATCTGCGCGATCTGGCAACCATGGCCCTTGCGCTGCGCGGCTTGGGTGAAGCCCTCCCACAGCACCGGGACCAGGCTTTGCGGCGCGGTGCCGGCCAGGTCTTCTTCGTCGAGCGATTCGATCCAGGCGCTGATGAGCGCGCGCACCTGTCCGGTGGCGCCAGCGGGCTGGCTGTCGTTGACCATTGCGAGCGTCATGGTGCGCAGGTCTTGGGTCATGTCATTCATTTGCTTCTCCAAAGCGTAAGTAATTCGCCGGTCGGGCTTGGGCTTGTGGCCCTGCTCTCCTCAGCTGTGCGGCGAACGGGGTTGGCCCGTCCGAATCCCTGGCTTCCTTGTCCCGGAAGCGTCCAATTCCGTTATTAGATCATGCCGTGCCCGGCAGGTCACCCCTTGCACGGCCGAGTTACAGTAGTGTCAAGTAAAGTCGTACAAACCGGGCAGGCCCAGTATCGTTTCCAGCTCCTCCAGCGCGGCCCTGCATTCCTGCGCCAGCTGCGGGTCGGCCAGGTCCTGCGGTTCGAGCCGGTCGCGGTAATGCTTGCCGACCCAGGCGACCAGGCGGCCATACAGCGCCTCGGTCATCACCACGCCCTGGTGCATGGCGGCCGCTTCTTCGTCGGTCAGCGCCACGCGCAGGCGCAGGCATGCGGGGCCGCCGCCGTTGCGCATGCTCTGGCGCAGGTCGAATTCGACCAGTTCGTCGACCGGGCCGCCGCTCGCCACCAGCTGCGCCAGGTAGGCCGACACCGCGGCGTTTTCGCGGCATTCGTGCGGCACCACCAGCGCCATCTTGCCGTCCGCCCTGGACAGCAGTTGGCTGTTGAACAGGTAGCTGGCAACCGCGTCCGCCACCGGCACCTCGCTTGATGCGACGCGGATCGCGGCCAGCTCGGCGCCGACCGACTCCATCGCGGCGCGCAGGCTGCCCAGCGTGCCCGCTTCGTCGGCGAACGCCTGCTCGTGGTAGAACAGCACATTGCCGTTGCCGACCGCGATCACGTCGTTGTGGAAGACGCCCTGGTCGATCACGTCCGGATTCTGCTGCGCGAACACGGTACGCGCGGCGGACAGTCCGTGCAGGCGCGCGATCGCCTGCGAAGCTTCCAGCGTCTGGCGCGCCGGGTAGCGCGTGGGGTTCGGCGCCGCCGGGTCGAACTCGGCGCGGCCGTAGACGAAGAACTCGACGCCGGCGGCGCCATGCTCGCGCGCCAGGCGCGTGTGGTTGGCCGCGCCCTCGTCGCCGAAGGCCGGCGTCGGCGGCAGCGCCTCGTGCACCACGAAGCGGTTGGCGTCGGCGAAAATGGCGCGCAGCGAACTGGTCGCCTGCACGTATTCTTCAGAGCGGTGCAGCTTGTTGTTCAGGTTGGCGGCGGTGAAGTGCACACGGCCGTCGCGCGTGTCGGCCGAGGGGCTGACGGTGGCCGCGTTGGCGGTCCACATCGGCGCCGCCGAATACGCGCATGCCAGGATCACCGGCGCCTCGCGCCAGGCCTGCGCCAGCACGTCGGCGTCGCTGCCGGAAAAGCCGAGCCGGCGCAGCAGGCGGAAGTTCGGGCGCGCCTGCGGCGGCAGCACCGCCTGCGCGAAGCCGCGCGCCGCCAGCGCACGCATCTTGTCCAGCCCTTGCAAGGCGGCCTGGCGCGGATTGGACGCGCTGCGTACGTTATTGAACGAGGCCACGTTGCCGAACGAGAGCCCGGCGTAGTTGTGCGACGGCCCGACCAGGCCGTCGAAATTGAATTCGCGCGCGCCCAGCATCAGAACACCAGCCCCGGAGACAGCTTGGCCGGCATCTCGATGGTCGGCGTCTCGATCGAGGCGACCGGATAGGCGCAGTAATCCGCCGCATAGTAGGCGCTTGGACGGTGGTTGCCGGACTTGCCGACCCCGCCGAACGGCGCCGAGCTGGCCGCGCCGGTGGTCGGGCGGTTCCAGTTGACGATGCCGGCGCGGGCGCGCACGGCGAAGCGCTTCCACAGTTCTTCCGACGGCGACAGCAATGCGGCGGCAAGGCCGAATTCGGTGGCGTTGGCGGCCTTGATCGCGGCGTCGAAGTCCTGCACGCGGATCACCTGCAGCAGCGGACCGAACCACTCCTCGTCGGGGATCGCCTGCGCATCGCTCACGTCGACGATGCCGGCGGTGACGAAGCCGGCGTTTGGATCCGGCTGGCGCATGCGCAGCAGCACCTTGCCGCCCTTGGCTTCCATCGCTTCCTGCGCCTTGACCAGGTTCGCGGCGACGGCGGCCGACACCACCGGCCCCATGAAAGGCTGCGGCTCGGCGTTCGACGGGCCGACCTGCAGCTTGCCCGCCACCTCGACCAGGCGCTCGATGAAGGCTTGCCCTTGCGGCGTGTCCTGCACGATGAGGCGGCGCGCGCAGGTGCAGCGCTGGCCGGCCGAGATGAAGGCCGACATCACGGCGTGGTGGACGGCGGCGTCGATGTCCTGCACGTCCCACACCACCAGCGGATTGTTGCCGCCCATTTCCAGCGCCAGCAGCTTGCCGGTCTGGCCCGCGAACTGGCGGTGCAGCGCGGCGCCGGTCTGGCTGCTGCCGGTGAACAGCACGCCGTCGACCAGCGGATTCCGGCCCAGCGCGATGCCGGTGTCGCGGCCGCCGTTGACGAGATTGAGCACGCCCGCCGGCAGGCCGGCCTGCTGCCACAGCTGCACCGTCTTCACGGCGGTGCGCGGCGCGTATTCGCTGGGCTTGAAGACCAGCGTATTGCCGGCGATGAGGGCCGGTACGATGTGCCCGTTGGGAAGGTGGCCCGGGAAGTTGTACGGCCCGAACACGGCGAACACGCCGTGCGGACGGTGGCGCAGCACGGCATTGCCGTCAGCGACCTTGGCCGCGCTCTCGCCGGTGCGGGAGTTGTACGAAGCGACCGAGATATCGATCTTGTTGGCCATGGTCGCCACTTCGGTGCGGGCTTCCCACAAGGGCTTGCCGACTTCCTCGGCGATGGTGGCGGCCAGTTCCTCGGAATGCTCCTTGAGCAGGTCGCGGAAGCGCTGGCAGATGGCGATGCGCTGCTCCAGCGGGGCAAGCGCCCAGGCCTCGAAGCTGTCGTGCGCGGCCTGCGCGGCGCGCGCCACGTCGGCGGCGGTGGACTCATTGCTCGTCCAGGTCTGGCGGCCGGTGGACGGATCGGTCGTCGCCAGCGGCGCGCCGCTGCCGGCCTGCCATTCGCCGTGGATGTAATTCGACAGATTAGCCATTCGTGTTCTTCCTAACGTTGAGCGCCAGCGTGCGCACCTGGTCGCCCGCGCGGCAGTGAAGCAGCGACAGCTCCTGCGCCGTCAGCGCGACACGCGCCTCGCCCGGCACGCCGCGCGCCAGCACCATCCTGAAATCGTGCAGCTCGGTGTTCGACACCAGCATGTAGTCGGCATCGTCCGCCGCCTTGCCCTCTTCCGCCGTGGCCAGCACGCTGTCGCGCACCGCGCGCAGCTCGGCCACGCGGCCCTGCAGCACCGGGCCGGCGTCGAAGATGTCGATGTAGCCTTCGTAGTGCATGCCTTCCGCCTCCAGCAGCTTGCGCGCCGGGAGGGTCGAGCGGTGTACCTGGCCGATCACGTCCTGCGCATCCTGCGGCAGGTAGGCCACGTACAGCGGCTGGCGCGGCATCAGTTCGGCGATGAA
The DNA here is from genome assembly GCA_023389425.1 of Pseudomonadota bacterium. Classification (GTDB taxonomy): domain Bacteria; phylum Pseudomonadota; class Gammaproteobacteria; order Burkholderiales; family Burkholderiaceae_D; genus Telluria. The sequence goes on along the minus strand of JAEWEK010000257.1, from coordinate 14,505 downwards.
GGACTTCTTGCCCAGCGCGGTCAGGCCGTCGACGTGGTTGAAGTCCATCTTGAAGAAGTGCCGGCCCAGGCCCTCGTAGAAAGGGCTGGTGCCGTCGTCGGCCTGGAAGCCGCGCATCTCGGCGATGATCTTCTCGGTGAACATCTGCTGGAACTGGGCGATGAACAGGAAGCGGCTCTTGGACAGCCACTTGCCGTTGTAGCCCGAGCGGTATTCCGGCGACAGGAACAGCGAGCACAGTTCGGTGGAGCCGGTCAGGTCGTTCGACAGGTACAGCGTGTCCATGCGCGTGAACACGTTCAGTTCGCGGCTGGAGTGCACCAGGGTGCCGATGCGGTAGTTGTAGAACGGCTCGGTGAGGCCGACCGCGCCCTTGATCGCGCAAATGCCGACGATACGGCCGGCATCGGTGTCTTCCATCACGAACATGTAGTCGCGCTCTTGCGGCGGGATGGTCCCGGCGAAGGACGCGACCGCGCAGTCGACGCGCGCGCCCAGCATCTCGCGGTCCGGCTTGAGGGTGGTCATGCCGCTGCCGACCTGGCGCGCCATGTCGATCAGGGCGTCGAGGTCTTGCGCTTGGATGGCACGGATTACGAGCATGTTGCCCCTCTCAGATTCTGACGCAGATGACGTTCTCGCCCGGCTCGACGCGCAGCGCCTGCTGGGCGTCGCGCGGCAGGTGGATGGCGTCGCCGGTTTCGACCGGCGGCGCGGCCACGGTGATGGCGCGGAACTGCTGCTCGCTGCGCGCCACCGCATAATTGACCAGCGATTCGCGCGCGGCCGCCAGCCTTTCGGTGGTGGCGACGCGCCGCATCATCGAACCGGAGAACGAGCGCAGCGCGCTCTTGTGCGCCTGCAGGATCGGGCCGCCGTCGAAGATGTCGATGTATTCGTCCGCCTCGAACCCTTCCTCGGCCAGCAGGTTGAACGCGAGCTGGCCGCTGGGATGGATCTGGCCCATCGCGGCCTGCGCGTCGCCCGGCAGCAGCGGCACGTACACCGGATAGTGCGGCATCAGTTCCAGGATCAGGGTGCGATTGCGCGAACCGCCGATGATGCGCTCGGCTTCGAGGAAATCCATCTTGAAGAATTTGCGGCCCAGCGCATTCCAGAACGGCGACTGGCCGGCGCCGTCGCTGCGCCCGGCCAGCGGCACGAAGAAGCGGTCGCCGAAACGGTGCGGCGCCAGCACCGCGTACAGCAGGCGGGCGCGCGACAGCAGCGCGGCCTCGGCGCCGCTGCCCTGCTTGGCATAGAAGCCCGACAGTTGCGAGTAGGCGGTCAGTTCGGAACACAGCGTCAGCGCGTGCACGCTGTGGCTGATGTTCAGGTCGCGCGAGACCTGCTGGATCACGTCGTTGCGGAAGGCGAAGTAGGTGCCGTTGGAGCCGGCCGAGGCGTGGATCGCGGCGGTGCCGGCGATCTCGCCGGTGGCGGCGTCCTCCAGCACGAACATGTACGACTCTTCGCTGGGGATGTCGACATGCGCGCCGAACGAGGCGAGCGAGCGCTCGACCGAGGCCTCCAGCTTCTCGCGCGTGCGCGGCAGCGTGTGCACGCCGGGCATCGGCAGCGCGGCCAGGGTCTCAAGGGCGCCGACATCCGCGCGTTCCACCGGACGGACTACAAACATGTGAACTCCCAAAAGAGTGCGGGCTTGGGCCGGCGCGCCGGCCCGGGGAAAGGCCGTTACGCCGCCTTCAGGAACTCGTCCGCGGCCTGGCGCATGATGCGGTCGGCATCGGCGATCTGCGCGTCCGACACCACCAGCGGCGGCGCCAGGCGCACGACGTCGGGGCCGGCCACCAGCAGCATCAGGCCGAGCTTCTCGGCGAGCTTGGTGTAGTCCTTGGCCTTGCCCTTCTGCGCATCGGCCATCGGCAGGCCGATCAGCAGGCCCTTGCCGCGCACCTGGCCGAACAGCTGCGGGTAATCGGCCGCGAGCTTTTCCAGGTTGGCGAAGATCTTGGCGGAAGCTTCCTTGACGCGGTCGAAGAAGCCCGGCTTGGACATCTCGTCCAGCACGGTCAGGGCGGCGGTCGCGGCCAGCGGGTTGCCGCCGTAGGTGGTGCCATGGGCGCCGACGTTGAACTGCTGGGCGATCTCGTTGGTGGTCAACATGGCGCCGATCGGGAAACCGTTGCCGAGCGCCTTGGCGGACGTGAGGATGTCCGGGGTGACGCCGACGTTCATGTAATCGAACAGCGCGCCGGTGCGGCCCACGCCCGACTGCACTTCGTCGAAGATCAGCAGGGCGCCGGTCTTGTCGCACAGCGCGCGCAGCTCCTTCAGGAAGGCGAGGTCGCCCGGGATCACGCCGCCTTCGCCCTGGATCGGCTCGACGATCACTGCGCAGACGTCATCGCTGATCGCGGCGCGCGCGGATTCGATGTCGTTGTAGTTGATGTGCTTGATTTCCGGGGGCAGCGGCTCGAAGCCTTCGGTGTATTTCGACTGGCCGCCCACCGAGACCGTGAACAGGGTACGGCCATGGAAGGACGCCAGGCAGGATACGATGCGCGACTTGTGCGGGCCGAACTTGGCGTGCGCGTACTTGCGCGCCAGCTTGAGGGCGGCTTCGTTGGCTTCGGCGCCGGAGTTGCAGAAGAAGGCGCGGTCGGCGAAGGTGGCTTCGGTCAGGGCGATCCCCAGGCGCAGCACCGGCTCGTTGGTGTAGGCGTTGGAGAAGTGCCAGCCGTTCTGCATCTGCTTGGTGAGGGCCGCGTTCAGCACCGGGTTCGCGTGGCCCAGCGAGCACACGGCGATACCGGAGGTGAAATCGAGGTAGTGCTTGCCTTCCTGGTCCCACACGTCCAGGCCCGAAGCGCGCACCGGGACGAAATTGGCCGGGGCGTAGGTCGGGACGAGGACCTCGTCGAAGGTCTGCCGAGTGACAGGCCGCGTTGTGACACCCGAATCAAGCTTTGCGTTCATGGTTTCCTCATCCAAATCGTATCAATAGGGGATGCGCGGACACCTCTGCCGCGCAGTCAAGCAATTATAGGAACGCCAAGTGGCAAGTTCTTTTCAATCTGCGACAGGCATTTTCATTTTTGGCCGCAGCCATCGTCGTCCCCGCGCAGGCGGGGATCCACAGACAGCTCGAGTGGTCGAAATGGCACTGCCGCAGGCTCGCTGGCTCAGCATGGCTCCCCGCCTGCGCGGGAACGACGGTTTACTGGCCCAGCTTGCGCTGGCGCTCCTCGCGCGGCGTATTGCCGAACAAGGCGCCGAAGGCCGTGGAAAAGTGCGAGCCCGACGAAAACCCGCACATCAGCCCCACCTGCACGATCGAATGATTGGTATCGAGCAGCAACTGCCGCGCCCGTTGCAGGCGCAGCTCCAGGTAGTAGCGGGACGGCAGCGTGCCGAGGTATTGCTTGAACAACCTCTCCAGCTGGCGCCGCGAAATCCCCGCCAGCTGCGCGATGTCATCGGTCGACAGCGGCTCCTCGATATTCGCCTCCATCAGGGTCACCGCCTCGGTCAGCTTGGGTTGCAGCGCGCCGAAGCGCGCCTGCAGCGCCACCCGCTGCCGCTCGTCCGGCCCGCGCACCCGGTCCACGCACAGCACTTCCCTCACCTGCGCCTGTACCGTCGCGCCGAAAAACAGCTCCACCAGCGTGAGCGCGAAGTCGATGCTGGCCGCGCCGCCGGAACAGGTCAGCCGGTTGCCGTCGATTTCATAAAGATGCGGCGTGAACACCGCCGAATCGGCGCTGTCGCCCGCTTCCACGTACAGCGACCAGGGCAGCGCCGCGCGCACGCCGCCCAGCGCGCCGGCATCGGCCAGCCACAGCACGCCGGCGCCCACCCCGCCCCAGAACGGCGCGGCGCGGCAGCGCGCCACCAGCGCACGCATATTGGCCGGCTTCAGGGCGCTCTCGGACTCGTCCGCCACCAGCAGCACCAGGTGCCAGGGCCGCGCGCCGTCGGCGCCGAACTTGTCGGGACTGCGCACGTCCACGTGCAGGCGCTCGGGGCCGACGATCTTGGCGGCCATGCGCAGCGGCTGGTACAGGCCGGACCAGCTCAGGGTGTCGGGCGCGCCGGCGTCCAGCAGCAGGATGCGCAGCGGCCTTTCCTGCGCCAGGATGGACAGGTCAGCTTGCGGCATCGTGGCAAGGGGGAAGCTTCATTACTCGGGGGCGAGCGCGCCGGCCGGACGGCTCTCGGAATTCCATTGACTGACTATCATACCGGAGATCAACAAGGCCGCGCCGAGCCAGCCCCGCGCGGTCAAGGCCTCGCCCAGCCAGAAGAAGCCGAATACGGCCGCCGCGCCCGGCTCGAAGGAGTACATCACGGCCGCCTCGTTGGCGGTGGTGCGCGACTGGCCCCAGGTCTGCAGCGAGATGATGGCCGCCGTCGCGACCACGCCCAGGTAGGCGAAATTGATCCAGTACTTGCCGGTGTGCTGGGCGAGGTAGGTCCAGTAGTTGGCGATGTCCTCGGGCCCGCGCGGCGCCTCGCGCAATGCCAGCCACAGCGCGGCGCACACGGCCACGGTGAGGATCTGCGCCGCCGTCACCGACAGCAGGCGCGTGGCCTGTTGGGTGCGCACTTCCATGATCTTGACGTAGACGCCGAAGGACAGCGCCGACAGCAGCGCCAGCGTGTCGCCGCGGCCCCAGGCGCCGCCGTCCCAGCACAGCGCGGCCAGGCCGGCGATGGCCAGCACCAGCGCCAGCAGGATGCGCTTTTCCGGCATGCGCCCGCCGAGCACGCCCAGCAGCGGCACCACCAGTACGTTCAGCCCGCAGATGAAGGCGTTGCGGTTGGAACTGGTCAGCGCGAGGCCCTCGACCTGCGACACGAAGCAGAAAAACAACACGAAGCCGAGCAGCATGCCCGCGCGCAGGTCGCCCCGTTCGGCCCGCCAAAGGAAGGGTGCCAGCAGCACCGCCGCCATCGCGAAGCGCACGAAGATGATCCACACCGGCGTGAAATTGGCCGTCAGCGCCTTCATGGCGGGGAAGGTCGTGCCCCACACCAGGGTGACGATCAACAGGGCGAGGATGCCGGACAGGCGGCGGTTCTGTAGCGGCATCGGAAACTATTCGATTGGCAAAAGGTCTATGGTAACACCGGGGCGCACCGCGAGCCGGCGGCTGAGCTGCAAGGGGGCGCGGTATAATCGGTCCATGGGGGAACGTTACTTACGCAGCGTCCGGCTGCTGGCGGAATGCATGCAGGGTTTCGAACGGCATGCGGGTGAATTCGTTCGCTCGTGTGGGCTGACGCACGCCCAGTTCGACATTGTCGCCACGCTCGGCAACACGGACGGCATGAGCTACAAGGAACTGGGCGAGCGCACGCTCATCACCAAGGGCACGCTGACCGGGGTGATCGAGCGGCTGGAGCAGAAGGGCGTGGTCGAGCGCTGCCGCAACAGCGGCGACAAGCGTTCCTTCTACGTGCGCCTGACGCCGGCCGGCGACGCCCTGTTCCGCGAAGTCTTCCCCAAGGTCGTCGCGCACGGCAAAACCCTGTTCGCGGCCTACGGCGCGACCGATTTCGACAAGCTGGACGAAGCGCTCGGCACACTGCGGCAACGCATGCACGACGCCTCGGCAATACCGCACGCAAAGGAGTGATCTTGAAAACCACGCTGCTCGAGGGCAAAAAGCCCGCCCATTTCGACAAGCACATCATCGGCAACCTGCTGCTGGACGTGGCCACCGTCGATGAAGTGCGCAAGGAAAAAATGCTGATCGGGGTGCGCAACGAGGCCGGCGAGATCTACCGCCTGATCGGCGCCGCCAAGGCCAACAGTTTCATGAACGCGGTCGAGGAGCTGGACGACCTCGGCCTGGTCGACGAGCTGCAGGACACCGAGGAAAGCCGCGACGGCTACGACGCCATCTTCAGCGAGCGCTGATCCGTAACAATTCTTTACGGAAACTTTTTCGAGCCCTGTCCGTGGCCGGGAGTATAATTTCCGCATGGACAGACTCCACGCCCTGAAAACCATCGCTGCCGAGGCGCAGCGCGGCGAGCTCAGCTTCCCGACCAATGTCGATGCCACGCTCAAGCTGCAACGCGCGCTCGCCAATCCGGATTGCCATCTGGACGCGGCCGCCCGCCTGGTGCAGGCCGAGCCGCTGCTGGCCGCGCGCACCGTCGCGATCGCCAACTCGGTGGCCTACAATCCGTCCGGCCGCGAAGTCACCAATGTGGCCGCCGCCGTCCAGCGCCTCGGTTTTCGCACCCTGGGCGCCCTCACCGCCTCGGTTGTCGCACGCCAGCTCGCCAGCCAGATCCGCGAACCCTCGCTGCGCGCCAAGGCCGACCAGCTGTGGCAGCACAGCGCCAGCGTGGCCGCCCTGTCGCAAGTGATCGCGCGGCGCGTGTCCAAGGTCGATGCCGACACCGCCATGTTCGCCGGCATCGTGCACGAGGTGGGCGGTTTCTACCTGCTGTCGCGCGCCGCCGAATTCCCGGGCCTGCTCGACGACTGCGCCGACGAATGGATCGTCCACGGCGAAGTGGCCATCGGCCGCGCCGTGCTGGCCAAGCTGGACGTGCCGGCGCCCGTCACCGGCGCCATCGAGGCGCTGTGGAACGGCTTGCGCGCCCTGCCGCCGGAAACCCTGGGCGACACTTTGTTGCTCGCCAACGACCTCGCCTCCGTCCGCTCGCCCCTGCATGAACGTCCCGGCGCCACCAGCGCCTCGGCCGCCGCCACCGTCGATTTCGCCGTCGGCGACGGCACGCTCGCCAAGGTACTGGAAGAATCGGCCGACGAAGTGCGCAGCATCACCGCCGCCCTCAGCTGACATCCCGCGCGGACAAAAAAATGCCCGCTGCAAGAGCGGGCAAAGTCCAAAACTAGGGATGTCCTGAAAGAGACAGTTCCATAGTAGTTCACCATGTCTGAACTCACCGTGCGATGGTTCACACAAAACAAAAATTCCATTTCGCCAGCTTTGGGGACAAAAAAAACCCGCTCGCAGGGAGCGGGTGAAGTCCAAAACTAGGGATGTCCTGAAAGAGACAGCTCGATCTTACCGATCGGACCATGTGTATTCTGTGCGGTAACTCACACAAGGTGAAAAAGGTCACATTTGCGTTTACCTTGAAGCCACAAAAACGAAACGCCGTTCCCACCTGCGCGGGAACGGCGTTTTTTTATTGCTCGAAGCGGGGACTCAGACGACCGCGCCGTCCGTCTCGTCGCGCTGCTTCTGCGGCTTGACCAGGTCTTCGCGCTTCACGCCCAGCCACATGGCGATGGCGGCGGCCACGAACACCGACGAGTAGATACCGAAGCAGATACCGATGGTCAGCGCCACCGCGAAGTAGTGCAGGGTATGGCCGCCGAAGAACAGCATCGACAGCACCATCATCTGGGTACAGCCGTGGGTGATGATGGTACGCGAGATGGTGCTGGTGATCGCGTGGTCGATGACCTCGTGCACCGTCATCTTGCGCTGCTTGCGGAAGGTCTCGCGGATCCGGTCGAAGATCACGACCGACTCGTTGACCGAGTAGCCCAGCACCGCCAGCACCGCCGCCAGCACCGTCAGCGAGAACTCCCACTGGAAGTAGGCGAAGAAGCCGAGGATGATGACCACGTCGTGCAGGTTGGCGACGATCGCCGCCACGCCGAACTTCCATTCGAAGCGCACCCACAGGTAGATCACCACGCCGATGATCACCATGGCCAGCGCGTTCAGGCCGCTCTGGGTCAGCTCGTCGCCGACCTGCGGTCCGACGAATTCGACCCGCTGCTGGCTCACCAGGTCCTTGCCGGCCGCGTCGAAGCAGCCGGCGCGGGCCACCTGCTCGCCCTTGTCGGTGGTCGACTGCACCTGCGTCACCGCGCCGCCTTCCGCCGCGCACAAGGTGTTGAACACATTGGCCGACAGGTTGGCGCCGGCCGCGCCCTTCAGCGGCGGCAGGCGCAGCATCACGTCCTGCGCGTTGCCGAACGGCGTCACCTCGGGCGAGGTGAATCCCAGCTTTTCCAGGTTGTGCCGGATCTTCTCGAGGTCGGCCGCGTGCTGCTGGTAGCGCAGCTCCATCACCGTGCCGCCGGTGAACTCGACCGAGAGATTCAGGCCCCGATGCCACAGGAAGAATACGGCGGCGACAAAGGTCAGCGCCGAGATCACGTTGAAAATCAACGCGTGGCGCATGAACGGGATGTCCCGTTTGATCTTGAAAAATTCCATCTTCTATCCCGGTAGAGTTATTTCTTGGCGCCGTCGGCGCTGATGCCCGGCGCCCAGACCGTGCCGATCGACAGCTTGGCCAGCTTCTTCTTGCGGCCGTACCACAGGTTGACCACGCCGCGCGCCACCACCACCGCCGAGAACATCGAGGTCATGATGCCCAGGCAGTGCACCACCGCGAAGCCGCGCACCGGGCCGGAACCGAAGATCAGCAGCGCCAGGCCGACGATCAGGGTGGTCACGTTGGAGTCGAGAATGGTGGCCCAGGCGCGGTCGAAGCCGGCCGAGATCGCGGCCTGCGGCGTATGGCCCGCGCGCAGCTCCTCGCGCACCCGCTCGTTGATCAGCACGTTGGCGTCGATCGCCATGCCCAGCGCCAGCGCGATTGCCGCGATGCCGGGTAGCGTCAGCGTCGCATGCAGCATCGACAGCAGGGCCAGCAGGAACAGCAGGTTGCAGCCCAGCGCCAGCACGCTGAAGGCGCCGAACAGGTGGTAGTAGATGATCATGAAGATCGCGATGGCGACGAAGCCCCACAGGGTCGAATGCAGGCCCTTGGCGATGTTCTCCACGCCCAGCTGCGGACCGACCACGCGCTCTTCGACGAATTCCATCGGCGCCGACAGCGCGCCGGAGCGCAGCAGCAGCGCCAGTTCGGCCGCTTCGTTGCTGGTGCCCATATTGGTGATCTGGAAGGTCGAACCCAGTTCGCTCTGGATCACCGGCGCGGTCAGCACGTTGTACTTGCCCTTTTCCTTCAGCAGCACGGCCATGCGCTTGCCCACGTTTTCGCGGGTGGCTTCGCGCATCTTGCGGCCGCCGTCGCCGTTCAGGTCGAGGCTGACGGCGGGCTGGTGGTTCGAATCGAAGCTGGCCTGGGCGCTCGAGATGTACTCGCCGCTCAGGATCACGTCCTTCGACACCACCACCGGGGCGCCGCGGCCTTCGGTGAACAGTTCGTCGTTGAGCGGGATCTGGGCCGTGGTTTCGGTGCCCGGGGTGATCGACGGATCGACCATGCGGAACTCGAGGGTCGCGGTGCGGCCGATGATGTCCTTGGCGTGCGCCACGTCCTGCACGCCCGGCAGCTCGACCACGATGCGGTCGGCGCCCTGCTGCTGGATCACCGGCTCGGCCACGCCCAGCTCGTTGATGCGCTTGGACAGGGTCGAGATGTTCTGCTTGACGCCCTCTTCCACCACGCGCTTGAGCGCTTCCGGCTTCAGGCTGACCAGCAGCTCCAGGTCGCTGCCGTCGGCGGCATCGGCCAGCGCCAGGTCGGCGTTCGAGTTGGCCAGCGCATTGCGCGCGGCGTCGCGGGTGGCGGCGTCACGGAAATGGATCAGCAGCTGCGAGCCGTTGCGCTCGATGCCGGCATGGCGGATGTTCTTGTCGCGCAGCAGGCTGCGGGTGCTGGCCTGCAGGCCCTTGACGCGGGTTTCCAGGGTCGCCTTGGCATCGACCTGCAGCAGGAAGTGCACGCCGCCGCGCAGGTCCAGGCCCAGGTTCAGCGGCTGCGCGCGCAGCGCTTCCATCCACTTCGGCGTGTTCTTGGCCAGGTTGACGGTGACGATGTAGTCCGGGTCGCTCTTGTCGCGGTTCAGGTCGCGCTCCAGCGCCGCCTTGGCCTTGAACTGGGCGTCGGTGGTGGCGAAGCGCGCGCGCACCGACGACAGGTCGCCGGCCCCTTCCAGGTCGACCGTCGTCGCCGCGATGCCGTCACGCGCGAGCGATTCCTGCACGCGGGTGGCCAGGTCGCTGGTGACCTTGGTCGTGGACTTGCCGGCGGTGACCTGCAGCGCCGGCGACTCGCCGAAGTAGTTGGGCGCCGTGTAGAGCAGGCCCAGCAGGACCGCGACGACGATCAGTATGTATTTCCAGAGGGGGTAGCGATTCATAGTGTTCCAGCGTTCTGTGGTGGACTACCGGCGGCCGCGCGGGCCGCCAGGGACGCTTACAGGGACTTGATGGTGCCTTTCGGCAGCAGGGTCGTGACCGCGTTCTTCTGCACCACGATTTCGGTGTTCGGCGCCACTTCGATCGTCACGTAGCCTTCGGCCACTTTGCTGACCTTGCCGAGCACGCCGCCGACGGTGATGACTTCGTCGCCCTTGGCGAGCGCATCCATCATCGTCTTGAGTTCCTTCTGGCGCTTCTGTTGCGGGCGGATCATGATGAAGTACATGACCACGAACATCAGGATCAGCGGAGCGAAGGTGCCGAGGTTGCCGAGCAGGCCAGGTTCGGTGGCGGCTGCACCCGCGGTTTGTGCATAGGCATTGGAAATGAAGAACACAAGGACTCCGTTTTGTAATAGTTGGATTAAAAAATAGCGCTGTATTCTAGCACCGCGTGCCGCACGCCGGCCATTCCAGACAATATGCGGCTGAGCTGCCTGTTTGCAAGATGTATTGCAAAATCAATGATGCATGGCCCAGACGAGGCCCAGGCCGAACACGCCGTACAAGAGGCCGAACATGGCGAAACGCCGGGCCGTCAGGGTTTGGCGGCGTACCAGCAGGTAGAGGCCGGAAATAGATGCCATCGTGACAACACCAGCCCACAGCAGCGATGTGTCCAGCAGCCACGGCGTGAAGAACATGCCAAGCGCGCTGGGCACCGTGGCCTGGATCATCATGGCGCCGCTGATATTGGCCAGCGCCAGCTCGGGCTTGCGCTGGCGTACCCAGATCACGGCGTTCAGGGTTTCCGGCAGCTCCGTCGCGATCGGGCTCAGCAGCAGCGCCACCACTTGCGGCGGGATGCCGAGCATCGGGCCGATCCCCTCCAGCTGGTGCACGAACAGCTGCGAGGCGAAGAAGATGACGACCAGCGCCAGCAGCGTTTGCCCGATGGCCCAGCCCGAATGCGGGGTCACCTGGTGCGGGCGCAGCTTGAGCGGCTCGAGGTCTTCGGCGACGGCGATATCGCCCTCGGCCGACATCGACTTCCAGACGTAGGCGCCATAGGCCAGCAGGAAGACCACACCCAGCCAGGGCTTGTAGGCGAACACCACCAGGCCCAGCGCGAGCTTGAACACGAAGATGCACAGGAACCAGCGCTGGTCGCGCGCCAGCAGCGCGCCGGTCGAGCGCATCACGGCGGACCAGTCCAGCTTGCCCTTCATGGTCAGCCAGGTCAGGCCGACCACGGCGTAGGAAATGGTGGCCAGCACCAGCGGCCCGCCCAGCGCGGCGCCGACGCCGATGTCCTTGGCCGCGCTGTCCTTGCCGAAGGCGACCGCGACGAAGGTCACGACGCTTTCCGGCAGCGCGGTGCCGAAGGCGGCGAGCACGGTGCCGGTGGCGTTCTGGGTGAGGCCGAAGCGATGGCCGATCCATTCCACGCCGTTGACGAAGTATTCGCACGACAGGTAGATGACCGCGGCGGAGAAGATCAGGAGGAAGACTGTCAGGAGCATCGAAGGTTCCAGGCCGGACACACACCATTGACCATGCGCCCGTCCGGCCACGGAAGGCGACACGATCAAAGGTCTTGCCAAGCGATTAAACCGCTGACGCCATGGCCTGCGGGCCAAGTATGTTGACGTCAGCCCTTCCCTTTGCGGGAGGGAGGCTACTCCCCAATGAATGCGGGGAGTTTAGCACACTCGGTGTCAGCAATTCCATCGTCATTCCCGCGGAGGCGGGAATCCCATTCGCATGCGCTCCACTATCGCGTGCGTGAGCGGCTTACGCAGAAATGGGATTCCCGCCTGCGCGGGAACGACGACATATCAGACGCCGCGGGCGCGGTCGGCGTTGAATTTCAGGCGGAAGGCGTGGAAACCATCCGCATCGATCGCATCGCGGATCTCCTGCATCAGCTTCAGGTAGTAATGCAGGTTGTGGATCGTATTCAAGCGCGCGCCAAGGATCTCCTTCGAGCGGTGCAGGTGGTGCAGGTACGCCCGCGAGAAGTTCTTGCAGGTATAGCAATCGCAGGACTCGTCCAGCGGCGCCATGTCGTCCTTGTAGCGCGCATTCTTGATCTTCAGGTCGCCGAAGCGCGTGAACAGCCAGCCGTTGCGCGCGTTCCGGGTCGGCATCACGCAGTCGAACATGTCGACGCCATTGGCCACCCCGTCGACCAGGTCTTCCGGCGTGCCGACACCCATCAGGTAATGCGGCTTGTTCTCGGGCAGGCGCGGGCCGACGTGGGCCAGGATGCGCTGCATGTCTTCCTTCGGCTCGCCGACCGACAGGCCGCCGATCGCCAGGCCCGGGAAGTTGATCTCTTCCAGCCCGGCCAGCGACTCGTCGCGCAGGCGCTCGTACATGCCGCCCTGGACGATGCCGAACAGCGCGTTCGGATTCCCGCCGCGATTGAACTCGTTCATCGAGCGCTGGGCCCAGCGCAGCGACATGCGCATCGACTTGGCCGCTTCCTCCGCGGTGGCGGGGCGGCCGTCGATCTCGTAGGGCGTGCACTCGTCGAACTGCATCACGATATCGGAGTTGAGCGAACGCTGGATCTGCATCGACACTTCCGGCGACAGGAACTGGCGCGAACCGTCGATGGGCGAGGCGAACTTCACGCCCTCCTCGGTGATCTTGCGCATCGCGCCCAGCGAGAACACCTGGAAGCCGCCGGAGTCGGTCAGGATCGGGCCGTCCCAGCCCATGAAGCCGTGCAGGCCGCCGAACTTGTCGAGCACCTCGGTGCCCGGGCGCAGCCACAGGTGGAAGGTGTTGCCGAGGATGATCTGCGAGCCGACCTGTTTCAGCTCGTCCGGGTCCATCGCCTTGACCGAACCATAGGTCCCGACCGGCATGAAGATCGGGGTCTCGATCGTGCCGTGGTTGAGCTTCACGCGGCCGCGGCGCGCGTGCGACAGGCCGCTGGTGTCTTTTTTGAGGAGGGTAAATTCGAGCATGCTTTATTGGCGTGATTGGGTGGTCAGCAGCATGGCGTCGCCATAGCTGAAGAACCGGTACTCGTTGGCGATGGCGTGGGCGTAGGCCGTGCGGATCGCATCGTAGCCCGCGAAGGCCGACACCAGCATCATCAGGGTCGACTTCGGCAGGTGGAAGTTGGTGATCAGGCGGGTCACGGTGCGGAAGCGGTAGCCGGGCGTGATGAAGATCGTCGTGTCGTCGCTGCCGGCCTTGATCTGGCCCGATTGCGATGCAGCCTCCAGCGCGCGCAGGCTGGTGGTGCCGACGGCGACCACGTCGCGGCCGGCGGCCTTGGCCGCGCGCACCGCATCCACCGTCTCCTGCGGGATGGTGTACCACTCGCTGTGCATCTTGTGCTGGTCGAGGTTTTCGACCCGCACCGGCTGGAAGGTGCCGGCGCCGACGTGCAGCGTCACGTAGGCGAGCTTGACGCCTTTCGCGGCCAGCTTGTCGAGCAGCGGCTGGTCGAAGTGCAGGCCGGCGGTCGGCGCGGCGACCGCGCCCGGCTCCTTCGAGTAGACGGTCTGGTAACGCTGCTCGTCGAATTCGCCGGCGGCGTGCTCGATGTAGGGCGGCAGCGGCAGGCTGCCGTGCGCCTCGATCAGCTCGAACACGTCGCCGTCGAAGATCAGCGTGAAGAACTCGCCGGCGCGCTCGCCCACCGTCACCTCGAAGGCGTCGGACAGGCGGATCTTCGAGCCCGGCTTTGGAGACTTCGATGCGCGCACCTGGGCCAGCACAGCGCGGTCGTTCAGCACGCGCTCGACCAGCGCCTCGACCTGGCCGCCCGATTCCTTCACGCCGAAGAAGCGCGCCTTCAGCACGCGCGTATTGTTCATCACCAGCAGGTCGCCCGGCTGGAGCTGGTCGACGATGTCGGCGAAGTGGCGGTCCGTGATCTGCTCGCCATCGAGCTGCAGCAGGCGCGAGGCGCTGCGGTCCGGCAGCGGAAACTGCGCGATGCGCTCGGGCGGCAGGTTGAAATCGAAATCGGAGAGCGTGTACATTCTGGTCATCTCTGGAACAATCAAGGCTGGCAGCCTTACAATACAGGCCGCGCCCGTCGCGGGCGAACCCTCTATTTTACGTCAATTGCGCTGATTCGCCGCGTTTATGCCAGCACCCAAACCCAAAGCATCGGCCGCACAAATCGAAGCCAAGCTCGCCAAGCTGGGCCTGCGCTCGGACATGGACCTGGTGCTGCACCTGCCCATGCGCTACGAGGACGAGACCCAGGTCGTGACGATCCGCGAGGCCTGCATGCGCGGCGGCCAGACCTGGCAGGTGGAAGGCGTCGCCACCAAGAACGAGATCGCGTTCAAGCCGCGCCGCCAGCTGCTGGTCACCATCGCGGACGACAGCGGCGAGCTGCTGCTGCGCTTCATGAACTTCTACGGCAGCCAGGTCAAGCAGATGGCCGAGGG
>JAEWEK010000187.1 GCA_023389425.1 Pseudomonadota bacterium | reverse complement strand
CGGATCGAAACCGACGAACTCAGAAAACGGCGACGACGGCGAACCGAAGAGGCAGTGACCCTAGCTAGGATGCAGCCATGCCTCTTCTGATTGTGTCAACAAAATTATTCCGGACACTAGTGCGCCTACGCGGGAATGACGGCCTCACGGCTATGTAATACGTTCAATGCGGCGGCGTGCGGGCGAACACCAGATTGGTGACGCGCGCAGCGCCGGCCTGTTTCAGCGTGCTCGCCAGCTCATCCAGTGTGCTGCCGCTGGTCATCACGTCGTCGACCACGCCGACGTGGCGGCCTTCCAGCCGCGCCATCATCTCCGGCTCGACCGAGAATGCGCCGCGCATATTCTGCCGCCGCTCGCCCGGCGCCACGCCCGACTGCGCCCGCGTCTCCACCGCGCGCGCCGCCAGCCGCGCCTGCACCGGCACGCCCAGCGAGCGCCCCAGCGGCCGCGCGATTTCCAGCGCCTGGTTGAAGCCGCGTTCGACCAGCCGGCGCGCGCCCAGCGGCACCGGGCACAGCATATCCGGCAGCACCAAGGCGGGCCGCGCCAGCACCGCATCGCGCAGCAGTCCGGCGAACCACGGCGCCAGCGCCAGCCGGCTGCCGAACTTGAGCTGCAGCACCAGCTGGTCCAGCGGCACCGTGTAATCGGTGGCGACGATGGTGGCGTCGAAGGCGGGCGGATCCGCCAGGCACTTGCCGCATTCGACAGTGTCGCCAGCGGCCAGCGGGTTGCCGCAACGGTCGCAGCGATGGCAGCTCGTCACGTATCGACCATGGCAGGGACCACACACCGCCGCCCCGCATACCTCGCCGCACAAGGCGCAGCACGAGGGCAGCAGCGCCCCGGCCAGCGCGCGTGGCCAGCGGTGCCACCACAGGCGCAGGGGCTCAAGCATCGGCTCGTCTTCCCACAAACAGGTAAACTGCCGCCATTATCTCATTCGATCGCATCAGAACATGGCTTCTCCCCAATCCTCGTCCAAAATGAGCGCGCCGATCGACCTGGCGCGCGTGCGCCAGCTGTTCAGCGACCCGGCCCGCGTGGCGGAATCCAACTTCCTGCGGCGCGAGGTGGCATCCCGCATGCATGAGCGGCTGGCGCTGGTGAAGATCGCGCCGGAGCGCGTGCTCGACGCCGGCTGCGGCACCGGCGAGGACCTGGCCCTGCTGCAAAAATCCTATCCCGCCGCCCATATTCTCGGCGTCGACGCCGCGCCGGCCATGCTGGGCGCCGCCAAGGGGCCGGCGCCGGCCGCGCGTCCGCTGGGCCAGTTGCTCAGCCGCCTGATGCCGGCCAAGACCGGCGTCGACCTCGTCAGTGGCGATTTCGGCAAGCTGCCGCTGGGGCCGAACTCCGTCGACCTGGTATGGTCGAACCTCGCCTTGCACTGGCATCCCCAGCCGGATGCCGCCTTTGCCGAATGGCGCCGGGTGCTGCGCGTGGAGGGACTGCTCATGTTCTCCAATTTCGGGCCGGATACCTTCAAGGAGCTGCGCACCGCCTTTGCCGCCATGGACGAAACGCCGCACGCGCTGCCTTTCGTCGACATGCACGACTTTGGCGACCAGCTGGTGGAGGCCGGCTTTTCCACGCCGGTGATGGATATGGAGCAAATCACGGTGACCTACAGCACGGCCGAAGCCCTGCTGGCGGACGTGCGCGCCCTCGGCGGCAACCCCCTGGCCACGCGCCGCCGCGGACTCATCGGCCGCGACGCATGGACGCGGCTGCTGGCCGCGCTGGAAGCGCAGCGCCGTCCGGACGGCAAGCTGGGCCTCACTTTCGAAGTCATTTACGGCCACGCTTTCCGGCCGGTGGCACGCACCACAGCGGCGGGCGAGGCAATCGTCCGCTTCCAGCCACGGCCGAAGCCCTAGGTCTGGACAGGCCAAAAAGGATGTGTAAGATAGCGGAGAGCAAAATTGCTCCCAAGCCTAATTTTCTTGAATGAATGTTAGTTGTTTGCGTATAATCAAAGACAATTTCTTCCGACTGTGGTAGCAGCGCGCTGGAAATACAAGCAGTAACGGCGTAAGTGTCGGACTGAAGTACAGCAATTGCATGAGTGGTCAAGCGGTGGGAACTCCCCCGTAATCGATCATGATGGGGCTCCTGCCATGACGCGGCGATTTCTTCGCCGCGTGCGTCGGCGCGCGAGCCCTTGCAAGGGGTGTTGCGGGCCGGCAGTCGTCATTTGTTGCCGACCCATTAGAAAAAGACTATTTTTTTGGTGGTTGGGGACAAAATGACATATGCAAAGCGACTTCAAGCTCTGATGCTCGGCCTCGCGGTATCGGCCAGCATCCCAGCTTTGGCTGAACCGGTAGTGACGGGGCGCCCAGTTGAATACGAACTGAACCTGCAGCAACCCGTGACCGGCATCGCAGCCGAAGTCTATAGCCTGCACAACTGGATGATGATCGTCTGCGTGGTGATCTTCATCGCCGTGTTCGGCGTGATGTTCTATTCCGTATTCAAGCATCGCAAGTCGCTGGGCCACAAGCCAGCCACCTTCCACGAATCGACCGCCGTCGAGATCGCCTGGACCATCGTTCCCTTCCTGATCGTCATCGGCATGGCCCTGCCGGCCACCCGCACCGTGGTGGCGATGAAGGACACTTCCAACGCCGACCTGACCATCAAGGCCACCGGCATGCAGTGGAAGTGGGGCTACGACTACCTGAAGGGCGAAGGCGAGGGCATCTCCTTCCTGTCCAACCTGTCCACCCCGCGCGAGCAGGTCGGCGCACCGGGCGTCGCCCCGGTCGGCAAGCGCAGCGAAAACTACCTGCTCGAAGTCGACAACGAAGTCGTCGTGCCGGTCAACAAGAAGGTCCGCATCGTCCTCACCGCCAACGACGTGATCCACTCGTGGACCATCCCCGCCTTCGCCGTCAAGCAGGACGCGATCCCGGGCTTCGTGCGCGACACCTGGTTCAAGGCCGAACAGGTCGGCACCTACCGCGGCAGCTGCGTCGAACTGTGCGGCAAGGACCACGCCTTCATGCCGATCGTCGTCAAGGTGGTCTCGGCCGAGGACTACACCAAGTGGGTCGGCGAGCAGAAGGCCAAGATGGCCGCGCTGGCCGACGATCCGAACAAGACCTGGACCATCGACGAACTGAAAACCCGTGGCGAGAAGGTCTACACCACCAACTGCGTCGCCTGCCACCAGGCCAGCGGCAAGGGCGTCCCGGGCGCATTCGCCTCGCTGGACGGCTCGCCGGTCGTCAACGGCCCGAAAGGCGAACAGATCGATGTCCTGCTGAACGGCAAACACAGCGGCAAATTCCCGTCGGCCATGCCGGCGTGGAAGCAGCTGTCCGATACCGAAATTGCAGCCGTGATTACCTACACCCGCAACAGCTGGGGCAATCACGCCGCTGAAAACATCGTACAGCCGGCTGAAGTCAAAGCCGCCCGCAAGTGATACGCAAGTAAGACACAGATTGCCAGGACACAGATATGACTTCCAGCACACTCGATCACGCACACGACGCCCACGATCACGCGCACGACCATCCGCACGGCCTGAAACGCTGGCTGTACGCCACCAACCACAAGGACATCGGCACCCTGTACCTGTGGTTCTCGTTCACCATGTTCCTGTCCGGCGGCGTGCTGGCGCTGATGATCCGCTCCGAGCTGTTCCAGCCGGGCCTGCAGTTCTTCCAGCCTGAATTCTTCAACCAGCTGACCACCATGCACGGCATCGTGATGGTGTTCGGCGCGATCATGCCGGCCTTCGTCGGCTTCGCCAACTGGATGATCCCGCTGCAGGTGGGCGCGTCCGACATGGCGTTCGCGCGCATGAACAACTTCTCGTTCTGGCTGCTGCCGCCGGCCGCGCTGCTGCTGGCCGCCTCGTTCTTCGTCCCGGGCGGCGCCACCGCTGCCGGTTGGACGCTGTACGCGCCGCTGTCGACCCAGATGGGGCCGGGCATGGACATGGCGATCTTCGCCCTGCACATCATGGGCGCCTCGTCGATCATGGGTTCGATCAACATCATCGTCACCATCCTGAACATGCGCGCGCCCGGCATGACCCTGATGAAGATGCCGATGTTCTGCTGGACCTGGCTGATCACCGCCTACCTGCTGATCGCCGTGATGCCGGTGCTGGCAGGCGCGATCACCATGACCCTGACCGACCGCCATTTCGGCACCAGCTTCTTCAATGCTGCCGGCGGCGGCGACCCGGTCATGTACCAGCACATCTTCTGGTTCTTCGGCCACCCCGAGGTCTACATCATGATCCTGCCGGCATTCGGCATCATCTCGCAGATCGTCCCGGCCTTTGCCCGCAAGCCGCTGTTCGGCTACGCATCGATGGTGTACGCCACCGCGTCGATCGCGATCCTGTCCTTCAACGTCTGGGCCCACCACATGTTCACCACCGGCATGCCGGTGACCAGCCAGCTGTTCTTCATGTACGCCACCATGCTGATCGCGGTGCCGACCGGCGTGAAGGTGTTCAACTGGGTCGCCACCATGTGGCGCGGCGCGATGACCTTCGAAACCCCGATGCTGTTCGCGGTCGGCTTCATCTTCGTGTTCACCATGGGCGGCTTCACCGGCCTGATCCTGGCAGTGACCCCGATCGACATCCAGCTGCAGGACACCTACTACGTGGTGGCGCACTTCCACTACGTGCTGGTGGCCGGCTCGCTGTTCGCGCTGTTCGCCGGCTTCTACTACTGGGCGCCGAAGTGGACCGGCCATATGTATCCGGAAGGCCGCGGCAAGTTCCACTTCTGGGCTTCGCTGATCACCTTCAACGTGACCTTCTTCCCGATGCACTTCCTGGGCCTGGCCGGCATGCCGCGCCGCTATGCGGACTACGCAGCCCAGTTCGCCGACTTCAACGCCATCGTGTCGATCGGCGCCTTCGGCTTCGGCCTGTCGCAGGTGTACTTCCTGCTGTTCGTGGTGCTGCCGACCATCCGTGGCGGCGCCAAGGCAGCCGACAAGCCGTGGGAAGGTGCGGAAGGCCTCGAGTGGACCGTGCCGAGCCCGGCGCCGTTCCACACCTTCGAACATCCGCCGACCGTGAAGTAAACAACGATGCAAAAGCAAGGCAAATCGAGCAACGCCAGGCTGGGATTGACCATCGCGCTGATTCCGCTGTTCTTCTTCGTGATGGTCTTTGTCAAACGGATCTGGTTCAACTGACGTGAGCAACACCCAAGCATCCGCAGGCCGCCGCCTGCGCCTGAACCGCAGCACGCTCGTCAAGCTGGTGGTGGTCGCCGCGGTCATGTTCGGTTTCGGCTACGCGATGGTGCCGCTGTACCGGCAGATCTGCGAGGAGCTCGGCATCAACGTGCTGACCCAGAAGGATGGGACGGTGAAGATGCCGGCCAACACGCAGGTCGACAAGACGCGCAGCATCGTGGTCGAACTGGACGCGAATGCCCAGGGACCGTGGCGCTTCCGGCCGACGCAGAACAGCGTCACCGTGCACCCGGGCGAACTGACCACCGTCACCTACGAGGTGGTCAACACCCAGGGGCGGACGGTGGCGGCGCAGGCGATTCCGAGCTACGCGCCGCAGTCGGCGATGCCGTACTTCAAGAAGGTCGAGTGCTTCTGCTTCCAGCAGCAAACGCTTGGCCCGCATGAAGCGAAGCAGATGCCGGTGGTGTTCTTTGTCGATCCAAAGTTGCCGAAGGAAGTGAAGACCATCACGCTGTCGTACACGTTCTTCGAAATCGGCGGCGCGGCACAGCAGAAGGGGTAGGCGATGAGCGAACAGAAACCGCGCGATGCATCCTTCGGGGCGACCATGAAGGCGGTGTTCTGGTCCTTCTTCGGCGTGCGCAAGCGCAAGGATTACGAGCATGATGCGGCGAACCTGAACCCGGTTCACGTCATCATCGCGGGATTGATTGGCGTGGTGATCTTCATCGGCATTCTAGTCATGGTAGTGAAGTTCGCGGTGTCGAAGTAGAGATAAAAAGCAGACAACGTCGTCCCCGCGCAGGCGGGGACCCATGGAAGGTGTGAGTGGCGGCAAAAGCCGCGGTCAAAGCAAACTCGGCATGGATTCCCGCCTGCGCGGGAACGACGGAGCGCTAACAGGAAGATGTAGACAGAGCAGCAAATCAACAGATATAAGTTAGAACTTAGGAGATGAAGATGAGTTTGCCAAACACCGCGCCGTACTATTTCGTGCCGGGTCCATCCAAGTGGCCTCTGGCTGCCGGCGCATCGATGCTGCTCACCATGGCAGGCGCCGCGGGCTGGGTCAACAGCGCCCCATGGGGACCGTACGTCAATATCTTCGGCATCCTCTGCATGCTGACCGTGCTGTACTTCTGGTTCGGCGACGCCATCAGCGAATCGGAATCGGGCAAGTACAACGCCCGCATCGACAGCTCCTTCCGCTGGTCGATGAGCTGGTTCATCTTCTCCGAAGTCATGTTCTTCGGCGCCTTCTTCGGCGCGCTGTTCTATGCCCGTTCGATCACGATGCCGTGGCTGGCCGACCTCGACCACAAGCTGCTGTGGCCCGACTTTGCCGGCCACTGGGGCGGCGTGGGCCCGGCCGGCACCGTGGAAGGCTTCAGCACCATGGGCCCGTTCCCGATCCCGACCATCAACACCGCGCTGCTGCTGACCTCGGGCGTAACCCTGACCATCGCCCACCACGCGCTGCGCGCCGGCCACCGCGGCAAGACCGCGTTCTGGCTGTTCCTGACCATTTTGCTGGGCGCGACCTTCATGGGCTTCCAGGCCTATGAATACCACCACGCCTACACCGAGCTGAACCTGAAGCTGTCGTCGGGCATCTACGGTTCGACCTTCTTCATGCTCACCGGCTTCCACGGCTTCCACGTGACCATGGGCGCGATCATGCTGTCGGTGATGCTGTACCGTGTGATGCGCGGGGACTTCACGCCGGATCACCACTTCGGTTTCGAAGGTGCGGCTTGGTACTGGCACTTCGTGGACGTGGTGTGGCTGGGCTTGTACGTTGTTGTGTACTGGATGTAAGCACTAGCACTGAACCGTCGTTCCCGCGCAGGCGGGGACCCATGGAAAGTATGAGCTGGGGCGAAGGCGGCGTTAATCGCACACTCAGCATGGGTCCCGGCCTGCGCCGGGACGACGGTTTTGAGGGTGAAAAGTGTGCGCTGCGGTTGGATTAGTACGGCAGGCCCTTCGGCTGTATCCACCCGAGCTTGTACATTCCAAGCACGAGCAGGAACAGCGTAATCGACAGCCCCACCCGCATCGCCAGCGCCTGCACGGTCCGATTGCTCTTGCCCTTGTCGCGCATGAGGAAGAACAAGGCCGAACCGAGGCTCGCGAGGATCAGCGCAAAGGCAATCGCAACAAAGATTTTCATGGTCTGCCGAATAAGTATTTTTGAAGCTCCATTGTAATGCGTCTGCGCTTCCGTTTTCGGCCCATTCCCCTGATCGCGACCGTTGTGCTGGTCGCGCTCGGCATCGCGCTCGGCAACTGGCAGGAGCGGCGGGCCGCCGCCAAGACCGCCTTGCGCGACCAGATCGTCCGCCGCAGCGCCGAGCCGCCTGTCGACCTCGGTCCCGCACCGGCAAGCCTGGCGTCGCTCGAGTTCCGGCGAGTCCGGGTCACCGGACAGTTCGTCACCAGCTGGCCCATCTTTCTCGACAATCGCCCCTACCAGGGCCGCAGCGGGTTTTATTTGCTGATGCCGTTTAAAATAGCGGGTTCATCGAACCATGTGCTGGTCGCACGTGGCTGGTTGCCGGTCGATCCGACCAAGCATTACCGCATTCCCGCCGTCAGTACTCCGGCTGGACAGGTAACCATCGAAGGCGTCGTGACCGGCACCATGGGCCATGTGATGCAGCTCGGCAGCGCGGAGCGCCTCAGGCCGGCTGCTATCGTTCAGAACGTCGATCCGGGCAATGTCATGTTCGCGGCTGGCTTGGCCATGCAACCGTTTTTCGTCGAGCAGACCGGCCCAGCTGAGCCGGGGGACAAGCTGGTACGCGATTGGCCGCAGCCCTCGACCGGCATCGAAACACATAAGGGCTACGCCCTGCAGTGGTACGCGCTGGCCGCGATGGCCTTCCTCTTCTACGTAATAACAGGATTTCGCAGTGGATCAAAACCTGACGACGCCGGCCCCCGCTAAGCGCGGCCGCTGGAAAATGATCGCGATATTGGCCGTGTGCGCCTCGCCGGTGCTCGCGTCCTATTTCACCTATTACGTGATCCAGCCGACTTCGCGCAACAACTACGGCGCGCTGATCGACCCGCGCCAGCATCCGCTGCCGCAGCTGTCCAGCACCACGCTGGCCGGCAAGCCGGAAGGGCTGGACGCTTACAAGGGTAAATGGCTGATGGTCAAGGCCGGCGGCGGCGCCTGCGCCGAGGCTTGCCAGAAGCAGCTGTACACGATGCGCCAGGAGCGCACCATGCAGGGCAAGGAGATGGAGCGCATCGAGCGCGTCTGGCTGATTACCGACCGCGAGCCGATCGACACCATGCTGATCCGCGAATACGACGGCATGCACATGCTGCACGCCGATCCGGAAGCGGTGGCCAAGTGGCTGCCGGCCGAAGCGGGCGGCAAGCTCGAGGATCACATCTACATCGTCGATCCCCTCGGCAACCTGATGATGCGCTTCCCGGCCGACCCGGCCCCGCAGAAGATGTACAAGGACGTCAAGAAGCTGCTGACGGCGTCGTCCATCGGTTGACCATGCACGTCACTGCCTCAACCCTGCTGCAACTCGGCGTGACCGGCCTGCTGGCCGCCTGCCTGCCACTGTCGATGGTGTGGATATCGGCGGACGCCAACAAGTACCACAAGCTGGTCTGGGTCGCGGCCTTCCTGTGCTTCGACCTCATCGTATTCGGCGGCTTCACTCGCCTGACCGATTCCGGCCTTGGCTGTCCGGACTGGCCCGGCTGCTACGGCCTGGCCAATCCCTTCCTCGCCCACGCCCAGATCACCGCCGCCGAGGCCATCATGCCGAGCGGCCCGGTGACCGTGTTCAAGGCCTGGATCGAAATGATCCACCGTTACCTCGCCATGGGCATTGGCGTGCTGATCCTGACGCTGATGGCGAAGTCCTGGCTGCAATGGCGCCGCTCGCACGACCGCGCCTTCGCGCCGCTGGTGCCGACCCTGCTGTTCGGCTTCGTCTGCCTGCAGGGTGCGTTCGGCGCCTGGACCGTGACCATGAAGCTGCAGCCGATCATCGTCACTACCCACCTGCTGCTGGGGATGACGCTGCTGGCGATGCTGGTCTGGCTCGGCGGGCAGGAAGACAATCTCCTCAAGCCGCCCCAGCCCGATCCGTGCCCGGACGGACTGCGCCAGGTGCGCCGCCTTGCGATCGGCTCGGCTGTCGTGCTGGCGCTACAGATCTTCCTGGGCGGGTGGGTGAGCACTAACTACGCGACCCTGGCCTGCGATCATTTCCCGACCTGCAATGGCCACTGGGTCCCGCCGATGGACTTCGAGCACGGCTTCACGCTGTGGCGCGAGCTGGGCAAGACCGCCGCCGGCCACTACCTGCCGTTCTCGGCGCTGACGGCGATCCACTGGGTCCACCGCAACTTCGCGGCCGTGGTCGTTGTTGTGCTGGGAGCAAGCATCTGGCGCGCCTGGCCCCACGCGGCGCTGCGCCCGACGGCTAAATGGATGGCCATCGTGCTTGGCATGCAGGCGCTGACGGGCGTTGCCACCGTCTACCTGAATTTCCCGCTTGCCATCGCCGTGCTGCACAACGCCGGGGCGGCCCTGCTCGTCGTTCTGGTGACCATGTTAAACTACAAGGCCAAGTATCAACTGGCCGCGGTGCACGTTCCAATTCGTCAAGCCGCCGCGCCCGCAAGCCTCCAACCATGACCACACAGACCGCGATCCACAAGCCGCCCACCCGCTTCGCCCAGTACTGGGCCCTGACCAAGCCGCGCGTCACGCAGCTGGCAGTGTTCTGCGCGGTGATCGGCATGTTCCTGTCGACCGACGGCTTCCCTGGCTGGCATCCGATCATCTTCGGCACCATCGGCATCTGGCTGCTGGCCGGCGCGGCGTTCGCCGTCAACTGCCTGGTCGAAGCGGAAATCGATGCGCGCATGGCCCGCACGGCGCGCCGCGCCACCGCCATGGGCGAACTCACCCGTGCCCAGACCCTGTCGTTCTCCGGCCTGCTCGGCGGCGCCGGCATGTGGGTGCTGTACACCCAGGTCAACCCGCTGACCATGTGGCTGACCTTCGTCACCTTCGTCGGCTACGCCGTCATCTACACCATCGTCCTCAAGCCGGCCACGCCGCAGAACATCGTCATCGGCGGCCTGTCGGGCGCGATGCCGCCGGCGCTGGGCTGGGCCGCCGTGGCCGACCAGGTGCCGATGCAGGCATGGCTCCTGGTGCTGATTATTTTCGTCTGGACCCCGCCGCACTTCTGGGCGCTGGCGATGTACCGGCGCGACGACTACAAGCGTTCCGGCCTGCCGATGCTGCCGATCACGCACGGCATGGAATTCACCGGCCTCAATGTCTGGCTGTACACCGTCGTGCTGGCCGCGACCACGCTGCTGCCTTTCGCCTGCGGCATGAGCGGCCTGCTGTACCTCGGCGCCGCCGTCATCCTCAACGGCATCTTCCTGCGCTACGCCTGGCTGGTGTGGAAACGCTACACCGACCTCATCGCGCGCAAGACGTTTGCCTGGTCCATCGTCTACCTGTCGCTGCTGTTCGCGGCCTTGCTGGTCGACCACTACTACAAGTTCTGACATGAAACGACTGCTCACCTCCCTGGCAATGGCCGCGCTGGTGGCGGTCGCGCTCGCCGGCTGCGACAAACCCGCGGCCAGGGCGAGCTTCGACAACACCGACGTCACCGGCCTCGACTACGCCCGCAACTTCGCGCTGAACGATTTCGACGGCAAGCCGCGCACGCTCGCCGACTACAAGGGCAAGGTGGTGCTGGTCTTCTTCGGCTACACCCAGTGCCCCGACGTCTGCCCGACCACGATGGCCGAGATGGCCAATGTGATGAAGCAGCTCGGCCCGCAGGCGGACAAGGTGCAGGTGCTGTTCATCACGCTCGATCCCGAGCGCGACAAGCCCGACCTGCTCAAGAGCTACGTGCCGGCTTTCGACCCGCGCTTCGTCGGCCTGTACGGCACGCCGGAGCAGACCGCGGCGACGGCCAAGGAATTCAAGGTCTTCTACACCCGCGTGCAGGGCAGCGCGCCGGATAACTATTCGATCGACCACACCGCCGGCACCTACGTATTCGACCGCGACGGCAAGCTGCGCCTGTTCGTCCGCCACGGCCAGGGCCCGGCGCCGCTGGTGCACGACATCAAGCAGCTGCTGTCCTGACGCCGGGCGGCGCGCGCATGGAGCCCCGCAACCGCAGCTGGACCCGCCTCGCCACCATCGTCCTGCTGGCGATCGGCTGCCTGTGGGTGCTGCGGCCCTTCCTCGCCGCGACCCTGTTCGCGGCGGCCGTCGTCATCTCGTCCTGGCCGATGTACCTGGTGCTGCTGGGACGGTTCCGCGGGCGCCGCACGCTGGCCGCGCTCACCATGACCCTCACGCTCACGCTGCTGGTCATCATCCCGCTGGCGCTGGTCGCCTACAACCTGGCCGATAACGTTGGCGTCGCCTACGAACAGATCACCAGCGCGCTCAAGCAGGGCGAGCTGCTGCCGCCGGCCTGGGTGCGCGAGGTGCCGCTGGCCGGGCCGTGGCTCGACGACTACTTGCGTGAACTGGTCGCCAGCCGCGACAACATGATGGACTTCGCCCAGCGCATGATGGAGCCGGCGCGCCACTACCTGCTGACGGGCGGCCTGATGCTCGGCACCGGCGTGATCCAGATGAGCCTTGCCGCCTTCATCAGCTTTTTCCTCTACCGCGACGGCCACACGCTGGTGCGCGTGGTCTCGGTCGGCATGCACAAGCTGGTGGGGAAGGGAGCGGGCAAGGTCATCGAAATCGTCAGCCTCACCGTGCGCGGCGTGATGTACGGCCTGCTCGGCACGGCACTGGCGCAGGCCCTGGTGGCCGCCGTCGGCTTCGTGATTGCCGGCGTGCCCGCGGTGCCGCTGCTGTCGGTGCTGGTGTTCGTCACCTCGCTGGCGCCGGTCGGCCCTCCCGTCGTGTGGATCGGCGCGGCCCTGTGGCTGTTTTCGCAGGGGCAGGTGGGCTGGGGCATCTTCATGCTGGTGTGGGGCGCGCTGCTCATCAGCAGCGTGGACAACGTGGTGCGCCCGATGCTCATCAGCCGCGGCAGCAGCCTGCCGTTCGTCCTCACGCTGCTCGGCGTGCTGGGCGGCGTGCTCGCCTTCGGCTTCGTCGGCATGTTCATCGGGCCGACGCTGCTGGCCGTCGGCTACTCGCTGCTCAGCGAATGGACCGGCACGCCGGACCTGGTCGCGGCGCAGGCCGAGCACGACGTCGCGCATCACGCGAACCGCAACGACTGAGACGAAAGGGCGGACGAAGAGATGAGCACATCGCTTCCCGCCGCCTGCGACCGCGGCCTTGCCGAATCCACTTCCGCACGCGGGCAGAAGCCGCAGCACGCCCGCATGGTGCTGGCCACCTGCATCCTCGCGTCCAGCCTCGCTTTCGTCGACGGCTCGGTGGTCAACGTCGCCTTGCCCGCCATCGCGCGCAGTCTCGGCGCCGGCGGCACCGGGCTATCGTCCATCGTCAACGGCTATCTGCTGCCCCTGTCGGCGCTGCTGCTGCTCGGCGGCGCCGCCGGCGATCGCTATGGGCGCCGGCGTGTGCTCATGCTGGGCGTGTCGATCTTCGCGGTGGCATCGCTGCTGTGCGCACTTGCACCGGGGCTCGATTCGCTGGCTTCGGCGCGCGTGCTGCAAGGCGTCGGCGCCGCGCTGCTGATGCCCAACAGCCTCGCGATCCTGGGCGCGGCCTTCGGCGGCGAGGAGAGGGGCCGCGCCATCGGCATCTGGGCCGCGGTCGGCGCGGCGGCGGGCGCCATCGGGCCGCTGCTGGGCGGCTGGCTGGTCGACGTCGTCGGCTGGCGCGCCATCTTCCTCATCAACCTGCCCATCGCCTGCGCCACGCTGCTGCTGGCGGTGCGCTGCCTGAGCGACGACGCCAACCGCGACATGCCGCCGCTGGACCTGGCCGGCGCCGCGCTGGCGACCATCGGACTGGCCGGCGTCACCTGGAGCGTGGCCAGCATCACCGGCGGTGGCGGGGCAGGGTGGAGCGCGGCGCTGATGGCTGGCGTCGGCCTCGCATGCCTTGCCGCGCTGGTCATCGTCGAGCGCCACCGGGGCGAGCGCGCGATGCTGCCTTTGAAGCTGCTTGGTTCGCCCGGTTTCCTCGGCCTGAACCTGCTCACGCTGTTCCTGTACGGCGCCCTCGGCGCGCTGCTCGTGATGCTGCCTTTCGTGCTGATCGAAGCGAGCCGCTACAGCGCCGTGCAGGCGGGCGCCGCGATGCTGCCGATGCCGATCCTGATCGCGATCGGATCGCCGCTGATGGGCAGGCTGGCCGCCAGGACCGGCTCGCGCTGGCCGCTGACCGTCGGCCCCGTCCTGGTGGCGGCCGGCTTCGCGCTGCTGCTGCGCGTCGACGCACAGGGAAGCTACTGGAGTACCACGCTGCCCGCCGTGCTGCTGGTCGCGCTGGGCATGGCCGGCGCGGTCGCGCCGTTGACGACGGCGGTGCTGTCCTCGGTCGGCACGCAACACACCGGCCTCGCATCGGGCTTCAACAGCGCCGTGGCGCGGCTTGGAGGGCTGGTCGGCACCGCGCTGCTGGGCGCCCTGCTGTCCGGCGGCGCCCGGCTGGTTCACCAGTTTCATCTGGCGGTATTGGTGTGCGTGGTGGCCGCGCTGTTGTCCGCCGTGTTCGGCTTTGTGTTCGTGCGCGACGACACGGCGCATTGATGGGTATTGCACTTCTGTACACGACCGGCCAGAATGTGCGGATTGTCCCATCGATGCGATCACACCCATGAACGAGACGCCGGCCAATCCCGCACACCTGAGCAAGCACCGCCTCGAGGCACTCATCGACGGCATCTTTGCCGTGGCGATGACGCTGCTCGTGATCGACCTGCGCCTGCCCGAACACGCGCGCGCACTCGACGAAACCGGCGTGCGCCGCGCGCTGCTTGGCCTGCTTCCCAACTTCGAATCGTGGGTCATCAGTTTTCTGGTGCTGGCCATCTTCTGGGTCGCCAACCATCGCTTCTACGCCCACGTTCGGCACGTCGACAACAAGCTGATTCGCTTCACGATGCTGATGCTGGGTGCGGTCAGCCTGCTGCCGTTCGCCGCCGCGCTCAACGCGCAATCGTCGACGCGGATCGGACAGATCGTGTACGGAGCGGTGATGGTGACGATGGGGCTGGCGCTGCTGCTGATGTGGCGCCACATCTACCGTACGCCGAGCCTGTGCGTGCATCCGGTCGATTCGCTGACCTGGCACACCGCCTGCCTGCGCGCGATCGCGATGATCCTGATCTCGCTGCTCACCATCGTGCTGGCGTATGCGATGCCGGGTTGGGCGAACATGGCGTTCGGGCTGATGTTCTTCGTGCGCCCGACGGCGGAGTTCATCGCGAAGCGCATGGAGAAGCCGGCGCCGCGGGCAGAGAAAGAAGAGTCGAGCCAGGCGGCTTGAAATCAATCGAAGGGGAGAAAGCATGCAGCTGTCGCCTGCAATTCCGTTGATCCGTATTTTCGATGAGGCCAAGGCGCGCGAGTTCTACGTCGACTTCCTCGGCTTCGAATTCGAGTGGGAGCACCGCTTCGAACCCGGCCTGCCGCTGTATGCGCAGATCCGCCGTTCGGACCTGGCCTTGCATCTGACCGGCCATCATGGCGATGCAACGCCAGGGTCGACCACCTTTGTCCGCATCGACGACATCGATGCGCTGCAGCGCGAGCTCATTGCGAAGAACTACCCGAACATGCGGCCTGGCGTGAACGACCAGCCGTGGGGACGCATGATGGAAGTGATCGATCCGTTTGGTAACCGGCTGCGCTTTTGGCAGCCGAGCCGTGAGGACTGAAAAATCCATGGGACAGAAGCGGCGACTTCGTCCCGCGGCAAGGTAATAGGTGGCTAATTTCGGGGCCAGGCTGCTTTATTCGTAGCATGGGCATCTGGCAACTGTCAAAATGACGATTTCCTGAATTAACGGATCTTTGGCATGGAGTCGACTCTTCTCGCGGCGCTCGCCAGCGGATTTTTGCTTGGGGCCGGATCGGTAGCGATCGGGTGGAGTGTCTATAAAAGGCACAGGTCCTTGCCGACACTAAAGCCGGACACGGTCCGTGTCCCGGCACACATCCTTGACCAGGCTGGTATTGGCAGCTACTTCTGGGACATGAAGAAGGACCAGCTACACTGGTCGGACCATTACTGCGTGCTCTTTGGATTGCCGCCAGGCTCGACCGTTACGTATGAGATGTTCCGGGAGCGGATTCACCCGGACGACTTGCCAGCGGTCGAGGACGCCATCGCCGGCGCCTCGCGTGATCATGCCCATTATCAGCTGTGTCACCGGCTGCGCCTGGATGATGCGACGGTGCGCTGGGTCAACAGCAGCGGTCGTTTTGTCTATGATGGGCAAGACAAACCTGTCGGCATGAACGGTGTCGTGATCGACATGACGCAAGCAATGGAGGCGGAAAGCGCCAGGCTGGAACGGGAGTCGGAACTCAAGGTACTGATAGAGAACCTTCCCGACATCATTAGCCGCTTCGACCGGCAACGACGCTTTCTGTTCATTTCTTCAAAGATCGAGGAACTCACCGGCGTGCCCGCATCCTTCTTCATAGGAAAGAAGCATGAGGAGCTTGGGACGGACCCCGTACTTGCCATGCGGTGGCAAGCCACCTTGGAAAACGTCATACGTAACAAGTGTGCTACGGAGTTCGATATCAGCTATGACAACCAGCACGGTGAGCGCCGCTTTTTCATCACGCGTGCAGTTCCCTTGTTCGATAGTGAGGGCGAGGTGGCTATGGTACTGGCCATCTCGAGCGACCATACTGAACGTGAACTCAACGCGCAGCGAATGCGCGATATCGGGGAATCGCTCAAAAAAGCTGATGAACGCAAGAACCAATATCTGGCCACGCTGGCGCACGAACTGCGCGGTCCTCTGGCGCCGATCGCATCGGCCGCGCAACTCATCAAACTGTCGTCCGACAGCACCGTACGCGAAAAAGCACGCGAGGTCATCGAACGGCAAACCGCGAGTCTTTCCGCATTGGTGGATGATCTGATGGAAGTTGGGCGGATCAGCGAGGGCAAGCTCGACATCAAAAAAGAGCGGATCACCGTCAGGAGCGTCATCGACCAGGCCGTCGAGAGCGTGCGGCCCCTGCTCGATGCGAAAAGCCAGCCACTCGCATTCAAACTATCCGATGAGCCAATCTGGCTCGATGGCGACCCGCTGCGCCTGACCCAGGTTTTTGTAAACCTGTTAACGAACGCATCGAAATACTCGCCGGCTGACACACGGATTTCGCTTGAAGCCGGCATCGACAGCGGCAACGCCGTCATTCGCGTTCGTGACCAGGGTATCGGTCTGACCGATGCACAAATGCTTGAAATCTTCGACATTTTCGTGCAAGTGCACTCGATTGGGGTTCAGGCGCAAGGCGGGCTGGGTATCGGCCTGAGCGTCGTGAAACAACTCGTTGAACTGCATAAGGGCACAGTCACCGTTTCAAGCGAAGGCGTGAACAAGGGCAGCTGTTTTACGGTGGTCTTGCCGCTGGCTGAGCAGCAAATGCAGGTCAGAACGTCCGCTCTCCCGGAATCACCGGGGGCGGCGCCATTGACCATCCTGATCGTCGATGACAGCGTCGATGGGGCCACTACTCTTGCATCGCTGCTGGAATCCCTGGGGCACCGTGCCATCACGGCATTTACCGGTAACGACGCGGTCAAGCTGGCGGCCGAGCATCCTGTCGACATGGCCTTTGTCGACCTGAGCCTGCCCGACATCAGCGGCATCCAGGTGGCGCTGAGGATCCGCCATACCGAGAATGGACACATGCTGCCTTTGTTTGCCCTGACGGGACTGGGACGGGACGAAGACCATTTCCTTACTCGCGCAGCACAGTTTAACGAGCACCTCATCAAACCGCTTGGTATAGCCGACCTCAACCGCATCACAGCAGAAGTCGCCAAGAAAAAGGCTGGACGTGCCGAACGAAGCACGTGAGCTGAAAACCGGAGCCAGATGCAATGCGATCCTCGATACCCATTCCGCAAACGATGCAAGCCTACGTACTCAAGGCCTACGGTGGTCCCGAGAACGCCAGCCTGCAGGAAGTCCCTGTGCCCGTGCCGTCCTCTCGCCAGCTGCTCGTTCGCGTTCGCGCCGCCGGATTGAATCCGGTGGACTTCAAGACGCGCCGTGGCGACTTGAAGATTGTGCAGCGCTATCCGCTGCCCGCCATCCTTGGCAACGAGCTTTCCGGTGAAGTTGTCGCTTGCGGCGAGCATGTGAGCCGGTTCGGCCTGGGCGACCGCATCTTTGCGCGCGTCGACAAAAGCCGGATGGGCGCGTTCGCCGAGTTCGCGATCGTCGAGGAAGACCACGCGGCCGCGATGCCGGAAACACTGGACTTCGCAATCGCAGCGGCAGTCCCGCTTGCCGGTCTTACCGCCCTCCAGGCCTTGCGCGACGAGCTGCACGTCGCCACAGGACAGCGCATCTACATTTCCGGCGGGGCGGGCGGTGTCGGCACTTTCGCCCTGCAGATCGCACGGCATCTCGGCGCCCACGTTGCAACGACAGCCTCGCCACGTGGCCAAGCGCTGGTGCGGGAACTCGGCGCCGATACCGTCATCGACTAGACGCACGAGCATCCCGATGCCGTTCTCTCCGGCTATGACGGCGCGTTCGATCTCATCGGCGGCGATTCCCTCGAACAGGCGTTCGCGATTGTGCGGCCCGGCGCGACCGTCGTCAGTGTCGCCGGCATGCCGGAACCGCAGACCGCATCGAAAGACCTCCAGCGCGGATTCGGACTGCAGGCGCTGTTCTGGGCCGCGAGCTTTTCGATCCGACGCAGTGCCGCGAAACGCGGCGTAGGTTATCGCTATCTCTTCATGCACCCGAGCGGCGCGGATCTCTCCGAACTCGCGCGATGGATCGATGACGGGACGCTGAAGGTTATCGTGGACAGCATGTATCCGTTCAAGGACATCGCCGAAGCGATGGCCCGGCTGGAAGCAGGGCATGCCAAGGGCAAGATCGTCGTCACCATGGACGCTTGAATGCGGTCCAGCAAAGTTAGCGTTGTTCCAATTTTTCTGACGTCACCCGAAAGGAAGCTGCACATGCTGAAGCGACACCTGTTCAAGTTTGCGTTGTTGGCCCTTCCCGCGATCGCCCAGGCGTCGCCGCAGAACGATCCCTGGCACGCCAAGGCGCGGGCGCTTCTCGAACATGCCGTCAATGTGCCGACGGTAGCGGGCCGTGGCCGTGTGCCCGAACTGGCCGCCTACCTCGCCGCGCAGTACCGCGCCGCCGGCATTCCGGCAGCCGACGTCAAGGTCATCCCGTATGAAAAGACCGCCGCCCTGATCGTTCGCTGGCGCGCGCCGGGCAAGCCGGCCGCCAAGCCGATCATGGTGATGGCGCACATGGACGTGGTGGAGGCGCGCCGCGAAGACTGGTCCGCCACGGATCCCTTCGTATTCACCGAAAAGGACGGCTACTACTACGGCCGCGGCACCTCCGACATCAAGCAGGGCGTGGCCGCGACCACCGCCGCTATCCTCAAGCTGAAGGCTTCCGGCTTCAAGCCGAAGCGCGACATCATCGTGTTCTACACCGGCGACGAAGAAACCGAAGGTGTCGGCGCGGAACTCGGCGCGACCAAGTGGCGCGAGCTGCTCGACGTCGAATACGGCCTGAATGCCGACGGCGGTGGCGGCGGTTTCGCGCCCGACGGCCGCGCGCTCGGCTTCACCTTGCAGTCGGCCGAGAAGACCTTCGCCAACTTCACTTTCACCGCCCGCAACCGCGGCGGCCACTCGTCCAAGCCACGGCCCGACAACGCGATCTACGACCTCGCCAATGCGCTGCACCGATTGCAGACATATCGCTTCGAGCCGGTGATGAACGAGACCACGCGCGCCTACTTCGCGGGCCGCGAGAAAACCGAATCGGGAGCGCTCGGCGATGCGATGCGCGCATGGCTGCGCAATCCGGGCGACGGCGCGGCAGCCGACTCGATCGAGGCCGATGAAGGCGAAGTGGGCCTGACGCGCACACGCTGCGTGGCCACGCTGCTCTCGGGCGGCCACGCCGACAATGCGCTGCCGCAGAAGGCCGCGGCCAACATCAACTGCCGCATCATGCCGGGCGTGTCGCCCGATGCTGTGCGGGACGAGCTGGAAAAGGTCGTCGCGGACAAGAACGTCGCCGTCACGCGTGCGGACAAGCAGGTCGCCTCGCTGGCGTCGCCGCTCCGTCCGGACATCGTCGAAGCGTTCACAGGTGCGGTCCACCTGCATCATCCGAATTCGCCGGTGTTCCCAGAGATGAGCACCGGCGCCAGCGATGCGCGGCCGTTCCGCGTCATCGGCATTCCGGTGTACGGCGTCGATGGCTCATGGGGCGTGGTCCCGACCGACCTGCGCGCGCATGGCCGCGACGAACGCTTGCCGATCAAGGCGCTGGACGACGACGTCGACCATTGGGTGTATTTGCTGGGCAGGTTGGCCGGGTAAGAAGCTCGCCGGTCCGGTGCCGTTACAATGTGGCTTTGAACTTTCAGGCACAGGGCATTCGTATGGAAACCATCGACCGGCGTTATCTCGTCCAGCAAAACAAAATCGCCGACGACGGCAAGAAGCCGCCCGTGTTCGCCAAGGTCATGCGCGGCAAGGACGGCAAGTTCGAAGGCGTCTCGTTCATCAAGAACAAGGAAAAAGCCACGGTCATGACGGTCGCCGAAGCCGAGGAAGCGATCCGCTGGGCTACGACGAAGAAGGGCAAGGCGCAGGAATACGCGACCAAGATCATCTGCGTCGGCCAATAATGCACATCTGGGTCGACGCAGATGCTTGTCCCGCCGTCATCAAGGACATCCTGTTCCGGGTGGCGGATCGACTGCGGCTCAATGTCACGCTGGTCGCCAACCAGTTGATGCGGGTGCCGGGTTCGCGCTTCATCCGCGCGCTGCAGGTCCCGGCCGGCGCGGATGCGGCCGACGCCGAAATCGTCGAGCGCGTGCAGCCAGGCGACATTGTCGTCACCGGAGATATTCCCCTGGCGTCCCTGGTGCTGGAAAAGGGCGGGCTGCCGCTCAATCCCCGCGGCGAGTGGTATACCAAGGACACCATCGCGCAGCAGTTGACCATGCGCGCTTTCATGGAAGAGCTGCGTGCAGGCGGTGTCGATACCGGCGGACCTGCCGCATTCAGCCAGGCCGACCGCCAGAACTTCGCCAATGCGCTCGATCGGGAACTGGCAAAGAGCGGGAATCGCAGCGATCCCCGCTGATCGTCAGTCGTGACCTTCGTCGTCGTCGTCGCGATGCAGGTTCGGGATCACCTTCACCAGCATGATGCGCGGCCCCTTGGTGCGCTTGACCACCACGTCGAACTGAGGGAAGCCGATGCGCTGGCCCTGTTTGGGGATGTCGCCCAGCTTGGCCATCAGCAGGCCGCCGACTGATTCGACGTCGTCCAGTCCCATCGCCTCGTTGTCGATGTCGATGCCGAGTACGCGTTCGAGCGACACGATCGGCAGGCTCGCCTTGCCGAGATAGCTGCCGTCGGCCTGCGGCAGCCAGTCGTTTTCGTTCATGCGGAATTCGTCGCGGATCTCGCCGACCATCGCACCGAGCAGGTTGTCGAGCGTGATGAAGCCGACCGGGCGCTTGCCCTTTTCTCCGATCAGCGCGAAGTGCGGCGCGCCGTGCCGGAAGCGGCGGAACAGTTCCTGCGCCGGCGTGCGCGCGGAGATCGTCTCCACCGGACGCAGATAGTCGGTGAGGTCGTCGATCGCGCGGCCGGCCTGCTGTGCGAAGAACAGGTCCTTCAGGTGGATCATGCCCAGCACTTCCTCGCCCTCGGCGTCGAAGTAGGGATAGCGCGAGAAGCGGTTGCGCAGCACGGTCTGCAGGTTCTCTTGTGCCGACAGGTCGGCGTGCAGCGCGATCACTTCGTTAATCGGCCGCATGAGGTCGGCGACCGACATGTCCGAGAATTCCAGCGACTGCGCCAGCACGTGGCGTTCGTCGTGCGTGAACTTCTCGCCAGCGGTGCTGGTGCGCAGGATCAGCTTGAGTTCTTCGGTGCTGTAGTGCGTGTCGTGCGAGGCATGCGCGCCGGACAGGCCGGCCACGCGCAGCACCATGTTCGAACTGGCGTTGAGCAGCCAGATCGCCGGGTACATCATCCAGTAGAAGCCGTACAGCGGCACCGCGCACCACAGACCGATCACCTCCGGCATGCGGATCGCGAGCGACTTCGGCGCGAGTTCGCCGACCACGATGTGCAGGAAGGAGATGACGCCGAAAGCGATGACGAAGGAGACGCCGTGCACCACTTGCGGCGATGTGATGCCGAGCATGTGGAACACCGGTTCGAGCAAGGCCGCGAACGCCGGCTCGCCAATCCAGCCCAGGCCGAGCGAGGCGAGCGTGATGCCGAGCTGGCAGGCGGACAGATAAGCGTCGAGCTGGCCGTGCACGGTGGCGAGGATGCGGCCGCGCAGGCCGCTTTTTTTTGCGATCGCACGGATGCGCGTTTTGCGGAGGGTGACGATGCCGAATTCGGCGGCCACGAAGAAGCCGTTCAGCGCGACCAGAATGATCGCGAGGGCGACCAGTAATGCGTTTTCCATAAACCCCTGTTAAAGCCGCCAAGCGCTCTGGCATGCCTTGATTATTTGCTCTAATCCGTCGTCCCCGCGAAGGCGGGGGCCCGTGCTGACTGTGCGATGACGCGGCGTATGCGGTCTTGGCGCATGGCCTATGGGTTCCCGCCTCCGCGGGAACGACGGTCTTTGTATATTCTAGCGTTGAATTGTAATCGTCACGCCGAACCCTGCGCCTGCGCCGCCGCCAGAATCGCCTCCACCGCCGGATGCTGGATCTTGCGCTCGTTCGAGATCGCGTAGAACTGTTCACGCACCTGCGGCACGCGGCCCACCAGCTGCGCACCGAACTGCTCCTTCATCTCCGCCGCCAGCGCGGCCGGCGCGAAGTACAGGCCCAGGCCGCGCCGCCCGAAGGTGTTGAGCAGCGCATTGTCCTCGAATTCGCCCACCACGTCGGGCCGCACGCCGTTCGTGCCGAACCACTCGTCGATCTTCCCACGCAGCGCATTATTACGCGCCGGTAGCAGGAACGGCGCGCCGTTCAAATTCTCGGGGAAGCGCTTCGCGTACGTCTTCGCCAGCGCCGGCGCGCCGACCACGATGGTCTCGCTCTCGAACAGCTGGTGGCTGAACACGCGCAGCGTCGTGCCGGAACGGACCTCGCGGTCGGTCAGCACGAGATCGAGCTTGTGCAGCGCAAGGTCGGCCAGCAGCGCCTCGAACTGGTCTTCGTAGCAGACCAGGCGCACCGGCTTGTCCAGCCGCGTGGTCGCTTCCAGCATCTTGTACGCGGTGAGCTTGGGCAGCGAGTCCGAGATCCCCACCGTCAGCCGCGTGCGCACGCTGTCGGCGTCGCCCAGCGCCTCCTGCATCTGCTCGCCGAGCATGAAGATCTGGTCCGCGTAGGCCAGCGCGAGCTGTCCGGGTTCGGTCAGCACCAGCCGCCGTCCCTGCTGCGTGAACAGCGCCTTGCCCAGCGATTCCTCCAGCTGCGACAGCTGCGTGCTGATGGTCTGGATCGCGAGACCCAGTCGCCGGGAGGCGTTGGTGATGCCGCCTTCCTTGGCCACCACCCAGAAGTAGTACAGGTGGCGGAAGTTCAGGTTCGAATCCATATGCTTCTGTTTTTCCGAAGTAAAGTTCAGATTATCTTCGCTTTTTTCAAAGTCTCAGTCAACCTACACTGAGCCGCATCGAAAACATCAACAACAAGGAAACACGAAATGAAGCACTTCAAGGTGTCGTTCATCGTCACGCTGGCCTGCCTTGCGCTGGCAGGATGGTGGGGCTACGCGCACAGCGGCCTGGCCGGCGCCGTTACCGGCGTGTCGATCGCGGCCATCCTCGCCGTGATGGAGGTTTCGCTCTCGTTCGACAACGCGGTGGTCAACGCCTCCGTGCTCAAGACCTGGGACGCGTACTGGCAAAAGCTGTTCCTCGGCGTCGGCATCATCATCGCGGTGTTCGGCATGCGCCTGGTGTTCCCGCTGGTGATCGTCGCGGTGGCGGCGGACCTCGGATTCTCCGACGTCGTCACGCTGGCCCTGAACGATCCGAAGCAGTATTCGGCGCACCTGACCGCTCACCACGCTGAAGTGGCGGCGTTCGGCGGCATGTTCCTGCTGCTGGTGTTCCTCAACTTCCTGTTCGACGACGAGAAGGAGCATCACTGGCTCGGCCGCCTCGAAGAGAAGATCGCTGGCCTCGGCCGCGTGTCCTCGATCGCCGTGATGATCGCGATCGGCACCCTGATGGCGAGCCTGACGCTGGTCGAAGAGGGCAACAAGCTGGTGGTGCTGATGTCCGGCCTGTGGGGCGTGCTGGTGTACGTCGGCGTGGATGCGATTTCGGCCCTGCTCGAAAAGGAAGAAGAGGGCGCCGCCGTCGGCGAGATGGTGAAGAAGGGCGGCATCGGCGCCTTCCTGTATCTCGAAGTGCTCGACGCATCGTTCAGTTTCGACGGCGTGATCGGCGCCTTCGCGATCACCACCGACGTCGTCATCATCATGCTGGGCCTGGCGATCGGCGCGATGTTCGTTCGTTCGATGACGGTCTACCTGGTCAAGCAGGGCACGCTGGACGAATTCGTCTACCTGGAGCACGGCGCGCACTACGCCATCGGCATCCTGGCCGTGATCATGCTGGCTTCGATGAAGTTCCACATTCCGGAAGTGTTCACCGGCCTGGTGGGCGTGGCATTCATCGTCGCCTCGCTCTGGTCCTCGATCCGGTACAAGAAGGAACAGCAGGCGCTGGAAATGCGCGAGCCGGTCGAGGAACTGGCCTGACGATCAAACACCGCGCGGCGGCCACCACCGGCCGCCGGCGGACCCGAACCGCGCAGCGAGAGGAAGACACCAGCTCGCATCGCGTGATACCCCCGGTGTTCAACAGTGACATTAAAGGAGCTACACATCATGGCAATCACTCTGCAAAAAGGCGGCAACGTCAACCTGTCGAAAGAGGCTCCGGGCCTGTCGAAGATGGTGGTCGGCCTGGGCTGGGACGTACGGGTGACCGATGGCGCAGCCTTCGACCTGGACGGCGTCGCCTTCCTGCTCGACCAGAACGGCAAGGTGCGCTCGGATGGCGACTTCATTTTCTATAACCACCTGAAGTCGGCCGACGGCTCGGTGGTCCACTCGGGCGACAACCGCACCGGCGAAGGCGATGGCGACGACGAAAGCGTCACCATCGACCTGGCCAAGGTGCCGCCCGGCGTCGAGAAGATCGTGGTGGCCGTGACCATCCACGATGCCGAGATGCGCCGCCAGAATTTCGGCATGGTCGCCAAGGCCTTCATCCGCTGCGTCAATGCCGGCAACAACGGCGAGATCGCCCGCTTCGACCTGTCCGAAGACAGCTCGACCGAAACCGCAATGGTGTTCGGCGAGGTGTACCGCAACGGCGGCGACTGGAAGTTCCGCGCCATCGGCCAAGGCTTTGCCGGCGGCCTCGGCCCCCTGGCCCGCAACTACGGCGTGAACGTCTGAACGATATAAACAGATTGCCAACGAAAGGAACGCGATGCCAGTTTTTACCGTGACCGGGGATGTCGATCCCTTCCTGCACGTGTCGATGAAGCGCGGCGAAACCATCTACTGCGAATCGGATGCGATGGTGATGATGGAGTCGACGCTGGACCTGAAGGGCAAGATGCGCGGCGGCCTGGGGAGCGCGATCATGCGCACCTTCGCCAACGGCGAGTCCTTCTTCCAGCAGCACATCGAAGCGGCGCGCGGTGACGGCGACTGCCTGCTGTCGCCGACCCTGCCGGGCGCGATGCAGGTTGTCGATTGCGGGACCAGCCAGTATCTCATCAGCGACGGCGCTTTCGTCGCCGCCAGCTCGGGCGTGGACCTGCGGGTGCGCACCCAGAGCATCGGCAACGCGCTGTTCGCGCAGAGCGGCGGCTTCTTCGTCACCGAGACGACAGGCCAAGGGCAAGTGGTGGTGTCGGGCTTCGGGTCGATGTCGGTACTCGATGTCGAGCCGGGCAAGGACGCGATCATCGACAATTCGCACGTCGTCTGCTGGGACAGCACGCTACGCTACGAAATCTCGATCACGACCGGGCAGAGCGCGGGCTTTCTCGGCAACCTGATTAACAGCCAGACCAGCGGGGAGGGCGTCGTGCTGCGCTTCTCGGGTCGTGGAAAAGTATTTGTGTGCTCGCGCAACCGCTCCTCGTTCAAGGCGTGGGTGCAGTCTGCCGGGCGCTGACCGAAAGGAGTATTGAAATGACAGTCAACCTGCAGAAAGGCCAGAAGATCTCGCTGGCGAAGGAAGCCGGCGGCGACCTGGCGCGCGTGACGATGGGCCTGGGCTGGGACGCCAGGAAGACCGGCGGTTTCTTCGGCTTCGGCGCGCGCACCGAGGCGATCGACCTCGACGCCTCGTGCGTGATGTTCGATGAGCAGAACCGCCCGGTCGACGTGGTGTGGTTCCGCCAGCTCAAGAGCCGCGACGGCAGCATCGTCCACACGGGCGACAACCGCACCGGCGCCGGCGATGGCGACGACGAGCAGATCATCGTGGACCTGTCGCGCGTTCCGGCCGGCGTGAAGTCGCTGGTGTTCACCGTGAACAGCTTCACGGGGCAGAACTTCTCGCAAGTGGAGAATGCATTCTGCCGCCTGGCCGACAGCAGCAATGGCCGCGAAGTGGCGCGCTACGACCTGTCGGTGCAGGGCGCGCACACGGCGCAGATCATGTCCAAGCTGTACCGCCACAACGGCGAATGGAAGATGCATGCGATCGGCGAAAACGGCAGCGGCCGCACCTTCGACGACCTGATGCCGCAGATCGCGCAGCACCTCTAAGCATCAATCAGTTTTTCCTCGGGACTCGCGTCCCCTCCTTTCCGGGGCCTTGTGCCCCGGTTTTTTTATCTGAGTTAGCGTTTGCCCGTCATTCCCGCGGCGGCGGGAATCCCATTTTGCATGCGCTCCACAATAGTGAACCTTTGTGGCCTGCCCAAAAAATGGGGTTCCCGCTTTCGCGGGAACGACGTTCTCGTTGTTTGATTTTTCTCGTTGACAAA
This sequence comes from Pseudomonadota bacterium, assembly GCA_023389425.1. Classification (GTDB taxonomy): domain Bacteria; phylum Pseudomonadota; class Gammaproteobacteria; order Burkholderiales; family Burkholderiaceae_D; genus Telluria. The sequence goes on along the minus strand of JAEWEK010000187.1, from coordinate 4,713 downwards.
CCTGTCGACGACGTCTACTGTATTAATTAACTAATACACGTAGCATCATGAGCATCCAGCCCACATTCCTGTTTTCGATCGCCACCGGCTCGGCCGAACCGATCTACCGCCAACTGGTCGACCAGGTGCGGCGCCTGGTCGCCGGCGGCCAGCTCGCGGCGGGCGACGAGATGCCGTCCGTGCGGGAGGTGGCGCAGGCGCTGGCTGTCAACCCGATGACCGTGTCCAAGGCTTACGGCCTGCTCGAGATGGAAGGCGTTCTGGCGCGCCGGCGCGGCCTCGGCATGGTGGTGGCCGAGCGACCGCGCGGAAGCCGCGCGCTGACCGAGCGCACCGAACTGCTTCGTCCCACGCTCGAACGGGCCGCCCTGGAGGCGCGCCAGCTCGAACTCGATCCCAAAACCGTGCTTGCCCTGTTCAACCAGATCCTGAAGGACCAACCATGACCGAGACTATCATCCGCATGTCGTCCGTCTTCAAACACTTCGGCACCAAGCCGGTGCTCGACGGGCTGGATTGGGACGTCAAGCCGGGCCAGGTGGTCGGCCTGCTCGGCCGCAATGGCGCAGGGAAGTCGACATTGATGGAGTGCATGCTCGGCCTGCGCGAGACGGACCAGGGCAGCATCACCGTCTGCGGCGAGCCGGTCGCCAATCTGTCCGCCGCTGCTCGGACGCGCATCGGCTACGTGCCGCAGTCGGGCGAGCTGTTCGAGTGGATGACGCCGGCGCAGATGCTCACGTATTTCAAGGCGCTGTACCCGCGCTGGAACGACGACAAGGTGGAAGCGCTGCTGCAGCGCTGGGGCTTCAACTACTTCATGCGCGATAAGCCGATCAGCAAGCTGTCCGGCGGCGAGAAGCAGCGCCTGTCGATCATCCGCGCGCTGGGCCACGATCCGGACCTGCTGGTGCTGGACGAGCCGGTATCCGCACTCGACCCGGTTGGCCGGCGCGACTTCCTGCGCGAGCTGGTCGACGGTGTGATCGAGCGCGGCACCACGGTGCTGTTCTCGACCCACATCCTGTCGGACCTGGAGCGGGTGGCGCTGGACGTGGCCTTCCTCAAGGATGGACGCATCGCGCTGCAGGGCGAGCTGGATACGCTGCTGGAGAGCGCGCGCCGCGTGGTCGGCGCGACCGCCGTGCTGGATGGCGTGCGGCTGCCGGGCGAGCTGCGGCGCCAGCGCAGCAATGGCACCACCACCGTGTTCGTACGCGAGTCCGGCGACGAACTGGCGTCGCTGGCGCAGCGCGACAGCAGCATGCGCGTCGAGCAGCTGAGCCTTGAAGACCTGTTCATCGAGGTGACGCAATGAGCGCGCTGGACGACTACAAGCTGCTGTGCAGGGCCGCGTTCTTGCAGCGCCAGAACGCGCGCATCCTGCTGTGGATGGTCGGGATCGCGATCGCGCTGGCCTTCCTCGGCACGTCCGCCGCGTTTGTCTACCGGCAGGGATGGTCTGGCTTGCTGGTCGGGGCGGGCGTTGCGCTGGCCGTGCTGGAGGCCTCGTTCATCCTGCACCTCGTGCCTGGCTTCGTGCTGATGAATACGCCGGCAAACGCGCGCCTCGTGCCGCGGATGCGCCGGCGCATGGTCGAGCTCATGGTGAGCGGCTGGATCGTCGCCGGTCTCGGCGCCTTGCTGCTGCCGGTCTGGTATATGGCGCCGATCGTGGTGTTGTATGCGATGTGCTTCACCGCCGCGCGCGGCGGCAGCATGGCGGCCACTTACCTGGTGGGCTTTTCCGGTATGCCGATGTCGTGGGTGTGGGCGCCGGTCAAGGCATTCCTCACGACGGCACCGGGATTCGCGGCAGCCTGCCTTGCGCTGGCGCTGTTCGGCATTCTGGTGCTACGCCGTGTTTTGCCTGATGGCGGCGATGCCCACTTCGGCATGCGGGCGCAGCGGGTGGACGCGATCGCACGCATATCGATGGGAAGCAGGGATGTGAATGCGGCTGGCTGGCAGCGCGGGAACCTGTATGGAAATCTGCTGCTGCAGGCCATCCGCTCTGGCCGGCCAGGCGGCTTGCTGATGGCGGGCCTGGGCCCGGCCTCGCACTGGGTAGCGGGGCTGCCGATGTGCGTGGTCCTGTTCATCTTTGGAATCATCTTGCACCTTGTGCTGCCGACGGAACGGGCCGTCGTCGCATGGGTATTCGCGCTGTCCCTGGCGTGGATCACGCAACTGGCCTTTTGCGGCAGCCTGGTTCGTCTTTTTGCCGACGGCCGCAAGGAAGGAGGCCTGTTGCGCCTGGCCGCGATCTGTCCGTCGTCGCAAGAGCTGAATCGGACCATGGGAAAGGAAATGGTGCGTAGCGTGCTCGCGCTGTGTGGCGTGACCTTGGCCGTCACCGGGGCTGTCGCGCTGCTCGACGGCGCGAATCTGGAGGAACTGGTGTCGATGGTCGCGATTGCGAGCGTGCCCGTCGTCCCGGGCATTGCGTGGATATTGCGTGATTACTCGAGCGAGCGGCGGACCTTGTCCGCACTGTTCGGATATGTGGTCCTGCTTCCTGCCGCCTTTATCGCGATCCTGGTGCTGGTTGCGCTGCTCGGCCTGCAAATGGCCTATGGCGCATGGGCCTGGGTGCTGCTCGCCGCGTGCAGCAACGGCGTGGGTGCAATCGTCGCCCTGCGGCGCTGGAACACGATGATGGCTGCGCCGCCCGTGTTCCCGGCATATCGCATGGGCTGAGAAAAAACCGGGGCGCGCGGCCCCGGCCGTTCAATGCGCGCTGCGCTGCACCAGCGCCGTTCCCCCGCCCAGCCGCCTGGCCTCGCTCACCGCCGTCACCGTACCATCCGGGTTGAACACGAGCGCATTGGCGGCGCCGATCTCCTCGGCGCGCTGGCTGAACTTGTGGCCCATCGCTTCCAGCGCCTTCGCGTTGTCGGTGCCGGCGAAGCCCGGTTCCACCGTGCTTTCTTCGATATTGCGCTCGCTGATGCGCGGCGCTTCGATGGCCTGGTCCATCGTCATGCCAAGGTCCAGATAGTTGACCATGGTTTGCAGCACGGTGGTGATGATGGTCGCGCCGCCCGGGCTGCCGATGGTGAAGGCCGGCTTGCCGTTCTTGAGCGCGATGGTGGGCGCCATGCTGCTGCGCGGGCGCTTGCCTGCCTCCGGCACGTTGGGACGCGGGCCGGCGAAGTCGAAGTCGGTCAGCTCGTTATTGAGCAAGAAGCCGTAGCCCGGCACCACGATGCCGCTGCCGCCCCACGACTCGATGGTGAAGGTGTACGACACCACGTTGCCGTCCTTGTCCGACACCGTGAAGTGCGTCGTGTGCAGCGACTCCTGCATGCGCACGGCCTGCTGCGCCTGGGGACGCAGCGTGATGCTCTGGTCGTTCTGGAAGGGATAGGGATCGCCGGCGCTGGCCAGGCCGGACGCGCGGCCGTTGTCGATCAGCGCGCGCCGCTGCGCCGCGTACTGCTTGGACAGCAGGCCATCGACCGGCGCGTCCACGTATTCCGGATCGCCGAGATAGGCATTGCGGTCGGCGAAGGCGAGGCGGCTGGCTTCGATGTACAGGTGCTCGGCCTGCGCGCGCGGCATCGCCTTGAGGTCGTAGCCTTCGAGGATGTTGAGCGCCTCGGCCACGGTCACGCCGCCGCTGCTCGGTTGCGGCATGCCGTAGATGTCGTAGCCGCGATAGGTGGTGTGCACCGGCTGGCGGATGCGGGCCTCGTAGTTGGCCAGGTCGGAAAGCGTCATGTTCCCGGCCGCGACGCTTTTGCCGGCGGCGAGCGGCGGATGGTTCACCGCCTCGACGATCGCCTCGGCCATCGGGCCGGAGTAAAACGCCTTCTCGCCGCGCGCGGCGATCTCGCGGTAGGCGCGTGCCATGGCCTGGTTGCGTAGCACGGTTCCGGCCGGGAGGGCTTTGCCGTTTCTCAAATAGAGGGCGCTAGTGGTCGAGAAGTTTTGAAATTTTCTTTCATTTTCAGCCACTAAATGAGAGAAAGTTTCATTGACCTTGAAGCCCCGGGTGGCCACATTGATTGCCGGCTGCAGCACCTGCTTGAAGCTCATGCTGCCGTAGCGGTCCAGCGCCTCGTGCCAGCCGCGCACGGTGCCGGGCACGCCGACCGACATGCCGCTGGCGACCACGGTGTCGAAGTCCATCGGCTTGCCGTCCTTGAGGAAGGACGCGGGAGAGAACGAGGCGGGCGCGGTCTCGCGGTGGTCGATGGTGATGACGCGCTTGTCCTTGGCCAGGTAGATCACCATGAAGCCGCCGCCGCCGATGCCGCAGCTGAAGGGATCGGTGACGCCGAGCGTGGCCGCCGCCGCCACCGCCGCATCGATCGCGTTGCCGCCCTTGTTGAGGATCTCGATGGCGGATTTCGACGCCTCCTCGCTGATGGTGGCGACGGCGCCGCCGGTGCCGGTGGCGACAGGCGGGGCGGCCAGCAGCGGCAGCGGCTGGAGGATGATGGACATGCTGAGCGTGCAGGCGAGCGTTTTCGCGATTGGCTTCATGGCTGGAGGGGCAGGGTGGATGAAGAGGGGGCGCTCATGGCCGGCTTACCGTGAGCTTGAGGCTGTACTGCGCGGCCGTGCTGTCGGGCGGCGGCGCCGGCGGCGGCACGCTGGCCCGGTCGATCTCGATGCGTGCGCCGGCCTTGGTCACGTAGCGTGTGTTGGGCAGCGTGATCGCGAAGGCTTCCGACGCGCGCGCCGAGGTGATGGTGAAGCGGTAAA
>JAEWEK010000135.1 GCA_023389425.1 Pseudomonadota bacterium | reverse complement strand
CTTCGACATGAAGGCGATGAAATCGCTGGTGGCGACCTACCTCGGCAGCCTGCCGACGCCGGACCTGCCGCTGGCCTGGCGCGACACGGGCCTGCGTCCGGTGACCGGCGTGGTCAAGCGCGAGGTGCACAGCGGCGCCGAGGACAAGAGCACGGTGTCGCTGTACTTCACCGGCGCGACACAGTTCTCGGTACCCGAGGAGATGCGGCTGTCGGCGCTGATGGAAGTGATGAACCTGCGCGTGTTCGACGTGCTGCGCCAGCAGATGGGGCTGATCTACGGCGGCGGCATGCAGGGTTCGATGACGCCGATCCCCTACGGCCACTACTCGATCGTGGCGACGCTGCCGACCGGACCGCAGAACGTGGACAAGGTGCTGGCCGCGGCTTTCGCCGAAATCGACAAGATCAAGCGCGACGGGCCGTCGCAGGCGGACCTGGACAAGGTCAAGCTGAACTGGACGCAGACCTACCGCAAGTCGCTGCGCGAGAACGGTTTCTGGCTGGCCGGGCTGCAGTCGGCGCTGACCGAGGGCACCGATCCGCATGTGCTGGTGGACTTCGAGAAGTACGTCGCGGCGATCACCCCGGATGACGTCAAGGCGGCGGCGCAGCGTTACTTCAACACGGACAATTACGTGCAGGTGGTGCTGTATCCGGACCAGAAGAAGGATGGGATGATTGCCACGGCAGCAGCGCCAGCGGCTACTGCAAAGGCAAACTAAGCCCTTCCACCACAAGCAAGCAACGTCGTTCCGGCGCAGGCCGGGACCCATAGACCACATGCCGGCCGCGGTGTTTGCTTTAGCCGCAGCGCCATCAAGCTCAGCTTGGGTTCCGGCCTTCGCCGGGACGACGGTTTTGGGGCTAACAAAAAAACGGCTGCATCTTTTTGCAGCCGTTTTTCTTTACCGCTCACGCAGCCACTTCTGTTACTTCAGGTACTTGTCAAACCAGGCCAGCTCCCGCTCGCGCATATCCTTCTGGTGCTCCGGCTTGCGGATCGCGTGGCCTTCATCCTCGTAGATCACCAGCGTGGTCGGCACGTTCATCGCGCGCAGGCCGTGCCAGAACTCGATCGACTGCGCCGCCGGGCACTCGAGGTCGCGCTCGCCGACGTAGATCAGCGTCGGCGTGCGGGCGTTCTTGATCGACTCGATCGGCGACGCCTTGCGGTACACCTCCGGATCGTCATATGCGGACGCGCCGAAGAACGGAATCATCCAGGTATCGATGCCGTTCTGGCCGTAGTAGCTGATCCAGTTGGCGATGCCGGCGCCCGCCACCGCCGCCTTGAAGCGGTGGCTGTGCGTCACGCCCCACATCGTCATGAAGCCGCCGTACGAGTGGCCCATCAGGCCGAGGCGCTCGCCATCGATCGGCGCTGCCTTGATCGCGGCATCGACGCCGGCCAGGATGTCGCGCCAGTCGCCACCGCCGAAGTCACGCTTGTTGGCGCCGCTGAACTTGGTGCCCTGGCCGTAGCTGCCGCGCGGATTCGGCATGAAGATGTAGTAGCCGCGCTCCACCAGGTCACGCGTCATGTTGTTGCGGCCGCCCTCGGCCACGAAGCGCGGCGTGTAGGCCGCCGCCGGGCCGCCATGCACGATCACGATCATCGGGTGCTTCTTGCCGTCGGCATTGCGCGGGCCGACCAGCCAGCCCTGCACGTTGAAGCCTTCGTTCTTCCAGGTGACGCTCTGCGCCTTCACCTGCGGGGCGAAGTTGTCGTTGTCGTGGGTGATCGCGGCCAGTTGCGGCAGGCGGCCGGCGACGATTCGCGGCGCGTGCTCGTAGTCTTCCTGCACCGCGGCCGCCACGGTGGCGTCGCCGTTGATGACGAAGCGGCCGTCGCGCGAGCCGGAGGATGACACCGGGCCGCTCCACAGCGTGCGGCCGCTGCGCTTGGCCGGGTCGATCGATACCAGCGCCGAGTCGCTGCCGGCGAGGACCGATGCGATCACATGCATGCCGCGCCAGCTCAGGCCATTGAAGGAACCGGCATAGTTGGGCGTGACGTCGACCGGCTCGCCGCCTGCCAGCGGCACGGTGTAGATGTCGCCGCCGACCGAGCCGAAGTCGCTCATCAAACCACCGATGAAGGCGACCGTGCTGCCGTCGGGCGACACGTGGGGCGCGTTCATCTGCATCTTCGGCGCGGCGATGATGCGCAGCTTGCCGCTGGCCTCGTCCACGTGGCCGAGCGTCGCCACCCACCAGTTGTTGTCGCCGTTGCCCTTGGCGCTGGTGACCACGAAGCCCTTGCTGTCCGGGGTCCAGTCGTACTCGTAGACGTAGGTGTCGTTCGGCGACACCAGCTTGACCTCGCCGCCGCCGGTCGGCACCACGGCGATGCGCTGCTCGTCCTGGTCTTGCGCCAGTCCGATTTCGCCCACCTGGCGCACACCCGCTTCCACCGCGCCGGCCAGCTTCTTGGCGCCGACGATGGCGAGCATCGCGATCTGCTTGCCGTCCGGCGACCAGCGCGCCGTGCTGGCCACGCCCTTGATGGTCGTCAGCGCGCTGACCTTGCCGTCACGGGCGATGAACACGGTGGCGGTGCCGGCCTTGGGGTCGCTGCCGATGAAGGCCAGCGATTGCTGGTCCGGCGACCACGAGGGAAAGTCGATGCGGCAGGTCGGGCAGGCGCTGTTCTCGTAGCGCGTGACGATGTTGCCGTTGGCGGCGTCGCGGATCACGATGCCCGACTGCGCGCGGCCGTCGGCCTGCTCGCCGCCCGACTCCACCACCGCCAGGCGCGTGCCGTCCGCGCTCAGCGCCAGCGAGCCGTAGCTGTGCATCTGCGCAGCCGCGTAGGCCGATCCGGTGCCGGCGATCAGCGCCGCCAACACCACCAGTTTCAACTTCCCACTCGTGTCTCTCATCTTGCGTCCTATTCTCCAGATGGCTGTCGTGACGGGCTGTTGCCGCCCGCTAAAAAAATGCCAACGAGAAGTCTACGCGAAAAGGATAGGCGCGGGGTATTGACGAAGTGGCTCGAAGTGTTGGGGCAGGGAAATTGTCCGGAGCTTCAGTCCGGGCTGCCGACGTCGGTGTTGTCGTCCAGCGCAAAGTCGCCCCGTTTCAGGGCTTCGAGCACGGACTCGGCTTCTTGCAGATGTTCTTGCGGAACGAGGATGCGGACGCCGCCCACGGCGGGGGCCAGCAGCTGGTTGGTCTGAACCAGCTGATCGTCGGCCAGGACCGCGGGGATGCCGGCGGCGACCAGGCAGCCCTGGGCCAGGTGGGCATCCATCGGCACCAGGTAGCGGGCCACCTCGAACAAGTCGCGGCCGGGCAGCCGCGCATCGTCGGGCGCGCCCTGCCTCACCCGGTCGGTGGCCGGTTCCTGTTGCCCGTTCCGTCCCTGTGCGCTCAATGCCTTGTCCATGGCGGCTCCCGGTGTCGATGGTGGTGCGGCCATCTTACCTCAGCCGAGGCCGCCCTGCGCCGCTCAGCGGCCGGCGGACAGCATGCGCTCGACATAGCGCGCGATCAGGTCGATCTCGAGATTGACCCTGGCGCCGGCATGCAGGTGCTTGAGGGTGGTGACGGCGATGGTGTGCGGGATCAGGTTGATCGAGAAACGGCAGACCTTGGCGCCGTTCGCTTCCAGGTCCTCGACGCGGTTGACGGTCAGCGACACGCCGTTGACCACGACCGAGCCTTTGTAGGCCAGGAACTTGCCCAGCTCGTGGGGAGCATCGACCACCAGCTCGAAGCTCTCGCCGACCGGCTCGAAACGGTGGACCAGGCCAAGGCCATCCACGTGGCCGGACACCAGATGGCCGCCGAGGCGCTCGGCCAGGGTCAGCGCTTTTTCGAGGTTGACTTCGCCCGGCGCGTCCAGCCCGGCGGTGCGGTTCAGGCTTTCACGCGAGACGTCGACGGCGAACTGGGTGCCGGCCTTTTCGACCACCGTCATGCAGGCGCCGTTGATTGAGATCGAGTCGCCCAAGGCGACATCATCCAGCGGCAGGCCGCCGGCATCGATCGCGAGCCGCACGCCCGCGTCCAGCCCGCCCGCGAGCGGTGTGACCTGCCTGATGGTGCCAACGGCAGCGACAATTCCAGTAAACATCAGCTTTCTTCCTTCGTTCCGGTGAATCGGGCCAGGATGCGCACGTCGGCGCCGACCTGGCGAATGTGGTGAAACCGCAGCTCACGCTTGTCGGCCAGGCGTTCGAGCGGGGGCAGCGCGAACATGCCCAGCCCCGGCCCGATCAGGCTCGGGGCGAGATAGACCAGCAGTTCGTCGACGCAGCCTTCGCGTACCAGCGAGGCGTTCAGCTTGCCGCCGGCCTCGACGTGCAGCTCGTTGATCTCGCGGCGGCCGAGTTCAAGCATCAGCGCCGGCAGGTCGACCTTGCCGTAGGGGTTGGGGAGCAGGATGACTTCGTGGCCGGCGGCGCGCAAGGCAGCTTGCTTGTCCGGATTCGGCACGGCGGCCACGATCCAGCACGGCTCGCCCTGCAGGATGCGCATGTCGAGCGGGATATCGAGCTTGCTGTCGACGATGATGCGGCGCGGCTGGCGTGGCGTGTCGATGCCGCGCACCGTCAGTTGCGGGTCGTCTTCCTTGACGGTGCCGATGCCGGTGAGGATGGCGTCGGCGCGGGCGCGCCAGGCATGGCC
>JAEWEK010000086.1 GCA_023389425.1 Pseudomonadota bacterium | reverse complement strand
GCCGAAGCGGCCAAGGCCGCGGAAGCGGCGCCGGCGCCAGCGCAGGACAGCGTCGACCTGCACGAGCGCCCGGTGTTCACGCGCCGCGCCCGCGCCAAGCTGCTGCTGCTCGAGACCTGGTTCAGCGTGCGCGAATCGATCAAGAGCGTGTACTTCGGCGTGATCGCGCTGGCCGGCGTGCTCGCGCTGGTGACCGCCTCGCTGAACATGGACCCGGTGTACGGCACCAACACCTACCCGGTGACCTACGAGGTGCTGGACCTGATCCGCGACGTGTATTCGCTGTTCATGCTGGTGGTGACCACCTTCTACGCCGGCGAACTGGTATGGCGCGAGCGCGAAGCGCGCATGTCGCAGATGATGGACGCGCTGCCGGTGCCGACCTGGGTGCCGCTGCTGGGCAAGACCTTCGCCCTGGTCGTGCTGCAGGCCCTGATGCTGGCGATCGCGATGGCGGCCGGCATGGGCATCCAGCTCGCCAAGGGCTATTTCGCACTGGAGCCGGGCCTGTACCTGCACGTCGTGTTCGGCATCATGCTGCCGCTGTGGGCGCTGGTGGCGGTGCTGGCCATCGTGGCCCAGGTCATCATCAACAACAAGTACCTCGCCTACTTCGTGCTGGTGCTGTACTACCTGGCCGAGATCACCTTCAACACGCTCGGCCTGGACCACCCGATGATCCTGTACGGCCACACGCCGGACACGATCTACTCCGCCATGAACGGCTTCGGCCACTACATGGCGCGCGAACGCGCTTTCGAGCTGTACTGGCTGGGCGCGGCCGTCATGCTGCTGGCGCTGGCGCAGGCGATGTGGCCGCGCGGCGCCAACGGCGACTTCGCGAGCCGCCTGAAAGCGGCGCGCCACGGCCTGACGGCGGGCGTGCTGGCCAGCTTCTGCGCCGGCCTGCTGGTATTCGGCGGCGTCGGCGGCCTGCTGTACTACAACCTGCACGTCGCCGGCGACTACAAGACCGCGTGGCGCCAGGAGGCCGACCGCGCCCAATACGAGCTGCGCTACAAGCGCTTCGCGCGGCTGCCGCAGCCGCGCATCGTCGCCACCGACCTGCAGGTCGACATCTCGCCCGACAGCCGCAGCCTGGTCGTGAAAGGCCATTACCAGCTGGAGAACAAGACGGCGGCGCCGTTGTCGGACCTGGTGCTGTACCAGGATCCCGGCTCCGCCTTCACGCCCGAATTTTCGCAAGCGGCGCAGCTGGTGCTGGCCGACCACAAGCTCGGCTTCTACCGCTACCGGCTGGCCAAGCCGCTGGCGCCGGGCCAGCGCCTGGCGCTGTCGTTCACGCTCAACTGGGAACCGGACGGGCTGTTCGGGCTGGGCAAGGACACGCCGGTGGTCGGGAACGGCACCTTCTTCACCAACGAGATCCTGCCGCACGTGGGCTACCGCAAGGAAGTCGAGCTGACGGACGACCGCGACCGCAAGCGCCACGGCCTGCTGCCGCGCGCCCGCATGGCCGCGCGCGACGATCCGGCGGCGCAGGACGTCAACCAGATCGGGCCGGATGCCGACTGGATCAGCTTCGATGCCGTCGTCAGCACCAGCCTGGAGCAGGTCGCGATCGCGCCGGGCAGCCTGGAGCAGGAATGGATCGCCAACGGCCGCCGCTACTTCCACTACCGGATGAGCAAGCCGATCCTGAACTTCTACGCCTTCCAGTCGGGCCGCTACGACGTGCGCCACGACCGCTGGGGCGACGTCGCGATGGACGTGTACTACCATCCGGGCCACGACTTCAACGTCGACCGCATGCTGCGCGGCGCCAAGGCGGCGCTCGAATACGGTACCCAGCACTACTCGCCCTACCAGTACCACGAACTGCGCATCGTCGAGTTCCCGCGCTACCACCGCTACGCGCAGTCGTTCCCGGGCACGATCCCGTTCTCCGAAAGCCTGGGCTTCATCGCCAAGGTGGACGACAGCTCGCGCAAGGACCTCGACTACCCGTTCTACGTGACCGCGCACGAAGTGGCGCACCAGTGGTGGGGCCACCAGCTGGTCGGCTCGGACACGCGCGGCGGCACCATGCTGTCGGAGTCGCTGTCCGAGTACACGGCGCTGATGGTGATGAAGCACGCCTACGGCGACGCCAAGATGCGGCGCTTCCTGCGCTACGACCTCGACATGTACCTGATGGGCCGCGCGCACGAGAACCGCAAGGAGCTGCCGCTGGCGCAAAACGAGGACCAGAGCTACATCCACTACCGCAAGGGCAGCCTGGCGATGTATCTGCTGCAGGACCTGCTGGGCGAGGACAAGGTGGACGAGGTGCTGCACCTGCTGCTGCAGAGGTACGCCTACAAGTCGCGGCCGTATCCGAATGCGCTGGACCTGGTGGAGGGGCTGCGCGCGATCACGCCGCCGGACAAGGCCTACCTGATCGACGACCTGTTCGAATCGATTGTCCTGTACGAGAACCGTGCCGACAGCGCGGTGGCCAAGCGCCGGCCGGACGGCAAGTACGAAGTGCTGCTGCACGCGAGCGCCGGCAAGGTGCGCGCGGGCGACCTGGGCGACGAGAAGCCGGTGCCGATGAAGGACTACGTCGACTTCGGCGTGGACGGCGCGAACGGCAAGCCGCTGCTGCGCGAGCGGCGCGTGGTCACCAGCGGCGAACAGACCGTCACCATGGTGGTGAACCAGCTGCCGGTGCGGGCGGGGATCGATCCGGACAACAAGCTGATCGACCGGAAGCCGAACGACAACATGGTGAGTGTCGAGCTTCACTAGGCCGATAACCGTCGTTCCCGCGCAGGCGGGAACCCCATTTCGTCCGCAGGCCTCTTAAACCGAACGCGGTCGGCAGGCGCGCAAATGGGATCCCCGCCTGCGCGGGGACGACGGTTCAAGGGGCAACGATAAAAAAAAGCGAGCCGGCGGCTCGCTTTTCCGTTTGCGCGTCAGCGCATTATTTCTTGGCCGCCGCGACGCGCTTGGCCGGCGCCTTCTTCGCAGCCGGCTTGGCCGCGGTCTTGGCCGCGGCCTTGGTGGTTTTCCTGGCCACCGCCACGTCGCCGTCGCCTTCGCTGTCGTTGGCCGCTGCCGCCTTGCCCTTGGCCGGCGCCTTGGCCTTGCGCTCCTCGAACTCGAAGCTGATCTTGCCGTCCTTGCCGCGCACCAGGAAAGCCTTGAACGGACGGCGCGTGCGCTGCGAGACGAAGCCCGGCAGCAGGTCGGTCTTGCCGTCGTTGAGCAGCTTGGCCATCTGCTCCGGCAGGATCTCCTGCTGCAGGATGATGCGGCCGCTGCGGAAGTCGCAGGTCTTGGGCTTGGCGACGCTGTGCTCGCACACATAGGCCAGGCCCATCTCGTACACCTGGCCGTTGCACTTCGGGCACGGTCCGAGCGGCGTCTGGCCAGTGAAGTCGACGCCCTCGCCGTCCTCGCCTTCCGACTGGTCCTGGCCGAAGTCGAACTCCAGCTTGAAGTTCTTGATCTCTTCGTCGCGCACGATGCGCAGGATGGCCGCGAACGGGCGGCCCATCTTCGAGCGGAAGCCCTGCAGTGGGCCAATGGTGCGGTTCTTCAGCAGTTCTTCGACTTCCTCGATCTCGAACTGGCGCCCGCCCGGCGTCTTGGTCATCGAGAATTCGCACTTGGTGCAGGCGAAGCGGCGGTAGTTTTCCTTGACCACGCTGCCGCAGTTCGGGCACGGCGTGTGCAGGGTCGCGTAGTCGCCCGGGATGGTGTCGTTGTCGTATTCCTTGGCGCGCTTGACGATCACCTGCGTCATCTGCGCGATCTCGCGCATGAATTCCTCGCGCGAGATGCGGCCGCGCTCCATCTGCGACAGCTTGTGCTCCCACTCGCCGGTCAGCTCGGGCATCGTCAGTTCGTGCACGCCCAGGCCGCGCAGCAGCGTCATGAGCTGGAACGCCTTGGCGGTCGGGATCATGTCGCGGCCTTCGCGCACCAGGTACTTCTCGGTCAGCAGGCCCTCGATGATGGCCGCGCGCGTGGCCGGCGTGCCCAGGCCCTTGCCGGCCATGGCGTCGCGCAGCTCGTCGGAGTCGACCAGCTTGCCCGCGCCTTCCATCGCCGACAGCAGCGTCGCTTCGTTGTAGCGCGCGGGCGGCTTGGTGACCAGGCCATTGGCGGACAGCTTGTCGGCCAGGACCTTCTCGCCTTTCGCCACCGGCACCAGGGTCGCGCCGCCATCCTTGTCGTCGGCCGCCTCCTTGCCGTAGATGGCGAGCCAGCCGGGGTTGGTCATCACCTTGCCTTCGGTCTTGAACTGGTGGCCCGAGACTTCGGTGAAGCGGGTGGTGACCAGGAACTCGGCGGCCGGGAAGAACACGGCCATGAAGCGGCGCGTGACCAGGTCGTACAGCTTCTGTTCCGGCTCGGACAGGTTCTTCGGCGCGACGCCGGTCGGGATGATCGCGAAGTGGTCCGAGATCTTGGTGTTGTCGAAGATGCGCTTGTTCGGCTTGACCCAAGCCTTGTCGAGGATCTGCTTGGCGAACTGGTGGTAGTTCGCGTTCTCCTTCAACACTTCCAGCGTCGACTTGACGGTGCCGAGGTAATCCTCGGGCAGCGCGCGCGAATCGGTACGCGGATAGGTCAGCACCTTGTGCTTTTCGTACAGCGCCTGGGCCAGTCCCAGCGTGTTCTTGGCCGAGAAGCCGAAGCGGCCGTTGGCCTCGCGCTGCAGCGAGGTCAGGTCGAACAGGGCCGGCGCCATCGAGGTGGTCGGCTTGGATTCCTCGGTGACCACGCCCTGCTTGCCGCGGCAGGCGGCGACGACCGAATCGGCGGCTGCCTTGCTCCACAGGCGCTCGGCGCGCTTCTCCGGATCGTTCTCGTCCTTCTTGAAGGACTGGTCCAGCCAGCGGCCTTCGTAGACGCCGGCGGCGCACACGAACTCGGCCCGCACTTCCCAGTAGTCGCGGGCGACGAACTTCTTGATCTTCTCTTCGCGCTCGACCACGATCGACAGGGTCGGCGTCTGCACGCGGCCCACGGTGGTCAGGTAGAAGCCGCCTTCCTTGGAGTTGAAGGCGGTCATGGCGCGGGTGCCGTTGATGCCGATCAGCCAGTCGGCCTCCGAACGGCAGCGCGCGGCGTCGGCCAGCGGCAGCATCTCGTCGTCGCTGCGCAGGTGGGCGAAGCCGTCGCGGATCGCGGCCGGGGTCATCGACTGCAGCCACAGGCGGCTGATCGGCTGCTTGGCCTTGGCGTTCTGGACGATCAGGCGGAAGATCAGCTCACCCTCGCGGCCCGCGTCGCATGCGTTGATCAGGGCGCCGACATCCTTGCGCTTGATGAGCTTGTTAAGCACCTTGAGGCGCGATTCGGTCTTGGCGATCGGGTTCAGCGCGAAGAACGGCGGGATCATCGGCAGGTGGGTGAAGCTCCATTTGCCGCGCTTGACGTCATATTCTTCCGGCACCGCAATCTCGAGCAGGTGGCCGACCGCCGACGACAACACATAGTCGTCCGACTCGAAGTACTCATCGTGCTTGGTGAAGCCGCCAAGCGCCTTGGCGATGTCGTTCGCGACAGAGGGCTTCTCGGCGATGATGAGGGTTTTGGTCATAGGTTTCTCGTCGTACTTATATTAGAGGCTTGGGTGCGCATCATACATGCTTGTCACCGCG
>JAEWEK010000047.1 GCA_023389425.1 Pseudomonadota bacterium | reverse complement strand
GCCCAGCGCGCGGACGCAGTCTTCCACCAGCACCTGCATCATGAAGCGGGCCTCGTCCAGCTTGCCGCCGTCGCGCAGCAAGGCCGCCAGCGCCATGCGCGCGCAGCGGGTTTCCGCCGTGTCGTTGCCGAGCTCGCGCTGGCGCAGGGCAAGGCTCTCCTCGAGACAGTCCTGGGCCTGGCGCGCACGCCCCTGCTGGCCGTACAGGGCGCCGAGCGCGGCAAGATCGCGCGCCAGCGCCAGGGCGCCCGCGCCCCTGGCCGCGTCGGGGCAGGCGCGCGCCGCCTCCACGGACGCCAGCAACGCGATCTCGGCGCGCGGCTGCCAGGGGAAGCGCCCGGGCACCATCCACGCCAGCAGCGTGTCGAAGCTGCGGGTCAGCGAGAAGCGGTCGGCATCGGCTTCCGGACGCAGGCCGAGGTGCTCGCCGCCGGCGGTGGCGCTGGACAGCTGCAGCTGCACTTCGTCCAGATAGCTGTCGAGCGAGAGCTGCGCCACGCCGTAGCAGGCGCGCAGCAGGGTTTCGAGAACGGGCTGGTAGCCCGGCACGCCCTTGTGCGGATCGCCACGCCGCCACAGCATGCGGCGCTCGCTGTCGCCGCTGTCGATGGCGCAGGGCAGCGGATAGACCATCAGCGGGCGCTGCTCGTCTTCGTGGCTGCAGCGGTAATCGATGGCGCGGCCGACGACGCCGGCCATGCCCTCCAGGCTGCGCTGGTTGGGCGTGAACAGGGCCACCAGGCGGTCGGGCAGCAAGGTGGTGCAGACCGACACCGCCGCCGAGCGGCCGCCGCGCGCATCCACCAGCACGTGCTGGAAATGCCGCGCCAGGTGGGCGGCAAAACCGCGAAACAGCGCCGGGCAGGCGGCGAACAGGCCGTCCCAGTCCATGCGGTCGGCGCGTTCGCCGTAGCTGTCGTCGAACACCCCGGCGCGCATCAGGTACAGGGGGCGGCTGTCGTCGACCCGCTCGACGTAGGCTTCCCAGTCGATCGCCTCGAGCACGAGCCGGGCACGCTCCTCGTCGCCGGCGTCGGGATGGCTGCGCGCCAGGCAGTCCAGCTGCTCGCGGCAGGCGCCGAAGTATTCGAGCACGCCGGGGCGCTCGCCCTGCCGCCGGAACAGCTGGTGCAGCGCCGGCGCCTCGGTGTCCCAGTCGATCATCAGTACCGGCACGGTCGCGTTCTGCCTGCTCGCCAGCAGCACCGCCATGCTGCACAGCGCGACACTGCGGGCGGTGCCACTTTCGTACGAATAGAAAGTGCTCACCGCGCCGGGCGCGCTGATGGGCGGAAGCGTTATGCGGTCAATTTCCATGTTGCTCCTCATTTTTTGGGGAAGGCCAGAACCGCTTGTTCGCGCCACTCCGGTGGGACATCGGGGAGCACGAAACGGTTGCAGTCATGTCCCGGCGGCGTGTACATCTTCTGGTATTGGTAGTGGGTGGCGATGCGCTTGACCATCTTGTCGATGTCGGACAGGAAGTCCGGGTTGGACTTGATGTCGGCCGTGGCCATCGTGAAATGCGAAAAGTCCACGTACAGGCTCGACTCCGTGACCTGGGGCGGCAGGTGGTCGGGGTGCCGGGTCATGACGACCGGGATGATCAGGTGGCTGGGCATGTCGTACCAGGCGCTGCGTTCCTCCTCGAGCTTGCGCATGGCCGCGTATTCGCGGCGCGTGTAGGGGTGCGCCTCGTATTTGGGCGTGTAGATGAGGATCATGCAGACGCTTTCGCACATCGCGCGGGCGATCTTGCGGTCGAGGTCGTCGCCGCCGCCGAGTTGTTCGGTGTCGATGAACAGTTCGTCTTCGTTGTCGAAATACGGTTCAAGGTAACAGCGCAGCGCATCGGCCAGGGCTGCCTTGAACTTGTTCATCAGCTCGTGCTTGCCGTGTGCGTAGCTGTAGAAACAGCCGTAACGGATCGCCATTTCATCCCCCCGCAAAATAAGCTCACTGGCGCGCTCGCACCCGAGATGCTAACAAGCTGGGGATGGGGGATTTTGCGGGTGCACAAAGGGGTGCGGGTGCTTGCAGCACGGCAGGTCATCCGCGCGAAGGCGGGCCTGCGCCGGGACGACGGTCTTCAGGCTGCGGGCCTTGCCGGATGTGCGTTGAAGAACTCGATGACTTCTTCCTGCACCCTCGTCCGCTTGAACGGCGGCAAGCTCTGCCAGATGCGCCGCCCGTACGGCTTGGAAATAATGCGCGGATCGCAAATCATCAGCACACCGCAATCCTCGACGTCGCGGATTAGGCGCCCCGCGCCCTGCTTCAGGGTAATGATGGCTTCCGGCAGTTGATGATGCATGAAGCCGTTCATGCCCTTCTTCTCCATCACCTCGATGCGCGCGGCCAGCACCGGATCGTCCGGCGGAGCGAACGGCAGCTTGTCGATGATGACCAGCGACAGCGCATCGCCGCGCACGTCCACGCCTTCCCAGAAACTCTGGCTGCCCACCAGCACCGCATTGCCGGCGTTGCGGAAGGAATCGAGCAGTTCTGTACGCCCGCGCTCGCCCTGCACGAACAGCGGGAAGTTCAGTCCGCGCGCTTCGAATTCCGCGCGCAGCCTTTCTGCGACACGATTGACCGCGCGAATGGTGGTGCACAGGAAGAAGGTGCGCCCGCCCGCCGCCTCGATCACCGGCAGCGCGCAATCGACCACGGCGTCCGTGTAGCCCATCGAATTCGGTTCGGGCAGGCCGTTCGGCACGTACAGGATGCCTTGCTCCTGGTAATTGAAGGGGCTCGGCCAGGTTTGTGCCGGTTCGCCCGTCAGGCCCATCTGCGCGGCGAAATGCTTGAAATCGTTCTTCACGGCCAGCGTGGCCGAGGTGAAGATCCAGCTGCGCGGCGTGCCGGCGCGCTGCCCGGCGAAGATCGGCGCGATCGACAGCGGCGTCTTGTGCAGTTGCAATGAGGACGAGAAGGCCTCGACCCACAGCACCGCCTGGTCGCCTTCGACATCCTTGCCCTTGCCGTCCGGCTTCCACTCATCGATGGCGGCTGCGAGTTCGACCGCGCGCACGCGGCATTGTTCCACCGATTCCGCGCGCTCGGCCTGGCCCTCCAGCACGTCGATCATGGCGGCCAGTTCTTCCTTCAATTTGTCGAGCGCGGGGAAGAACGGCGAGCTGGGCGCGATCTGCGGCAGCGACAAGCGGATGCTGTCCTGCGGGAAGGTCAGGCGCAGGTCGCGCGCGGCCTTCTCCACCCTTGTCACGACCTTGGCCCAATCGGCGCCGCCGCGGGCATGGGCGAGGCCCTCGGCCAGCACGTCGCGGCACAGCTCAAGGATCTGCGAGGTCGATACGCTCTTGCCGAAGAACAGGGTCGCCGTGTCCGGCAGCTGGTGCGCCTCGTCGAAGATGATGGTATTGGCCGAGGGCAGCAGCTCGGCCACGCCGGTGTCCTTCAGCGCGACGTCGGCGAAGAACAGGTGGTGGTTGACCACCACCACGTCGGCCTGCTGGGCCTCGCGGCGCGCCTTCATCACGAAGCAATCCTGGTAATACTGGCACTCCTGGCCCATGCAGGTGTCGCGGGTCGAGGTGACCAGGTTCCACACGCTGGCCGTTTCCGGCACCTTGGTCAGCTCGGCCTTGTCGCCCGAGCCGGTCATCTTGATGAAGCGCGAGATTTCGCGCAGGTGGCCCACGTCGTCGCGCGACGTCAGGCGGCCGTTTTGCAAGGTGCGTTCGAGGTGGTAGTGACAGACGTAATTCGAGCGTCCCTTGAGCAGCGCCACCGATACCGGCGCGCGCAAGGCCATCCGCACGTTCGGAATGTCGCGCAGGAACAACTGGTCCTGCAAGTTCTTGGTGCCGGTCGAGACGATGGTCTTCCCGCCCCACAGCAGCGCCGGCACCAGGTAGGCGAAGGTCTTGCCCGTGCCAGTGCCGGCCTCGGCCATGAGCGTGGCCTGGCCCGCGATCGCGTTGGCGACGGCCTTGGCCATCTCGGTCTGCGCCTGGCGCGGCTTGAACGAACCGACGGCGGGCGCGAGCGGGCCGCCGGCGCCGAACAGCCGGTCGATCTCGGCATCGTATTTACCGGGAGGCTGGTCGGGAACGGTGGAAACGGGCTGGCCGGGCTCGCCGGTGTCGGCGCCCGGAACGGGAAGATGATCGGTCACTCAGAAACCTGGGGTGGGACTCAGGCCGGCACGTCCGGCACGAGCTGCATTTTCAGCAGGGTGATATGGTCTTTGAGCTGCAGTTTACGCTTTTTCAGGCGGCGCAGTTGCAACTGGTCGGCGTGGCCGTCAAGCGTCAGCATGGCAATCACCGCGTCGAGGTCGCGGTGTTCCACATCGAGTTCGATTATGCGGCGCTGGATCTCCTGGACGTCCATGGCGAGCTTTTTCCCAACAGGTTGTTACAAATAGTTCCGCTGGTGCGGGCCGTTGCCGCCTACAATCACTGTGGCGCAACGTAGTGACGACTTGCAACATTTGTGTTTATGAGTGCATAGTTTAATCCAGGCTGACGTTGCCGCCAACAATCATTGACGCAGCGGCGACGGAATCGTCAAGTTTATGAATTCATACAAGATCGAAGCGGGCACCGCGCAACATATCGGAAACCGCTCCCAGCAGAACGATCGTGTCGCCCTCCTCACCGGTGCCCGCGCGCCCGGTTACGTACTGGCGGTATTGTCGGACGGGGGAACGGAGACGCAGGCATCGGAACAGGTGCTGCACACGGCAAAGAACGTGTTCGACCAGTTCAAGCCGGGCGACCGCCCGAGCGTCGAACGGCTCGGGCAGCTGATGCAGGAAATCGTCGACGAGACCAATCTCATCATCAAGATGAACGCGGTCGCCCACAAGCACGAGGCGATGGCGAGTTTCGTCGCGCTGATCCTCGGTCCGCATGGCGACGCGGTGTGGGCGCACGTGGGCGACTCGCGGCTCTACCATTTCAAGGACGGCCAGTGCAAGGCGCGCACCAGCGATGCGGCCTACGTCGAGTACCTGCAGGCCGAGGAAAACCTGCCGCTGGATGCGGCGCGCAATCACCGCAAGTCCACCCTGCTGCTCAACCTGATGGGCAACGGCAGCCGCGCTCCCTTTGTCACGGTCGGCAGCGCAAGCGGCATCGGCCCGGGCGACGTGTTCCTGCTGGCGTCGGATGGCTTGTGGCATTTCTTCACCGACGCCGAGCTCGGCGCGGCGACGGCGCGGGCGACGCCGCGGCAGGCGTCGGAGATGCTCATCAACAAGGCGGGCGAACGCTCGCGGGGACGTTGGGATAATTGCTCGATGGCGATTGTGAAGCTGGTCAAGCCGCCGGAGCCGGACCTGGCGCCGAAGCCGCCGGTGCGGGCACGCTAAGCGCCAAGGTTTATCCCTACCGATGGCGCCGTTCCCGCTTGCGCGGGAACGACGGTGTTTTATGTGGCCGGCTGCTGCTGCGTTTCCGGCTTCTCGGCCTTCTTCGCATCCTTCGCCCGCTTTTCCTCCTGGCGCTCCTTCACTTTGCGCTGGCGTTCGTCGGCGTCCTTCTTGCGCTGCTCGTAAG
>JAEWEK010000107.1 GCA_023389425.1 Pseudomonadota bacterium | reverse complement strand
CTGGCCGAAGCCAGCTGGCACCTTCATCAAACGCCCACACTTATCGACTGTTTGTTGTTAAAGAACAGGCAGATCAGACTGCCTTGCTGCATTCTGCGAAGCGTTGTGTTCGTCAGCAGCAGAGAAGCGAGATTATGCAGTGTTTCGCGATGATCGTCAACTTCTTTTTTTGCTTCACTTCAGTTTCCTGAAGGACTCTCCAAGCTCAACTACTTGATTTCGTTTGGCTTTTCACTGTCATCGAAGCGGACGCGAACTATAGCAAACCGGCTCAACAGTGCGCAAGTGCTTTTTGCTGCGATGCGAAAAATTCGCTCAAACAGACGAAGCCCTCATCCATATCTGCGCTATAGTCCGCTGTCAAAATGGCCACACCCCTGGACGCCAAACCGATGCTACGCTGCAAAACATCCCTTGCGCTTTCGCTTCAATGCGCCATCGCCCTGCCCGCAGTCGCTACGGAGCAGCAGGACATCAGCCAGACGCCGGTGGTGGTGGTCAGCGGCAGCCGCATGCTGCACAGCAGTTTCGACCTGGCCGCATCGGTCGACGTTGTCGACGCGTCGCAGATACAAGATGCACAGCTGCGCGTGAACGTATCCGAATCGCTCAACAGTGTGCCCGGCATCGTCGTTCAGAACCGACAGAACTATGCGCAAGACCTGCAAATCTCATCCCGCGGCTTCGGCGCCCGCTCTGCCTTCGGGGTACGCGGCGTGCGCCTTCTCGCCGATGGCATTCCGGCGACCATGCCCGATGGCCAAGGCCAGGCCGCGACCTTCAACCTCGATATGGCAGAACGCATCGAGGTGCTGCGCGGTCCCTTCTCCGCTTTATACGGCAATCACTCCGGTGGAGTAATCCAGTTGTTTACCCGCGATCCGAGCGGAGCGCCGGAGATTGGCATCACCACTTCCGCCGGCAGCGATGGCATCCGCAAGACCGACGTCAATGCTGAAGGCGCCACAGGCCCGGTCGGCTTCCTGCTCGATGCATCCCACTTCGAAACCGACGGCTATCGCCGCCACAGTGGCGCGACGCGCGACCAGGGCTACGCAAAGCTCGTCACGCATCCGGACAAGGACAGCCGCGTCACCCTCATCGCAAGCTCGCTGCATCAGCCGGATACACAGGACCCGCTCGGCATCACCTGGACAAGCTTCCAGCGCGACCCGCGCGCATGCGAGAGCGATCCTTCCGACGCCCAGTCACCGCCACGCTGCTACGCCGACCGATATGACACGCGCAAGAGCATCGATCACACGCAGGCCGGCCTGGCGTATGAACGCCGTTTCGGCGACGCTGCGCTGCACTTCACGCTCTATGGCGGCAACCGCAAGGTCATCCAGTTCCAGGCGTTCTCCAAAGCCTTCCAGGCATCGCCATCGAGCTCCGGCGGCGTGGTCGACTTTGACCGCGACTTCAATGGCCTCGACATCAACTGGCAGGACACGCGTCCGCTGCACGACGGCACGCTCCGCACCACGATCGGCGTCGAATATGGCGCCTCGCGCGACAAGCGCACTGGTTACGAGAACTTCGTCGGCACGCAGCTCGGCGTGATCGGAAACCTGCGCCGCAATGAGATCGACGAGCTGCGCACGCTCGATCCATACCTGCAGTCCGAATGGCAGCGCGGCCGCTGGGTACTCACCGCCGGCCTGCGCCACACGCGCCTGAATGTCGATGTGCGCGACCGCTTCCTGTCGAATGGCGACGACAGCGGAGGCGTCAGCTATGCGCGCACGACGCCTTTGCTCAGCGTCTTGTACAAGCTGACGCCAACGCTGAATGTGTATGCCAGCGCCGCGCGCGGATTCGAGACGCCGACGCTCAACGAGCTGTTCTACTCCGGGACCAGCGGTGGCTTCAATTTCAAGCTGCGGCCTTCCACCAGCGTGAACATCGAAGCCGGCGTGAAGGCACTCCTTCCCGAGCATGTGCGCATCGACGCCGCGGTGTTCGAGGTGCGCACGCGCGACGAGCTCGCGGTCGACAGCTCGACGGGCGGCCGCACCAGCTATCGCAACGCCGGCCGCACGCTGCGCCAGGGGTTTGAGATGTCGCTGCACGCGGGCGGAGACACCGGCTGGAACGGGCGGCTGGCGGCAACGCTGCTGCGCGCGGTGTACGACCAAGCTTTCGGAAACGTCGTCGTGGGAGCCCGCCTTCCCGCCGTGCCGAACGCGAGCCTGTTCGGCAGCGCCGGATGGAAGGGCGGCAGCGGCCTTCTCGATGCCGCGATCGAGACCTTTGCCAACGCCAATGTCTATCCGGACGACGCGAACGCGGCGCACCCTGCTCCTGGCTACATGGTCTTCAACGCGCGCCTGCAGTCGCGCCAGCAATCCGGCGGATGGATGGTCAAGGAGTTCGCGCGCCTGAACAACCTGTTCGGCCGCAGCTACGTCGGCTCCGTGATCGTCGGAGACAGCAACCAGCGATACTACGAACCTGCGCCGCGCCGCAACTGGGTCATGGGCTTGTCGGCCCAGTACCGCTTCCGTTAGAAGCGCGGCCTGGAACGGCATGCGGATAGAGACGCGCGAGAACGTCATCAACAATGCCTTCCAGTCGCAGCATGAGCAGCGCCACCGCTTCCTCTCTGCTCGCCATGGAGCGCAGCTGCTGCCACAAGCCTTCTTCGACATCGGCCGCTCTCTCGACTTCCGCCTGCCAGAACGGCGGCGATTCGCTTTCGACAAAATTGCCGCGCCCGCGGCCAAAATGCGCGACTGCGAGGTAGCGCAGCACCGCGCCGACCAGCATCGTGCGCAGGAAGGCATCGGCGAACTGCACGCTGGGATGCTCGCGGTCGGTGCCGCGATTGAATCCCCATGCGGCGCCGGCCATCGTCAATCCGCCGACGATGGCGCCCAGCAGCGCGCCTCCGCCGAAGGTGAGGCCGCCGGCCATGAGGTCGGCCGACAGGCCGGTCGCGGCGCCCGACAGGATCGCGCCGAGCAGGCCAGCCTGCGCCTTGTCCAAAGGCGCGCGCACCGCGAAATTCTCGCGTACGCGCGAGTTGATCTTCGCCGCTTCGCCGGGATCGAGTTTGTGCAGCGCGAGCAGCGCCGTGGTGGTGCGGCCGATCCGGGCATTGAGCCGTTCGACCAGCGCCGCCATTGCCGTCTGCTCGGCCTTGTCCTTGTCCTTCGCCAGGCCGATCGACTGCATCGCAGCACGCACGAAACCGCCCTGCCGGGTTTCGACGCCTTCGCTGTCGCGCGCGGCGTCGGCCAGCTGCTCCGCGATCAGGCGCATGGCCTCGCGATAGCGCCGCAGGTTGCTCGCCTCCCACGTCGCTTGCAAGCGCGCATAGCCCTCGCGCTTGGCAGGCTCGATGAGCTTCCCGACCGCTTCGTAGAATACGTGCTCGTGCACCCAGCAGCGTGCGAATGCATCCAGCGCGAGCACGCTACGCACCGCAGGATACTGCGCCAGATGATCGCGCCAGCGTTCCTGCTCCGCCAGCTCTTCCGTACCCGGCCGGGGCGGGCCCATCTGGTTGAGCAGCACCACAACTGGCTTGCCCAGCCACTCGAGTATCTTCATCTCGGGCGGCAGATAGCCGGCATCGCGCGGCTGCTCGGCTGAGTTAACGAGATAGAGCACGACGTCGGCCTGCTCCTTCGCCGCGCGCAGCGCCTGCTGGCTGAGCCAGAAGGTGCGGTCGCGGTAGCGGTCGAACACCTCGCGCATGAACCATCCGATCGGGTTGCCCGACATCGCGAGGCGCTTGAGCAGGCGCACCGAGTCGCCAAAGCCGGGCGTATCCCACAGCACCAGCGCGTCGCCCTCCGGCGTCGTCAGCAAGGGGTGGGATTCCGCGAACACGGTGACGTGGGCGGCATCGCGTACCTCGCCGACGTCGACGCCGGTCAGCGTGCGCGCCAGCGTCGTCTTGCCGTTGTTGGTGTGCGAGACCAGCGCGAACTGGATGGTGAGGGACGCTGCGCTCATGCGCGCACCTGCGCGTCGAGCTCGAGCCGTGCGCTTGCAGGATCGAGCAGGTCGACGAATTGTGCGTCGGCGCGATGGAAGCGGCAGAACTCGCGCCACAACGCGCTGCGCTCAGCCAGGCGCGCGTCGTCCCCGCGCTTGGTGAAGGATGAGGTGTCGATGATGACCGCCGGCGCACGCGGACAACGGCGCAGCAGGTAGTCGATGAAGGCGCCGTGGTTCTCGTTTTCCGGCGTAGCGGCGACGCTGAACAGCGCTGCGGTCACGGCGACCTCGGGATCGTCGAGCATCTCGTCGCGCAGAGCCTTGTCCGGGTCTTCGCCGTAAGGGCTGGACGGCCGCAGCATCAGCTGCGCACTGTCGCCAAGTGCACCGCGCGCAAGCATGGCCAGGCTCTTGCCGCGCTGGGCATCGACGGTGAAGCTGTAAGGGATCACACGCAGCACGGCCGGGACGCCGCCAGCGCCCGCATGCTGGGCGAGTGACGCGAAATATGCACCCGTCAGCGCGAGCGGAAAGCGGCGCCGCAAACGGCGCGCGCGCCAGTGGGCGAATGCGGCAAGCACCAGTCGCGGAACAATCACGATGATCGCCAGCGTGGCTGCATAGAGATGGACCCAGCGCGCGCCATCCGCGGCCGAGGCGCCCGGCGCAAAGCGCAGCGCTTCGATATCGGCCAGCGAAAAGCCCTGGATAGGGAACACCAGCATCGCCGGCGTGAACAGGAAGGACAGCAGTGCGTGGACCTGGCGCGCGTCGAGGAAGGTGCTCTCCCAGCCGGCGGCATATTGGGTCAGCAGGCCGCGCGCATACAGCGACAGCACGGCGCCGATCGCGAAGGACGCGGCGGCGAAGTGGATCGCGCGGCTCAGGCGCGCGCGTGTGAGCCGCGCAGACAGTGCCGTCCAGTCATCCATGAATCGCAGCAGTCCGGCCGATAGTGCGGGCGCGAGCTTGCGCGGCAGCGCAGCCTTGCCGACGCTGAGGCGCCGCAGCATGCCTTGACGTGCCCAGCCAGTGGCGCGCCCGGGCACGAACAGCCAGGCAATCAGGATGACGTAGACCAGCAGGTTCCAGCCGATGATCAGCAGCAGCGGCGCGGACAGCAGGTCGACGCGATGCGGATCGGCGATGCGGTCGAGGCCAGCGCCGGCGATCAGGCCGAGCAACGGCAGGATCACGGTCAATGCCGGCAGGATCGGGCGGCGCCGGAGGAAACTCGCGAACGCGGGAGTGCGTTCGGCCAGGCGTTTGAGGATCAGTTCCGATCGCTGTTGAAGAAAGTGGTCGATCGTCGCCGAGGTTTTGCTGTCGGCGGCCTGCCACGCCGCCAGCTCACGCGCACTGCGGCTGGCGTAATTTCGGTCGTCGTCGGACAGCACGGTATGGTCACCGTCGCTGGTTTCGATTGCGCGGACGAGTACTACGTCGCGCGCCACCTGTTCGTTCATGCGCTCTCCGGGTTGAAAAATGGGCAATGCCAATAGCCGGGATTGTGCCTCAGATTCAGGTGGACGGCCGCACCCGGCGCATCAATTTGACCGCGCCTTCGACAGGTTCGAATCCAAATTGGCGATACAGAGTGTGCGCGTCCTGCGTCGCCAGCAAGAGCGCAGGGACATCTTCCTGGTCGAGCCGCGCCAGCATCGCTTTCACCAGCTGCTTGCCATAGCCGTGTCCGCGGTATCCCGGCAGGACAAAGATATCCTTCAGGTAGCCCATGCTGGCGAAGTCCGTGATCGCGCGGCCGAATGCGACTTGCCTGTCGCCGACGAAGCCGGCGAAGCACAAGGAATTCGACAGGGATTTGGTGAGGGTTGTCAGCGCCAGGCCTTTGGCCCAGTACGAATCGTTGGAGAGGAATTGATGGATCAGCGGGATATCCATCTCTGAAACGTCGTTCGATATTCTCATATGCGGCATTTCGTCTCCAGAAAGCAAAAAAATCCCCGCCAGCACACAGGCTGACGGGGATTTTTCATATAAAAGCCTGACGATAACCTACTTTCACACTGGTTGCAGCACTATCATCGGCGCAAAGTCGTTTCACGGTCCTGTTC